>NZ_CP020028.1:4868125-5190000 GCF_002240415.1 Paenibacillus kribbensis
TTCCTTGTATGAACTGTGTTGTACTGTGCGATTCGCCTGCACAGATCAATATTACCCACACTACATAATGGTAAACAGGCGGCCTGTATAGGCCGCCTGTTGTATGCGATGTACATATTATTGTCTAACATACACTCAATTTTTGTCAACTGTAATCGTATGATAAATCCCACTATTTCCCATTTTATAGAGTTGCCCCTCTTCCATGCGCAGAACATGGCTGGAAAAGCTTTGGGCTACCTGCATATCGTGGGTGATGATCAGGAAGGCTGCACCTTCGGCAGACTGTTCTGCGCACATACGGAGTAGAATGTTCGCCCCTTCGTAATCCGTTCCGGCGGTGGGCTCATCCAAAATGTACAGTTTTTTCGGCAAGATAAACTGTGCTGCTACGCTTAAAAGCCTTTTTTCGCCTCCACTCAGCAGGTACGGGGAAGCATCCAGTCTGTGATCCAGCCTGGCGGCAGTCAGCAAGCGCTGTGCCCGTTCCTCATACGCGGCGGGAATCGGCTCTCCGGTCCGTAAACCGAGCTTGACGCGAACACTGTACAAGCATTCCTCCCACACCGTTGCTGCTGCAAACTGATGCTCCGGCTGCTGAAACACATAGCCGATCCCGGTGGCAAGCTGGTGAATGGGCAGCTTCGCCATATCCTGGCCCTCCCACCACATGCGCCCCTTGGGTGCGGGCAGCAGGCCCATGAGCAGCTTGCCAAGCGTGGTTTTGCCGGAGCCGTTCTCGCCCAGCAGAACGGCTCGTTCGCCGGGCGCAAGGGCAAGGCTCACGCCTGCCAGCGCTGCCCGCTGGCTGCCGGGATAGGTGAAGGTCAGCCCCTTCACCTCCAGCAACGGCTGCCCTGTGCGGCCAGCCGCCGAGCCGGGCTTCGCTCCCGGCTCACGGGGCACGTCTCCCCTCCCTGCGGGAGAGGGGAGCAGCCCCAAGGCGGCCAGCTGCGCACGATGTTCGCGCAGCAGCATTTCCGGCGGGCCTTGAAGCAGCACGGTCCCGCCCTTCAGGACGATGACGCGCTGCGCAGCCCGCGCGGCATCGTCCATGCGGCCGGACGCGGTGACCACCGTCCGGCCTGCGGCATGGAGCCGCCGGCAGAGCCCGACGAAGTCGCGTACAGCCGGCGGGTCCAGCTGCGCCGCTGCGTCGTCGAACACGACCAGCGGCGCTTCCAGCGCCAGCACCGCAGCAATAGCGGTGCGTTGGCGCTGGCCTCCCGAGAGGTGGCGCACGAAGGAGCCGCGCTCGGGAGCGAGGCCGACGGCCTCCAGCGCAGCAGTGAGACGCTGCGTAATTTCTGCCGGAGGCACGCGCAGGTTCTCCGGCCCGAAAGCAATCTCGTCTTCGACGATTCCCTGCACCAGTTGGGCATCCGGGTCCTGCAGCACGACGCCAGCGGTAGAGGCGACAGCAGCCAGGTCGGCCGTGTCGGGGTCCAGCCCGTACACGGTCAGCTCCCCGGTCCGTTCGCCCTCGCCCGAACGGGACAATCCGCCATGAAGCAGCTGGCACAGCGTAGATTTTCCACTTCCGCTGGCTCCGACAATCGCTACATGCTCACCCACCATAATGTCCAGCGTCAAGCCATGTAACGCCGGCTCCGCCTGATCATCATAACAGTAGCCAAAATCCTTCAAGGACACGGCTATTTTATATCCAGAATCATAATCGCTATGCACGCGAAGCGCGTCCCAGCTCAAATCGTTTTAACAGCCCCGTACGATTCAAGGCATCGCCCAACACTTTCGTGAGCAGACCACAAAGGATAATACCGCTGAGGATGCGCACGACCAGTGTAATCGTCAGCACCTTCCAGCCCCAATGCATATAGCCAAACATATTGGCTGCCACAATAAACCACAGCGGAACCATAGCTCCACCCGCCAGCATCAGCGAAGCCAAATTCCAGCGTCGATAGCGCAACAAGGCAAATACCAGCTCAGCAACGATCATATAGCAGACAGCCGCCGCAATTATAGCAGCGAATCCGTAAGCAGAGCCGATAAAGGACTGTACCACTGCGCCAAATGCATAAGCGATAACCGCTGTACCCGGCTTGCGAATAATGTAATAGGCCAGCAAACCGTATATCATATACAGTCCGACAATAGTGGAAGTCGCGATAGGCCCTCCCAGACTGTTTAACGTTTTGTTAACCAGTGACAAATAAACAGTCATGACGCCGTTCAACGTCGCCAGCATCGCCATCAGTACGATATCCAGCGTCGTAAATTTTGCGAAAACACGAGATTCCTTCATATGTATTTTCATAACTCCTCTCATAATTTACATGTTTAAGGTAACAGCCCCGGTTCCTGAACAAGCTGCTACTGTATAAATGTATTCACCCGCACCCATATTGTCAACCTAAATTTAATTAAAAAGTTGACAATATGGGTGGAAAAGAGGTTGGTGTTTATAAGCTCCACCATAAAACAGCCGTAGCTATTACAGCAACCACAGCACATATGTAGCCGAAGCGGTCATTGCCCAGTTCGCGAAGATAGGTACGATCCGCATATGCCCCAAACCCTTTTCCCTCCATTGCCAGCGCAGTCTGCTGGACCCGTCTCACTGCATTCACCAGCACTGCAGCCGCATATCCGCTCCAATAGGCTAATCGCTTCCTCAGCCCTCGTGGCGGTTCCTGCCCACGAACCCGCCGTGCCGCCATAATGGTATGTCCTTCCTCTTCCAGCAAAGGCAAAAACGTCAGTGCCACCGAAATGCCGAACGCAAACCGATAAGGAACACGCAAACGCAGATTCAAGGCCTGTACAAAATCTCTGGGGTCCGTTGTCGAGAGATAGATATAAGAAGCCAAAAACAGTACAAAAATCCGCAGCGTTAACGCCCCCGCGATATCCAGTCCTTCTGTTGTAATCCCAATCGGTCCCCAGGACATCACGGTATGTCCTTCTCGAATCGCTAGAATAGACAATATAAAATACGGAATACCCACACCAATCAGGAACGACATCACCCGAAGCTGGCGTACCAAGGTCAACCTTGCGCCTAGCCAGGCCACAACGATCAGTACAGCCAATAGCGCCGCTTCATGCAGGGTCGAATCCCATGCCATCGACAGCAGACTAAAGCACCCCACCCATATCAGCTTACTTAATGGCCCCAGCCTGTGCAACAGCGACGCCCCGCCGTTATACTGAAACAGCATTTCGTTTCGCCTCCAGTCTGAGCCACTCTTCATGCAGTAAAGAATACATGAGCATGTCCTTAAAGCCTGTAGATGTATGCTGCACCTGTCGCAACAGCCCTTCCTGTGTCCAGCCCATGGAGGACAGCAAGGCTTGCGAGCCTGTATTACGCGGGTCCACCAATGCTTCCATCCGATTCAACCGTATCGTGCCATACCCGAATGACAGCACCAACCGCAACGCCTCGGTCATGTAGCCCTGCCCCCAATAGGGCTTGGCCAGTTCATAGCCAATTTCAGCTTTATAAGCCCCCTCCGTCTGCCAATAATTAAAGCCGCAGCTTCCAATCAGCTTCCCGTTCTCCTTCAGCTCGATCCCCCAGCGCAGTGCATCCTCCGTCTTCGCCAGTTCATTCAACAGCTCAATCATATCCTCTGCATCCTCACGTCCAGACATGCCGGAAAGGTTCAAATAACGGCGAACCTCCGGATCAGACCAGCACATGAACATCATAGCAGCATCCGTGGTTTCCATTCTTCGCAGGCGAAGACGCTGGCTTTCCAGCGGTGGTATATGCCCCTTGCATGCATATGCACACATGTCCAATCATCCTTCCAGATTAAAATGACAACAAATATACGCTACATTTAAGCATACACCTCCAACAAACACAACCTTCTTTAAAGTACGGAGATGATCGAAAGGCTACAGGTGGATTTCCTCTTGACTGAATGTATACAATCGTTATATCTTAAATTAATTAACCAATGGTAAAAGTCACTTGAATAATTACCTATTTTTAGTGGTTTATACAACAGATTATGTAAAAATTAATGTTAGGAGCGTGGACTCTACATGTTTCAAGCTATCCCTTACGAAGGCACTCGTCAGGAACAATTCGAATCCGTTCTCGGGCAACTCCGGGCACTTGTTCACGATGAATCCAATACCATTGCCAATCTGGCAAACGCTTCTGCGCTACTAGGTCATTTTCTGCCGGATGTTAACTGGAGCGGCTTCTATCTTTATGATGGCACAGAGCTTGTACTTGGTCCTTTCCAGGGCTTGCCTGCATGTATACGGATTCCACTGGGACGCGGCGTATGCGGTACAGCCGCAGCAGAACGGAGAACGCTTGTCATTGACGATGTGCATGCATTTCCAGGACATATCGCCTGTGACGCTGCTTCCAATAGCGAAATCGTTATTCCTCTGATCAAGAACGAGAAACTGATTGGAGTGCTGGACGTTGACAGCCCGCTAAAAGGCCGTTTTGATCATGAAGATCGTGTATTCCTAGAGGAATTTACGTCTATTCTGGTGTCCAGCCTGTAGCCAAATTGTGCATATATATTGTCTTCCTTCGCCACAATAAATGAGGGTTCTAAAACCTAAAACTACCTGGCGAAGGAGATTAATGATCAATGTACAACACCATGGGTCCACAACAACAGCTTCATCAGTGTGAACAAATTATGCAGCAATTGGTACAACAAACACAGCAAGGAACTGCCATGTATCAGCAGTTGCTGCAACAGGAGCAACAAAATGCGTCGAGTCTTGAAAACCTGGTGCAACGTGAACGTAATGCAGCTCAAATGATCCAAACTGCAATCCAGCACCACCAACAAGCTGTGCAGCAATGCCAGCAAGTTATTCAGTTGTGTAATCAGTTGGAAAATACCATCCGTTCCAGCAGCCAAATGACTCAGCCCGGATTCGGCAATAACTATGCCTCCCGCAGTATGCAGCCATCCTCGTATGGTACAGGTAGCCAAATGGGTCAAAGCTTTCCGCAACACATGGGTATGACTGGGCAGCATTATGCAGGCAGCGGTAATATGCAACAATATGGAAATAACAACCAGCAAGGCATGAGAGCGACACAAAACAGCATGTAAAGCTGCTCTACACACTAAAGGGATGAACAGCAGCCCATCGGATTGGCTTGCTGCCCATCCCTTTTATACTTCTTCTCACTGCCTTGTCCACCGGCTGCCAAGCAAGCATATGCTGTGTGCTTCATCCGTTCGATTTCGTCAGGCGCCATTATTTACTTAATATATGCGATTGCTCCTCTAAGCCTATTCTTTTTCATCCTCTTCATTTAGTATTATAAGGATATAAAAAAAAGGAGGTTATCATTTGAAAAGTACAGGTATGACACGTCCCCTAGATGCGTTAGGCCGTATCGTCATCCCCAAAGAAATGCGAATTTCCATGGATTACAATGTGGGGGATCCTGTTGAGATTTTTGTAGATGAGGAAACCGGTGTTCTCGCCCTACGAAAATATACGGGGGTGACATGCAAAATGTGTGGTTCAACAGAGCAGCTGACTTATTTTAGAGACAGCTTTATTTGCGGGGAATGTATTGAAAGTTTAAAGAACGGTACGAATTTTAGTCCCATGATAAGGCCAGCCAAATCTACTTTAGCCACCAGAGATCGCTCTGACAGGGAGCCCAAACGTCTGCGCCGATCGACACAACAGATGCTCAATAGCCTGAAGGAATTAATGCACAAGCACCCCAATGCAGCACAACACGAATATGCCAAAATACTTGAGGTCTCCCAAGCCCGTATATCCCAGCTCAAAAAAATGCTATAACTACAGCTTGCTACCCTACATAGTCTACATCAGAGATTCATCATGTACAGCTACTTTTGAACCGTGATACGCGTCACCATAGCTAATCGACAAAAACCATGGACGTCCATGGCGAGAATTTCATACTGGGCATAAAGAACCACCGGAGCTTTTGCAGGCGAGATCCTGTATCCGGTGGTTCTTTGTATCTTGTGATAATGAAAATAGAAGGACGATTTTGCGCAAAAATAAATTTGAGGCCTATACAACGGAATGGGTATTTATAAAAACAGTGGCAACAAGAGGCTTATTGTTACGCTTTGCTGGCCATGTCTGCAATTTGGTGAAGCCAAGCCTTGCGTGTATTCTCATCCGATTGGAGCACTGATTCAAAGAATATATGATACAAGACATCAAGGCCACAATATTCAAATATTCCTTTGTCTGACGTCAAGCGAAGCGCTTGATCCATGCCAATGCTGGCATATTCTGCATGTGACTTTCCTTGCGTATTGAGGATAATCGCCTTTTTCCCCTTGAGCAGCCCCATTTGCACTCCATTGACATATTTGTATGCAAATCCGTAGGAGAATACGCGGTCAATGTAGCCCTTCATGATGGCTGGCATCCCCGTCCACCAAATCGGATAAATAAAGGTGATCACCTCTGCCCATTGCAAATATTCCTGCTCCCGTACAATATCTTCACCGATTTCCCCAATGATCTCGCCGCTGCTAACCACAGCTTGAAAGTCGATTGCATAGAGATCGCGCACAACAACATCGTGCCCTTTTTGCTTTAATCCCTCGACCGCCGTGGTCAAAATCGCATGATTAAAGCTTTCTTGTGATGGGTGTGCATAAATAATAAGATGTTTCATGGTTTTCCCCTCCATTTTGGCATTAGTATATTAATTAGTGATTGATCAATTACATGAATATAAAAAAATGGATTGTGCTACGTTGTAGATTTATTATTCTTTGAATGTTCAAATAGATTTTGTTAGTGATTGATCAATCACTAACTGATTGGCCTCAGTATATTATATTCTTTTTCACTTTGCAAGTGCTTTGTTCAACTTTATATAAAAGCAGGTACCACGCTCTGAGCAAACGGCAGTATCATCGATCACGCTGGCGGTAGGAAAAATAAAGCCTGTCTAATGCGATGGCATACTTATAGCTCATGCTCTATATCTGCATCAGACAGGCTTTAGAATCTACGTTTTTACGTCTTTTCATAGACAAGGCTGCCTGCTGCCCTATGGCAAGAAACGGCTTACCTTTTAATAATGACCAGCTTGGTCTCCAGCATTTCTTCCATGGCGTATTTCACGCCCTCGCGTCCGGTGCCGCTTTGCTTCACACCACCATACGGCATGTGGTCGACACGGAAGCTCGGAATGTCATTGATCACCACACCACCAACCTCAAGCTTGTCCGCCGCATCCAGCGCAGTCACGATATTACGGGTATAAATCCCTGCCTGCAAGCCATAAATCGAATGGTTCACATGGCTTACAGCTTCATCTATAGAGCTTACCGGGTGAATCAGCACCAGCGGGGCAAACACCTCGCGACAGGACACTTTGGAAGTCGGGTCCACATTCAGCAGAACTGTGGGCTCCAGTATAGAGCCCCTGGCTTGTCCCCCCAGAGCGATTCTGGCACCTGCTTGAACCGCTTCATCCAGCCACTCACGGACACGTTGGACATCCTTGGCTGAAATGAGTGCGGATACGTCCGTGTCCGGCTCCAGCGGATCGCCGACTTTCAGCCGCTGCGTCGCCTCGATAAAACGGGCAACAAAGGTATCGTACAGTTCATCAACAACGTAAATACGTTGAATCGAGATGCACACCTGTCCCTGATTGGCAAACGCTCCGCTCACACAGCGGTCGATGATCGCATCCACATCGGTGTCACGGTCGATAATGACCGCTGCGTTGGAGCCCAGTTCCAGCGTAACCCGCTTCAAGCCAGCCTTGGAGCGAATTTCCGTGCCCACCGCCGGACTTCCGGTAAAGGTGATATAGCCGACGCGCGGATCGGTGACAAGCACGTCACCGATGGTTTTGCCGTCACCGCTGATCACGTTAAGCGCGCCGGAAGGCAATCCGGCCTGCTCCAGCAGCTCTGCGATCAGGTAAGCCGAAAGCGGGGTCTGCTCGGCAGGCTTCAATACGACCGTATTGCCTGCCGCAAGTGCAGGGCCAACCTTGTGGGCGACCAGGTTCATCGGGAAGTTAAAGGGGGTGATGGCTCCCACCACACCGACGGGCTCCCTAAGCGTATAGGCCATACGGCCCTCGCCGCCCGGTGCAGCATCCAGCGGGATCGTTTCCCCGTGAATCCGCTTGGCTTCTTCGGCTGCATACTTGTAGGTCTGCACCGTCCGGTCAACCTCTGCCAGCGCAGCCTTCCATGGTTTGGACGCTTCGCGGGCAATGATAAGCGCAGCTTCATCACGCCGCTCCTCCAGCAGGTCAGCCAGTTTTTCCAAAATGGCTGAGCGCTGATGTGCTGGCATGGCCCGCATCCCGGCGCGTGCATCAGATGCAGCCTGAATGGCAGCATGGGCATCCTCTGCTGTCGCCTCTGCTACCTCAGCAATAACCTCCCCGGAATACGGTGATTTTAATGTCGTATACGCTTGAGCTGCTTTCCATTCACCACCAATAAATAAATGCTGCCTCATACTTATGTCCTCCTGTGTTCTGAGCCATCCATCGTGACCAGAATATGTTTGTATTCGCTCATACTCTTTCTCCCTCAGAGGTTCAGTCTTAGTGTACATCGACCTGAATATTTTGCATATGTCGACGGCGTACGATCAGTACTGCTACACCCATCAACACCATCAATGCACCAAAATAAAACGGAGTTTCTGCTGTGTACCACTCTGACAGCTTCCCGGCAAGCCACGGCGAGATCGCACCGCCCAAAAAGCGCATAAAGCTGTATGCCGCAGATGCTGTCGAGCGCTCTACCGGAGCGGCCTGCATCACAGCGGTTGTAATCAATGTATTGTTGATCCCCAGAAAAACACCCGCCGCAATCACCGCGACAATGACCGTTGCTGACGAACCTACCACCGTCCCGACCGCCATAACGCCTAAATCAATGGCAAACAGCGTCAGCATGCTACTAATGGAAGATACCACGCTAAAGCGCGCTTGAATCTTTGGTGCTACAAACACCGAGGTGAAGGCCAGCATAATCCCCCAGCCAAAAAACACATAACCCAAACCATGCTCATCCAAATGCATGACATATGGAGAATAAGCCATCAACGTAAAAAATCCAAAATTATATAACAACGCTACAATACCGAGCGTGAGCAAGGCCGGATAACTAAGCGCTTTGAACGGATCGGCAAGCGACCCGCGCTTGTTAGGCTTCGGAATCGAAGGCAGCATAAACGTAATGAACAAAAATCCTACAACCATCAGGGCAGCAACACCAAAAAACGGACCGCGCCAGGAAATGGAGCCTAACTCACCGCCCAGCAAGGGGCCGACAGAAATCCCAAGACCCAGTGCAGCCTCATATAAAATAATGGCTTTGGCTGTTCCCGAGGTGGACAGACCCACAATCGCAGACAGCGCTGTGGCAATAAACAGGGCATTCCCCAGCCCCCAGCCTGCCCGGTAGCCCACAATTCCGCCTACCGTATTGGCGGTGCCGCCCAGTCCGGCAAATACAATAATAAACAAAATCCCGGTCAGCAGCGTCCATTTGACACCCAGTCGACTGGACACGACGCCCGTAATCAGCATCGCAACACCGGTCACCAGATTATAGCTGGTGAACAGCAGCGACACCTGGCTTTTAGTGGCATGAAGCTGATCGGCAATGGCCGGAAGAATCGGATCGACCAAGCCCAAACCCATAAATGAAATAACACAGGCAAAAGCAACCGCCCAGACGGCTTTGGGCTGAGACAGCAAGCCTGACTGTTTTTTCAACTCATCAGGGATTTTTAACTCACCATGTAAACTGTGTTCAAAACTCATGAATGATGTGACCTCCATATCTAATTGTACATATTCCTCGTTATGACGGGTCGCTGCCAAGCTCCTCATCAAGCAGAGCCTTCCGTTCACGAACCCTGACCCGCAGATCCTCCAGCTCAGTCTGGAGCATGCGGATGCTATTGATTTTCCCCTCCATCATTTCCAATTGTTCGTTCAGGGTGACCTCCATATCCACCAGCATGGCCCGGCGCTCAGCAGGTTGCAGATGATCCGTACGCTCGCGATATTCCTCCCGTTGACCCTTGAGCATCTCCGCTGCGGACATGTAGCGCTGCAGCTCTTGCAAAGAGAAACCAAGCACTTCCTTGGCGCTCACTATTTTTCTAAGTAAATCCACATCCTCCTGCGTATACAGCCTCATATTACCTTCGCTGCGCTGCGGGGAGGGCAACAAACCGATTTCCTCATAGTAACGAATGGTTCGCTTTGTCAGACCACTTTGCTTGGCGACCTCATCAATTTTATACGTAACCATGACACCTACCTTATGAAAAAGTTTATATATAAATATTACGCCTATATAACGTTAACGTCAACGTTAACTTAGAAAGACAAAAAAACCGCCTCTGTTCAAGGCGGTTCTGGTCCGGCTTATATGGCTTTATATGGTCACAGACCCGAGGCATCGGCGCTCAAACCCATGAATACAGCATTAGATGAAGAAGGTACGAGTGATGATAACCAGCAAAATGAAGAGAACCAGAATAACACCAGTGGAAGTCCACATGTTGTAACCACCACAGCCACAACCTCTATCTACTTCACCCATCTCAAATTCCTCCTCTCCGTTGATTATAGCAATTCGCCCGAATTAGCTTCTTGAGCTGAGAATTAGATGAAAAATGCTTTTGTGATAATAACAAGCAAAATGAAAAGTACCAGAATCGCTCCCATAGATGTAAAAGCTCCATAACCAGCGCCCATTCCAGACATGGTGATTCCTCCCTTCATGGTTTACAAGAGCATACTATGCGTGTGCCGTCATCCATGATAGGGACAAATGCCGTGCCTATTGCCTAAATATAGATCCTTATGCTGTAGCTCCGTTATCCTTCGGATGCCAGCATACCGTTATACAGCAGGTCTCGTGCCTGTTTGGCAAGTACAGATGGACTTTCGCGTCCAGGCAGCAATTGGGTTAGCGTCAACCGTTCAATCAAGCCGATGACACATTCTGCTGTCAATTCAGGGTTCAGCTCCTCACGACAAGAACCCCAGCGCTGTGCCGCCTGCAAATGCTTTTTGATATGCTCAGCCATCTCCGCCTTAATTCGCACCGAGTCAGCCGCCTGATAAAACCCAACCCGGGTCATCGCAGGATTATTGGACAACATACGAAAAATAGCTTCCAGAAATACCTGTCCCCGGTTCAAAATCTCAGCTTTACTCTGGTCCGGCTCCACCTTCATGCTTTGCGTCGTCTCGTTCACCAAAGCACGGAAGCTCTCGACAAGCTCCTCATAAATCTGTTCCTTACTTTCAAAATGAATATAAAAATCCGGCTGCGTTAATCCTGCACGTGCCGCAATTGAACTTACCTTTGTCTGATAAAAACCCGTCTGAGCGAACTCTTCAGCCCCCGCTTCCAGTAACAACCGTCGACTTTCCCGACTTCTGATTCCCGCTCTCATCACGGTCTTGCCCCCTTACTCCATAAATCTATCGTATTATAAGGTTCCTTTGCAGTAAGAACAACGGGCTTGAGAATGATATATACCCGTCCTTCAAAAGTCCTAACACAGAAGGTCTAAAGTATAATTAACCCATTAGACGATGAACGAGAGCGGGAATGTAGTTAGTGATGAGGACAATATTTGCGCATCATTTCAATCGTTGCCAGATCATCATCCAGCCCCCGTTTTTGCAAGCCATCCACAATCTGCTGACGCTCCTGACCTTTGACATTCTGGCCGAATTTGAACTTGGCAGTCCATTCATCCGGTACGATTTTGATCAGAGCGACCCCTTTCAGACGTGAAGCATACCGAGGATCACTGGCATCAATCGTGTCATAGCCGCCTTCCGGTTGCAGCTTGCTCATGAAAATGGAAAATGCCGCTGCCTTTTCTTCCAGCTCAACTACAAGTTCAGCATGACCACGCACGGTAACGCTTTTAAAAAAGGCAGTCGCCGGGCATGCCATATGCTCGTCCGTAAAATACGACGGAATCAGCGCATATTCCTTGGCGGCGGAAAATGTGACCCGGTTGTCCTCCTTCATCCGTTCCATCTTTTCTCCAACACGGCTGCCATGAATATAAAAAACGCCATTCCCGTAAGCAAAATTCAAGGGAACCACACGCGGAAAACCATCCTCGCTGTTCAGACCTAAAAATCCGAAGCTGACCTCACTCAGAAATTGCTCTATTTCCTCTTCTTCTGCCACTGTAAATTCTTTTCTTCTCATAATTACTCCCCTTCCTTCTATTGACCAACGATACATTTCAGATTATGTTGAAAATGGATTAATCAAAAGAGCCAATTTAAATGAAAATAAATAGTCCAATTGAAGGAGTTGGGAATGGATATTACAGTTGCTTACCAGCGTGCTATTCAAAAATATCATCATAAATATTTGGCATTGTATCATGCTCTCCGGGACGGTATTCTTAACGGTTCCCTTGCCGGCGGTACGCGCCTGCCCTCCAGTCGTGATCTGGCTGTGATGTATGGAATTTCGCGTGGCAGCGTTGCCGAAGCATACGATATGCTGTTGGCAGAAGGGTATGTAGAATCGACGGTAGGCAGAGGAACCTTTGTTATTGAGCAGGCAGCGATGCTGTCGGACCCATTTCCAATCGGCCAGCAGAACCAGAATCCACCTGTTGCAAAGCAAAAAGCCCCCGCTCTGTCAGCCTGGGGACAACGAATCATGCAGCTGGAAAAGGAACGGGAGTTATTGTCATCTCCTGCTTTTGCTGCGGATCGAGACGATACGCAGCAGTCCTTGATTTCTTTTCAGGCAGGAGAAGTCGTATTAGAGGGCAGCTCACAGCTCGCATGGAAAAGTGCCATGGCTGCCGCTGGCAAAGACCTGCAAAAGCCTTCGTCTGACTCGGCGACTGTGTCGGTGAATGGCGATGAATGGCTGCGTGAAGCGATTTGCCATCATGTTGGCAGAACACGCGGGATTGCGGCCCACCCGGACCAAGTCGTTTTATGCAGCGGCTCCATGGAAGTGATCACACTATTATGCCAGCTGCTTATTGATGAACAGGATCACATTATATTGGAAAATCCCTGTTATTCCGGTATCCATCGTGCTGTTACAGCCTCGGGCGGACAGATTCAGGCAGCCGAGCTGGATCAGCAAGGAATTATTCCGCAGGATTGGGATTCCAGGCTACTGTTTGTTACGCCGGGACGACAGTTCCCGACCGGCGCAGTTTTGCCACTGGCACGGCGTCAGCAGATTTTGCAGTGGGCGGTATCCCGTAGTGCCTGGATTATCGAAGACGATTATGACAGCGAATTCCGCTGGGCCGGACGACCCATTGAGCCTTTAAAAGCATTGGATCGCGCAGATTGCGTAATCTATGTCGGTTCCTTTTCCAAAAGCATGTTCAGCAGTCTTCGACTCGGGTTTGCGATCCTGCCTGCTGCACTGGCTCAAGCGCTGACAGCTGCCAAGCGGCTATATGACCCCCTGCCGCCTGCCCGTTTGGAGCAACGGGCACTGGCACGTTTTATGATGCGCGGCGACTATGCTCGCCATTTGCGGCGGATGACACGCATATACAGATCGCGCTACGACGTGTTCCAGCGCGAAATGCAGCAGTTGAGCGAACTGTTTTACTGGCAGCAGAGCGATTGCGGGCTGCATGCCTATGCCATCTGGAAGCATGAGCATGCTCCATACCATCATTTGCTGCGGACAGCACATGATTACGGAGTCACATGGCGGGATGCCGCCGATTACCAGCTGGCCCCAGGTCCTCCAGCAGCCTGCTTTAACTTTGCCCATTTAACGGAGCAGCAGATTATTGAAGGCGCTAAGCGTCTGCGCCAGGCTTGGGACAGTATCAAACATCAATATCACGCAGTGTAGCAGAAGCTTTAAAAGGGGCTCGCCAACCTCCTATCAATACCCATGCTGGGATTGACGATGAAATGAAGGTGTCAATTCAGTGACACCTTCGTTTTTTTACATAACATAAAAAATATGGTATATTATTATAAAATCGTTGTGGCTTTTTTGAACATCATATTTGTTAGATAAAGAGAAGGGATGTGTTAAGACACATGAATAAGCCTGCTAAAATAATATCTATTCTTATACTTTCTGCGAGTGTTATGGCTGGTTGTGGAAATCAGGGAACAACAGATTCATCTCCCGAAGGAAAAGCTCCAGCAGCTCCAGAATCAGTAGAAGCCAGTCAAGCAATCATCCTGCAAAGCCTGGACGAGATCAAGTGGGATAAAGTGAAAGACCCTTTGATTGAAGATGGCATGATAACAAAACTCAAAGCAGCCATCGCGGCCTTTGTTTCAGAAGATTTGGATCAATTCCATGCTGCGCTCAGCCCAACGGTCAAAACAGAGTACGATTATCTCCTGGATCAGCCCATAAAGTTCACCAGTATTGCCAAAGCTGTAAAAGAAAATGGTCGGATATTAATACCCGTTGTAGGCGAACGGCTTAATAAAGAAGAAGGAGATTCACCCGCTAAACGGTATACCTTCTATTTTGATAAAGATAAAGATGGAACGTGGCAAATTGTTTCAATTGACTAAGTCTATTTGCATTACATACCTAAAAGAAGAGGTTCTGTTCCAACCAGAACGTCTTCTTTTCTTCTCTAGTGCTATAAAAAGCATCCCCGCCGGAACTTTTAAATCTCGTGATGTATGACCAGCATTTGTAAAGACAATACTGGAATCTATAAATATTGCGAATTGTGTGGTGCTTTCGGAGTGGATGATTTTTTGAGAGTGAATTTCTGGGAAATGATTTTAAGGGCAAGCTGTACTTTTTTTGTTCTATTGATACTAGCGCGGCTTCTTGGTAAAAAACAGCTTAGTCAGCTTACTTATTTTAATTATGTTACAGGGATCACTATCGGTTCAATCGCAGCGGATATTGTTGGCAATAGTGAGACGCCTTTTTTTAATGGACTCATTAGTTTAGTCTGGTGGGTAATTCTCACAATTTTTATCGGATATATTGGCTTGAAATCGAGTAAAGCCCGAGTCCTGTTTGATGGACAACCTACCATTCTCATAAAGGAAGGGAAAATACTTAAGAAGGCACTTCAAAGAACCCACCTCAATCTTGATGACCTTAGTATGATGCTTCGAAAGAAGGATGTCTTCAGTCTTCAAGAAGTTCATTATGCAATTCTGGAACCTGACGGGCAATTTAGTGTTTTAAAAAAGGAGCTTAAGCAAACTGTTACCAAAGAAGACATGAACATACCAACCTCAACTTTTACTTATCTTCCTTCAGAAATCATTTCAGACGGTAAGATCGTAAAAAAGAATCTAATAGAACTGAACTTAACGGAAAAATGGGTGCATGACGAATTAAAGAAACATGGAATCCAGACAATACAAGAAGTCTTTTATGCAGAGATTCAAAAAGATGGTTCCCTTTTTATTAACAAATAGGCATATGAGGCAGTGTTAGTCCCCTTATTTAATGACTAGCCCCAGCAGCCCTACAAAAGACGAAGCTTGATGCGGCGAGATCATGCAACCGTTCAGGTCTTCGATATCCACCTGCAGTCCCTCAAACTCACAATCGCTCAAATCAATCCCTTTGAGCTTGGACCCCGACAGCATCGCCTGATCCAGATTACAGCGGGTAAAAAAGGTTTTCTGCAGCGTCAGATGATAAAGATCGGCGCTTACCAATGAACAGTCCTCAAAACCAACCTGCTTGAAATTGGAAAACCGAAACATCGAATAATCCCCTAAGCAATCCAGAAAACGAACGTTTTGGAGCCTGCTTCTGGAAAAGTCGGTGCCCAGCAATTTGCAATTTCTGAACTCCACCCGGTGAATAAAGGACCCGGACAAATCAACATTAGACAGATCACATTTATCAAAGATGACATCTGTCCATTCACTTTCCGGCAATGACGATTCCATGATGGTTACATTTTTAAAGGTCATCTTATCCAATGAAACCTTAACCACATCCATATGATCCAAAACCATATCCTCTACGGTCCCCGTATCAAGCTCGTCTTTGGAGCGTAAAGAGTACATTTCTTCATTTAGTACAGGTAAATCCATAGGAATCTTCGGTAACTCCAATTTCATTTTCATAATACCTCATCTCTTAAAATGCATGGTTAATCATAGTATATGTTTTTCAGATAAAGTGTAGCATATATGAATCTATTTTCTATCAATCTCCACATATAAGGTTACAAAAGTATTTCTCCTACATATATTAAAGTTGTGAGTATGAGTATGCTCTCACAAACCTTTTCAAGGAGGTTGATAGCATGGCAGTACAGCTATCTAATCAAGTATTCTCCATCTCGGTCGGAGATTACGGGGATATCTCTTCCTTACGTCTGGTAGGAGACACATTCAATACGAATTATGTTATGAACGGCTCGAACGCACCTAATCAAAATACGTCAGACCACCAGTGGCTGGGTGAGCTTATGTTCACTTACCGTCTTGGTAACGGAGCATGGACGCGGGCATGGACAAGCAATTCTGCTGATGCACGCAAGATCACCTCTTCCAGCAACAGTGTTCAGGTGACTTATCAAAACTCGTCAAATGCTCAGGGAATACGTAATTTTACTTTACTTGAAACGTATTCGTTGGTTAATGACTATTTGCATTGGCAAATGAAAGTAACCAACACCTCTAATCAAACGCTGGAAATCGGAGACTGGGGGCTGCCGCTTCCCTTCAATGAATTTTGGTCCGGCGGCAATAACGAACAAATCTATGAAACAAGAGTGCTCTCCCACTCCTTTGTAGGTCATAACAGCTCCTTTATTACCGCTGCACGGCCTAGCGGCATCGGGCCGTATTTACTGCTTATCCCGGATGCCTCTACAGGCTCGGGTCTCGAATATCAGGACCACTGGAGAGTCGAGGAGCATCCTGGCAGCACATGGGCGATGGACCAAGGCGGCTGGGCCGAGGGACTGAATGTATTTTATATTCACTCCAATGTTATTAAGAGCACCAACCGCGGTTATCTCGGGAGCACCAGTCTGTCGCTGGCTCCGGGCGAAAGCAAAACATACGCCTTTAAGTTTTTTAAGGTCGCGGACGAGCAGGCTGTGAAGGACAGACTGTACAGTGAGGGCCATGTGGACGTGACTGTCGTTCCAGGCATGATTGTCCCCACCAATCTCAAAGCGAAATTTGATCTGCATACTAGCAAATCCATCACCTCTGTTACCGCACAATACCCGTCCGAAACCACGATCAGCTATCTGGAAACAGCCCCTACAAACCATAAAATATATGAACTTACGCTCAGTCGACTGGGACACAACAATATAACTGTGAGCTACGGCAACGGTGAAAAAACGGTCCTTCAGTTCTATGCCATTGAGCCTGTCGATGCTGCGCTCCAGCGTCACTCCACTTTCATGGTCAACAGCACACAATGGAATGTGCCGGGCGACCTGCGGGACAAGGTGTTTGACGATTGGATGATGCAGTATAAGGCCAAGCGCAACAGCTTTGCAGGCTACTGGGGCTGGGGTGATGATTGGGGTTTGACACACGGTCAGTTTCTGGCGGAGAAAAATGTGCAGAAGCCCGTGGCATCTGAGATCAAGGCGGTCGATGATTATCTGGAGGTGGCAATCTGGACGAATCTGATGGAAGGTCATCACACCGATTATCTGGTTCCTGACTTCCTGATGCCGCAGCCTAATACGACACCAACATACCGCGGCTATGCCTATCCGCATATTTACAACACGTTTTTCAGTATGTATAAGCTCGCCAAGCTATATCCCAACCTGATCAGCTACCGTAACAGCAAGAACACATATTTACTGCGTGCGTATCGTATTTTCAAGGCATTATATGAAGGTCCTGTCGCTTATAACTGGAACACCGGACTCATGGGTGAGCTGACCACACCGGATATCATTAAAGCGCTTCAGGAAGAAGGCTTGACCAGCGAGGCCAACGACCTGATTGCCAAAATGGCTACCAAATACAACAATTTCAAAAATACCACCTATCCCTACGGCTCCGAGTACAATTACGACAATACAGGCGAAGAAGCGGTATATACACTCGCCAAAATGAACGGCAACACGACGATGATGAGCAAAATCAATGCCAAAACACGCGCAGCCCGCGGTCATATGCCTGTCTGGTACTATTACGCCGATCCAGTCACCATCACCGGGGAGAATTGGTGGAACTTCCAGTACACCACCTCGCTGGCGGGCTATGCGATGGACGATTGGACACGCCGTTATTCGTCCAAGCCCGAAGTGGACCAGCGTCTATCGTATGCCGCCAAGCTGGCGAACATCGGGGCGATTAACTCAGGGCAAATCAGCTCTGATCCTGCCAATATCGGGGCGGTAGCGTGGACGTATCAGGCAGGCAAGGGCAATTATGGCGCTCTTGGTCTGGACGGCGGCCCCCTCTTCAACGGATGGCGCGGCATGTCCGGCGAAGCGGATCTGGGGCTGTTTGGAGCCATTAAAGTGTTAAGCTCGGATGTAGCTGTCGATCCGATATTCGGCTTGTTCGGCTATGGCTGCAACGTTACCGAAAGCAATAACAGCTATACGGTTACTCCAAAGGACGGCGTATTTCAACGTCTGCATCTGATCACCCAAAAGCTGAGTCTGGAGCTGAACCGGGACCAATATAGCCTGGCTATCGTGTCCAAGTCCAAAAACAACGTCCGCTTGACGTTGAAAAATACGACACCAGGCACAGCGCATACTACGGTTGTGACGATGACCGGACTCGCGGCAGGTACGTATGACGTGCTCGTAGACGGCACGAAAACCGGCTCTGTCACGGCTGTTAACGGCTTAGCAGCCACCGTCAGACTGAATATCGGAACGGCAGCCGCCTACGATATTCGTATTCAGTTGGGCACTGGCAATCCGACTCCCACCGGAGACATTGTAGCCCGTTATGAATTTAACGAAACGGCCGGATCTACCGCAGCCGATTCATCGGGTTATGGGCAGCAGGCCAGTGTAAATAGTGGGACATGGGCAGCGGGACGGAAAGGCAACGCCCTCTACTTCAACGGCACAGACACCTATGCCAGTCTCCCCTTCGGTATAGTTAGCAGCCTAAATGACTTTACGATTGCAGCGTGGGTACGAGTGAACACGCATAACGGCTGGGCCCGCCTGTTTGATTTTGGAGCAGGAACGGATCGGTATATGTTTTTGACTCCGAAGGCCGAAGGGACAGGTATGCGTTTTGCCATCACCGTTTCAGGGAACGGGCAGGAGGAGCAGTTGAACGCACCAGAATTGGCGACAGGCGTCTGGAAGCATGTGGCCGTGACCCTGTCAGGCAATACGGGGATATTGTATGTAGACGGTGTGGAAGCGACGCGCAACGCCAATATGACGTTGAAGCCGTCCAGCCTTGGACTGACAGATCGGAACTATATTGGCAAATCCCAGTTCGATGATCCCTATCTGAACGGTGCAGTAGACGATCTGGTCATTTATAACAGAACGTTGACGGCTCAAGAAATCCGGGGCTTGGCCTCGGCAAGCAGCATCGTTAATGTTCATTCTTTGGGAGCCAATTCATATGCCGAAGGAGCCGATTAGAACGAACATTTCATGACCTTAACTTTTTAACTTGTGAATGATTTGTACTGTGAATGATTGGTGTCATTTATGGCCCCAATCTTTAAATAAAAAGGCGGGCAGCTTGCGTAGAAGGCTTGTTGCTGCCCGGTTTAGAAGCTGTCCGTCTTATAGGAGGATGTTGTTATGTGTAAAGAACATGCAGGACCACCCCTGTCGGCAAGCATTGAATCTGATTCGTGCGGCTCTGCTTCTATGAAGGAGTCTCTTCTCAAAAACGTAGCCTCACAAGTCTCGACCTCCGGCATGTCCCCGCAAGCGATTGGCAGCGATGCCGAGGTAATTGACCGCTTCGGACGCATCATTAACGGGTATGGCGTTGATCTGGTGGATTGGCAGGGCTATATCGCCAACCCTTTCATTAATCTGACCGTGAAGCCTCCTGCCAGTGCGGCGTATCCGATCAGCATCACACTCAGGGCACAGGGCACGTCCCGGCTCATGATGAATCTGCCCAGCACGTTATCTGCCACTGGCGCTACGAAGGTGTTAAATTTTAATAATGCATCCGAGAGGAAGGATTTCAAACTGGAGGTTGCACCAGATCGTAACGGCGGCCCGGACGAGATTGAGCACTATACGCTCTCCCTCACCATTGCTGACAGTGCGGGAGCTTCACGAATTCATACCATTCCGATCCGGGTATGGGACCAGGACGATAATCAAGAAACCCAATTCCCGCTGGTATTCGATTACCGCTATGATACAGTCAATCACTATTTCGATGATCCGGGTATTCGCAAAGCCGCCGAGCAGGCGATTAAGGACTGGTTCTACTTTTTCGATATGGAGCCATTCGATACCGTTCCTGCCGGAACCGAACGCAACTATATTCCGAACAATGACTGGAACGGGCATACAATTGGAACAAATAACGCGCCCTATAATGGGGAATGGATTTTCCTGCGGGGTATCGACGGCCCGTATTCGACGGGATGGCCCGGCAACAGCGGTTTTTACCACACAAGGAACGGCGTCCGGGTGCCAGGTCCCATCCACCGTTCACTAGGAACTGCGCTGGATTTTTATCCCGATGCTCAGGTGTTCACCTCGCTGAATGATGACGACTGGTACAAAACCGATCTCACTCAGGTGACGGACGTATATGGTCTCATTATGCATGAGTTCGGCCACGCCGTTGCTTTTAGTGATTCGTGGGCAGGCATGCGCGCCTATCACAGCAGCGGCGGTGCTGACGCGGTCGTCGAAGCGTACCAAGGTGTACGTGTTCCGCTGGATAGCAGCTACCATATCCCGGGAGACCGGCAATACTGGGACCGTCTCAGCGGTCAAAGTGCAGGCTGGGCGGCAGAATTTCCGGTACGCCGCTGGATGCTGAACAAGCTGACCCTGCTCATTGCCGAGAAAGCCGGCTGGAAGCTGAACCGCAAACTAACCCCTTTCCTTGAACCGGAAATCGTTACAACTTCCTTGCCTAATGCCGTAAAAGGGCAAAGCTACAGCCAAAAACTAATAGCCAAGGGCGGTGTTCCCTTCTACGACTGGACACTGAAAAGCGGCAGTCTGCCTGCTGGACTGACGCTCGACCGCTTCACCGGGACGATCAGCGGCACCGTATCCGCCAGCCAATCGCAAAACAGCTACACATTTACGATTGAGCTTCGGGATTATGATGAGCTGGCGAAGCCGTTCACACGCAGCTTTACGATTCGTTTATAGGAAGCAGCTTTTTCTATCTAAGGGACATTTAGCCCTTTCTAATGCGTGTCGTTCTTGGTCTTAAGCGAACCAGTTCCTCACTGGTAAGCTGCCTTGTATAGGAACTTGGGGAAGAGCCTGTATCTACCGTGAGTACCCTGCCTGCCCCGTTGGGGCGGGCTACGCGTGTGTTGAACACCTGCATGAACCACTGCACCGGGAAGGCAATGGAGAGACGACCATCTGCTGTACCTGCATAGTTGACCGCAGCTGCATAATTATCCGACTGTCTGAGCCAGACAGAGCCGGAATCCCCCGGCAGTGATACAGGATTCGTGCCTCTTATGACGGTCTGATCCTCGAAGGTCAGCAGCCCCAGGCTTCCGCCATAATTGATTTGCAGGTCCGTATAGACAGACTCTACCGTACCATTGACCCGCCCGGTTGTACGCCCTACCTTTTTTAACCTTTCTCCTATGCGATAAGCGGTCACATGGCCCGGAATCGTTCCTACTGTGGCGTAACGCGGGCTAAGCAAGCTGTTGCGGGTCGGCAGGGAAAGCGCTGTATCAATCAAGTTCGTTCCGCTTGGATTCAAGCGTACGTAACGATACAGCCGTCCAATACGATCCCGGGGAACCGTTCCCCCGTCGGCTCCGCCCGGCTGAATCGTAGCCTCCCGATTGTCTGTATTGGAGGGATTAAGGACATGGTTGTTGCTGAAAAGATACCGTGTAGCCGGCGCTCCAGTTGGCGCAACGATCAATCCGGTTGTCCCGGAGCCTTCAATCGTTCCGACACTGTAGCCGGCGATGACCGGGCGTATGCGCACCCTGTAATCCGTGGCATTGGCTCTGATCTTTCCTGTTTTTACAATCCGGACAGGGACATTCGTTTTTTTGCCCAATGCTGTGGCAGACAGAAGTCCGGTGGAGGCCGAAGCCAGCCGGTCTGCATACACAATAACAGCGGCTCCCTTTTTGGGATGACCAGGGTCTTTGTACCCTACACCAATACCATGGACACCGGATAATTTTAATACGCGCTTCGCCATCCGCTTTTTCACTCGAAGGGCGGCCGAGAAGGTAGCCATCATCATCATCCCCTTTTACATTCAGATGAAATATTGTATGGCTAAGATCGCTTCGCGTTCCATTTGATCTTACGATCGCTGTTGCGGCGGGATTCATATGATTTTAAAAGCTTCCTATCGTGCCACTGCGCAGTCGGATGGTGCCATGGCTTTTCCTACAAAAATTTTTACAGGCGAACGTAAGACCTTGGTACAGCAGCATTTGGCCTGCTTTGTGCTTATCGTAGTATACTGAAAGAGCCGTGTACAAATGACACGGCTCTTTTTATGTCTAATGTTTTAAATATTAATTAGTAATTAGTAATTAGAGTCCTGGTAGATGAATCTATAGTTGTTTACCTTCAAGTTGATGTTCACCAATATAACTCTCTGAAAATCAGCTAACTCACGGAGTTTGGTAGAGTAGCGGTCCATTTGAATCTGGAGAAGCGCAGCGTTCGCCTTTGCAGCGGGACTCTAACCTTTAAATTGACTATCTATATAAGTTGAACTCCAAAAGATTCACATGAACGGAGTAGTCGGAATGGTGCTGTACAAGCGGAGCGGTCGCTTTTGTCCCCGGATTTCTACCCTTATTAGGGGCTTAATTCAAGAAATCCGGGGGCGGTGGCGATGGGAAGCACCATCCGTCTGCGCAGTGGCGCCTCATGTACATTTCCAGTTCAACTTATATGGCTCATTTGTCTTATCCCTTCACCGCTCCCTCCGCGATGCCCTCCATGATGAATTTCTGAAAGAACGCATAGATCAGAATGACTGGAATAGAGGTCAATACAAGTGCAGCCAGAATGAGCGACCAATCCTTGTTGTACTCGCCAAACAGCATATTCGTCGATAGAATCAGGGTGTAGTGATTCACATCCGTCAGCATCAACAGCGGAAGTAAAAAGTCGTTCCAAATCCACAGGAAATCCAAAATGGCAATAGTTACAGTAATTGGAAGTAACAAAGGAAATATAATGCGAAAAAACGTTTGGAACTCATTGCAGCCGTCCATTTGTGCCGATTCTTCCAGCTCGCGCGGAATGGATTTGACGAACCCGTGATACAAAAAGATGGCCATATTGACACCCAAACCGATATAGATCAGTGCCAGACCATACGTACTGCCTTGAACGGACAAGTCCTTCGCCATTCTCGTAAGCGGTATCATAATGGAGTGAAACGGAACCAGCATCGAGGCGACAAACAGGAAGAAAATCGCACTGCTCATTTTTCCCCGTGTACGAGACAGCTTATAGCCTGCCAGTGCAGAGCAGATCACGATGCCGCCAATGCCGACAAACGAAATGATCGTGGAATTCAAAGCACTGTTCAGCAAGTGGGTCTGGATAAAAGCCTGACTGTAATTTTCAAAGTGAAGCTTCGTCGGCAGCGCCGTAAAGGATGCGAACATCTCACCCTGCGTTTTAAATGAATTAATCACCGCCATATAAATGGGGAAGAAGGATACTATGGCCCCCGCGCACAGCAGCAACGTAATCAGCAGGGAATTGGCTTTTTTCAGCCTCATGCCTCCACCTCCTTCTTCTTCATGACACGCAGCTGGATCAGTGTGAAGATCAGGACGATGGCGAATAAAATAACAGATTTGGCGCTCGCATAGCCGTAACGGAAGTTGTTGGAGAACGCCTCCTCATAAATGTTCATCGTAATTACCTGCGTACTGCGTCCCGGCCCTCCGCCGGTCAGTCCATAGACAACCTCATACACCTTGAAGGCACCGTTCAGCGTCAGGAAGAAGCAGATGGTAATGGCATGGGTAATCATCGGCAGTGTCACGCTTCGCAATGTCTGAAATGCGTTGGCCCCGTCAATAATAGCGGCCTCCTTCAAGCTTTGCGGCACCCCCTGGAGTGCAGCCAGATAAATAATCATCATATACCCGACACCATTCCATAGCGAGACAATAATGATGGAGAAGAAGGATACCTTCGGATCGCCCAGCCACGATTGGCCCAAAAAGGCGATAGCTGTCTTTTCGGCAATCTGCGGCAGGACGGAGGAAAATACGAACGTCCACATAAATGCACTAATAATGGTACTAATCATATTGGGCATAAAAAATATCGTTCGGAAAAATCCTTTGGAACGCATACGCGACTCGATGAGCACGGCCAACACCAACGCCAGCACATTTTGCAGCACGATCATGACCAATACATATTTGAGCGTAAACCACAGGGAATTGAGAAAATCCGGGTCTTCTTTCAGCGCTTCTACAAAGTTCCCCAAGCCGAGAAAGCTGTAATTCGGATTCAAGCCGTTCCAGTCTGTAAAACTGTAGTACATGCCGCTGATCGTCGGAATGAGCAGGAAAATGGCGTAAAAGATCAGCGCCGGAGCGGTAAATGCCAGCAGCATCACATATTTTTTATAGATTTTAAAAGGCATGGAGTCTCCCCCTCCTGATGTATTTCTGTAGGCTACCGTTACTTGTTCACTTTGTTATACGATTTCCATGCCTTATCCAGTGCCTTGATCACGTCATCCTGCGAGAGCTGGCCTGCGTAGTAGGATTGAAGCGCTTTGCCTGCCTCATCCTTGACCGCTTGCGGGATGGATGGGTCTTGATATGATTTGCCTGCTTTCACGTATGCGGTAGCGTCATTGACCCAAGGATAGCTTTTGAACGTATGCACCTTGGAGATCGGGTTAAATTTCAATGCCTCATAGAACGCACTGGAATCCTTGTCGTCCAGCACATAATTGACAAAATCGAGCGCAACCTCCTTATTTTTGCTTGTGGAGGATACAGCCAGCGAAGTCGAAGTCGACAGATTGATTAAGGTTGCATTCGGATCATCGTTGATCGGCAGCGGTGCAACCCCAAAATCCATTTTCGGATCCGATTTCAAAATCGTTTCGGCAAACCACGGGCCTTGAATCCACATGGCTGCTTTGCCCGAAGCGAAGGCCGCTGATCCGTCATCCCCGCCAATTTCCAGCGCCTTGTCTGTGCCGTTGCTGTTCACCAGATCGATAATGTCGAACATGCTTTTCATTTCAGCAAAAGAGCCTTTATCCTGATTCATCCGGTCGATAAAATCCTTGTTCTGTGTGTTGATCATCGCACCTGCTGTCAGCGGCACGAATAGCTGTGGAATCCAGGATTCCTTGTAGGACAGCAGGAACGGCTTCACATTGTTCGCTTTCAGCTTCTCGACCACAGCCTTCATTTCGGTCAACGTTCCCGGTGGCTTCAGCCCCAGGTCCTTAAATATCTTTTTATTGTACAGATAGCCCCATGAAATCGTTTCCAAAGGAACCGCTACAACTTTGCCGTCTTTGGTCGTCACCGAAGGCTTCACACTATCCATTAATTTGCTGACAAACGGCTGACCGGACAAGTCCTCCAAATAACCCGCTTTATAAAACGGAGGAATTTCATTCACCGCATGCAGCGCGAACACATCCGGCGCATCGTTGGATGCAAGTCTTGTCTTCAAAATTTGTGCGGCATTGTCGGCAGGCGGCATCTCCAGCTGTACCGTAACGTCGATATTTTTATCTTTCTTTTCCTTCGCTACGAACGCGTTAATGTATTTATCGTAATGCTCCTTCAAGCGGGGCTGGGCGATAAACATTTTGAGATTCACGGTTTTGCCGTCTCCACTGGAACTGCCGCTGTCACTGCCTGAAGAATTCGCTCCACACCCGGCCAACAACGTACCAACCAGCATTGTGCTCAATACACCTTTCCATAATTTCATGCAAAATGACCTCCCCTAAGTTGAAAATAACGGTATTCGGCTGGCTAATCACTTGGTTATTCCAAGCAGCTATGCTGCCAGTCTTCAACCTCCATTCATGCTCCAAGTTGAGCTTCATAGAGGTCGAATCCTTTGTGCTGCTCGTTTTGTATACGCTTTCATTATAGAGTGGGAGGTCACTTCTGCCATTGGACACCATTAGCCTGTTGAGTTGGATTTTTTTAAACTTCCTTCCTCATCTCTCCGGGCGCCATACCAAAATGCTTTTTAAACACCCGATAAAAATAAGACACATCCTCATACCCCGCCATCTCCGCCACCGCTTTAATTGAGATCTGTTTATCTGCCAGCCATTCCCGCGCCTTTTCCATTCTCCGCTCTACAATATAGTCCGTTACATTTTGACCATACTCCTGCTTGAATACCTTGCTCATATACTCTTTGCTCACAAAAAAGTTTTTTGCCAGCTGCTCCAGTGTAATCGATTCGGCAAAGTGACGATCCATATAACGCCGTACCTCCTCCAGATTCAGCTTGTTTTTGTACTTCCGCTGTCGAATGAGCTGATCCAGCTCCTGACTATAGCACGCCGATACGAATCCCAGCGCATGTTCTACAGAGGATAACGCATCCTGCGACACAGGAAATCCAGCTTTCGCTGTTGGGGTATCCAGTCCGTTGTCTAATGCCAGCTCTTTTAGCAGGGAAAGCAGTTCCTGCACCAGCCGGCCCAACATAGGCTGACTTGGCGCTCCGAGGCGCTCCAGCTCCTGCATGACCTGCCTGCATGTCATGTTCACGCCGTCCTGATTCAGCTCATTAAAATAAAGACGCAGCAGTTGCTTATACCGGGTCAGTTTGTGGAAGAACTCATAATCCAGCTCCGCTTTTTCTTGCTGCTGCTCTGCCGCCCTGGTCTCCAGATCGTTTTTGCATTTGAGCAGCACCGCATTCAGCTCGGTGGGGTTAATAGGCTTGAGCAAATAATCGACAGCCTTATAGCGGATGGCATGTTTGGCATACGCAAAGTCATCATAGCCGCTCACGACAATGATTTTTACATCAGGAAAATGTTGATTTAACGCCTGCAGCAGCTCAACTCCATCCGCACCCGGCATCCGCATGTCGGTGATCACAATATGCGGGGCTAATTCCCCGGTCAGCCTGAACGCTTCGTCTCCGTCCTCAGCCTCACCTACCACCGACATGCCGAGCTTTTCCCATGTGCCAAATGTCTTCACAATATCGCGGTTCCATGGCTCATCATCGACAATTAATACCCTGATCATATGTCCCCCTCCTCTGCTGAGGTGAATGGAATACGGATCGTGACACGTGTACCGACGCCCTGCTCACTGTCTATGGTCACCCCGTAATTCACTCCAAAATTCATTCGTAAGCGTGAAGCTACATTGCTTAAGCCGATGTGACTGCCCTGCGCCCAGATCGGTTCCTCTGAAGCATTTTCCAGCTTGGCCCGTACTTTTTCCAGCTTATCCGGGGCCATGCCGTTACCATTATCGCAAACCGTTATCCATACATCTTCTTTCATAATCTCCACGCGGATTTCCATTCGCCATGCCCCCGCTTTGCGATCCAGACCGTGCTGAAACGCGTTTTCCAGCAATGGCTGCAGCGACAGCTTGGGCAGACGAATATCCATCGCCCGTTCATCCGTCTCCACCCGAAACACCAATCTCTGCGGAAACCGCCGCTGCTGGATGCGCATATAGTGTCCCGCATGGTCGAGCTCCGCGCGTAAAGAGGCCATATCCTGAGGCTCCCGTACCACGTAGCGAAACATCTCACTCAGCGAACGGATCACCTCATAGGTGTCCTCCGGCTTTTGGGAAAATACCATGCTTCCGATCATTTGCAGTGTGTTTTGCAGAAAATGGGGGTGAATCTGCGCCTGGAGCGCTTTCAATTCAGCCGTCTTTTTTTGCAAATTGATACTGTATTCCGTCTGGATATGCTCACGGATTCGTCCTGCCATATCATGCAGGCTTCTTTCCAGCAGCCCGATCTCATCCGGGCGTGTGCTCGGCTGTCCAACCGGCCCCTTAATCATTTCTAGTTCCTGTACGGAACGTGCCAAATGAACAATCGGACGTGCGGTCCGCCATGCGATGAAAACGGCAATGCAGATGGAAAGGAGGATCGAAATCACGCCCACGACAATGCCATATAGCATCGTTAAAAAGGCGCTATGATTAATGGATGAGGTCGGTACGATTTTGACCAGCCTCAGCCCAACCACACCCAGATCATTATAGAACACATAATGCCCGGCAGTTTGAATCATACCGGGGCCTGACCTAACGTCGCGAAGAGCCGTCAATACACCTGCAGGAGGAGGCGACTGGCGAGCCTGCACCGGATACATAATCCTGCCATCCGTATCTGTAATAAGCACCTGATGCTGATCTCCTCGTCCCAGCAAGCCTAGCGTCTGATCGAATTGCGACCACAGGACATCCAGTGAAATAGCACCTGTCTGCTTCTGATCCTCAAACCGCCGAATACTGCGGATTAGTGTAAAGCGTTCCGCATCGGTCGGACTCATGCGAATCCAATAATCCTTGTTCGCCTGCCACATCTCGGCATACTGCGGAGGAATACCGTTCACCGTCGTAATATCATTTTGCATCCCGTTGAAGGTAAAGAGGCTTTGCGATTGCTTCAAATAAAGCTGAATACCGATCACATGGCTTCCGGCCGAATAATACACATTCGCGAGCGTATTCAGCATTTTACGCTGGGCATTAAATTGGCTTGAAAGATTGCCCGGCTCGCGCTCATTCAAATAATCACTCAGATCAGGGCTGATCTGAATGCTGTAAATCAGCTGATTCAGGCGATCTAACTGGTCACTGATATAGATTCCCGTCCATTTCATATTGGACATGTTCGTCTCTACCACTTCCGTTTCCATCGACGCTCTGCTTTTTTCCGCAGCCAGCACCGTGACGGCAATGACCGGCAGCACCGATAAAACAATCATCGTTAAAATGAGCTTGAGCTGAATGCTGCGTCGATACGGGGCCATCAGCGCCCGAAACCAGCGGACTACTCGGGTTGGCATAGCGATGCACTCCTCTTGTTCTGCCATATGCGAAAACGCCCCGCTATTCGCAGGGGCGCTCATTTACCGGGGATTTCCCGGCAGGACACATATATGATTTCATTCATATGTCAAATTCAGCTCATTATACAGCATTTACGCTTCTTCGATAATTATAACACTCCACGGCTCCAATTTAAGCGTTTGTCCTTGAGTAATCGCCTGCTCCCCGATCAGCTCCTTGCCGTCTCCATGCGGGTACACCACCGAGCCCGCTTGTTCGGAATAGTTAAAATAATACCGAATCGTCCGTCCCTGTTCATTCGTGCCTGATTTAACAATGATCGGAAATGACGCTTCCTGATCTACTCCCCACACTCCTGCCTGCCCTGCAACAGAACGGAATAATTCGCGGATAACCGCCGGGCTGACGATACAGCCAATGTAAGTCGCCGTCCCCTGACCATAGCGGTTTTGCGTAATCGCCGCATATTTTCCCCAATGCGGGTGATCGTAATACGCCAACACCTCGGCAGTCGTCGGGGTAATCAGCTCCATCCACGTATCTACCTGATTGTCCTCTGCTGCTACTTTAAAAGGATTATCCTTGAGCGTCACGTTCTTCGGCTCCACGAACAAGCTGTAGTGAATGCCGCAGGCTTCACTGATCACGCCCGGCTGCCGGGAAGTTCTCACCTGCACATGCTCATCGGTAAATCCGCTGCGGGACGTATAGACTACATGACCGCCATTTTCCACATACCGATTCAGCTTCTCCAACAGCGCATTCGGCGCGGAGTAGAGTGCCGGGGCGATCAAGAGATCATAATCGTCAAACGATTCCGTCCCCGGATGAACGATATCCGTCCCGATATTCAGCTTGTACAGCTCATCATACAAGCGGCGTACAATGTCATTGTAATTCAGTGGACTGTTCATATTAAACTTAAACCAGTTAATCGATGTCAACGCTTCGTTGCTGACCAGGATGGCTGTTTTGTTTGTCTTTTTCAGATTGACCAGATGCGGAGACAATCTCGCAAAATCCTTCCCGATGGTCTGTGCTTCCTCATACACAGGATTTGGCTCAAAATCATGGCTCAGCAGCCCCTTCCAGTACGTTTCAAAGGAATTATGGATGGAATGCCAGTGCCAGTAAGCCACCATATTGGCCCCGGAAGCCAGATGGCTGAACGCTTGCAGCCTCAATTGCCCCGGATAGGGAACCCAGTGGGTAAAAGCCTGCGCTTCCGTTTCCAGCACCAGATAGTTGCTCTGTTTCGTCGAACGCGCCACATCGCCACCGAAGGAAATTTCAATGCCGGTCAGATCATCCTGTGATGGATGATAAATATCTACGCCAGTCACATCAAATGCCCGGGATGCCGCAAAATGATCCACATCCGGCTGAACACCAAAGGAATGGCCTCTCCACTCAAAATCAAAGTTTTGCGTAATAAATTGGTCTTCTCGCTTATATTCATTCACAATTGCGACCTGCCACGCCAGAAAGTCCGTCACCAGCTTGCGCTGGAATTGGGAAAAGGCTGCCCCCAAGCTTCCATTAATCGTTCCAACGACGGAAGGGAAATCCTCCCAGCTGTTGATGCGATTGCTCCAGTAATCGAGCCCAAATTTGTGGTTCAGCTCCTCCAGTGATTCAAATCGCTCCCGCAAATACTTTACAAATTGCAATTGCACATTCGGCCCACATGTGTTGTAATGCTTCGTCTCGTTATCCGTCTGAAAGCCGATGACCGCCGGATGCTGACTCACCCGTCCAATCAGCTTGCGAATGATGCGCTCAGCGTGGAACAGGTAGACAGGGTTCGTAATGTCCATAATCTGACGAGCCCCGTATTTGCCCGGACCTTGAGGTGTTGTTGCCAGGACATCGGGATGCTCCTTGACCAGCCATGTCGGAACGGCATAGGTAGGCGTGCCTACAATGACCTCAATGCCAGCCTTATGCATGGCGTCCAGCACCCGGTCCACGGAGGTGAAATCAAACACTCCGTTTTGCGGTTCATGCGTACTCCAGGTGGATTCGGCAATCCGCACCACGTTGATGCCTGCATCCTTCATCATTTGGATATCCTGGTCCAACCGGTCATAAGGCATGTACTCATCATAATAAGCAACACCGTACAGCAGCTTTTTCATGTAGTCGTCCTCCAATAAGTAATAGTAAGGGATGTCATCCTATCTCATTCGTTTCAAATGCCGTGGCTGTTATGTGGTTTCTTTAGGGACGGGACCGCCAGTTTCTTATCGGTAACGCCCTGCTCCGCAGAATCCACTTGCTGCTGATTTTTTTTCGCAATCGCCAGCCAGCCCTCTACGTCTTTTTCTCTAATCTTGTACAGCCACGCGAACAGTCCTGCCGTAATCAAGGCTCCTACACCAGGCACCACCGCATAGAGCGCGAATATCCATGTGAGAACCTGGCCGGTCTGCGGTACATTCGGGATATAGCCTGCAAAGGCAAGCGCATAAGCGACGATCCCACTGGCTGCCGCTCCTCCCAGCTTTCCTGCAAACGTCTGGGTGGCAAAAGCGGTTCCGCTGGCACGTACCCCCTTTTGGAACGCGCCATATTCGACGCAATCGGCGGTAAACATCGGTACCATGAGCTGCGGTGCGGAACTGAACAGACCGAACAGAACCGCGAATACACATACGACGATGGGATTGCTGTACCCGATGGCAAACAAGGACAAGCCCGTGGCAAACAATCCTACCAAGCTGAATACGTTCACCTTCCATTTACCAAATCTTTTAATAATCGGTGGCAAAATTAAAGCTGTTAGCAGCTGTATACCCAGGGAAATGAACATCAGTATTGAAATATAAATAGGATTTTTCAAGTTGTATAAGGCAAAGTAGCTGACGACAATCCCTTGCAAATTGGTCATGGACAATGTCATAAACGACATCAGATAGAATAAAAGCTGCTTGTTCTGCATGGGATACGTCATAATTTGCTTGAGCGTAACCTTCTCCCCCTTGTTGGAATAACGCTCTTTGACATTAAAACGGGTAAAATTCATGAGTACCAAACCCGCCGTGGCAACGATAACCGCTAAAATCGGCCAGGATATCTGATTGGCCACAGCTACCGCAGACGAGGAAATGACCATAAAAGCCAAGAACACCATCGTCCGGCCTCTGGACATCAGCAGATCGCGTTCGTGCGTGTTTTTCGTCATCAGTGTAGCCAGACCAAAGCCGGGCGCATCACTGATGGTGTAGCACATTTCCCATACCAGGTATGTGGCGGCAATATAAATGACCTTGACGGTCAGCGAAGCATCGCTGGGAACGAGAAACACCAATACCGTAAGTATGGGCAAAATGATAGAGGCGAGATTCGTCCACGGCTTGAACAAACCGCCTTTGAGCTGGGCCCGGTCAATGATCACGCCGAAGATTGGAGCACTAAGCGCATCCCATATGCGGGCCAGTACGAACAAAGTACCGATAATCGACACAGAAATGCCAACATAATCCGTATAAAATAGCATCGCAAAAGAGGCGACCAGACAGAGAATTGCGTTGCTCCCCAAAAAATAAACGTAATAGGACACACGTTCTTTCGTTGTTGTTTCCATAGTTCCTCCTAAATACAGTATGGCATCGCTTTCAATTTGTCTGCATATAAGCGCTTTCTTTTTGTGTAAAAGCCTATAGCAGAGCGTTTGTAAACGCTCTTTTATTATAGTCAAATGTTAGGTACAATGAGATTGTCTAAGCAGTGTAAAATTTGCCCTAATCGAAGGTGATCTTATGATATTAAATGCTGAAGTTGATCCATCTTTATTCCATGATTGCCAATGGTTGCCTAGAATTGACTGGAATGTGAAATTTTTCGGCGCTCATATTCACCGGGTCAAAGCGGACTGGCGCATGCCGGAGGAGTCTCATATCGGTTTTGAAATTGCACTCATTTTAGAAGGTCGTCAGGAAACGATTATGGAGAATAACGTGTATTCGGTTGGGGAGGGTGATATTTTAATTATTCCGCCGGGATTCAAGCATGTGAGTCAGTGTGTTTCCCCTGGTGGAATGTATTATTTTAGCACTCATTTTAATGTGGATGACCCATTGTTCCGTCAGGAGATGATCAAGAGCAATCAGCTCTTTTTCCCGGCGGGTACTGAAACCAATACCAAGCTGCAAAAGGTTGTCCATAGCTGGATCGGCATGGTACGGGAGAGTGGAGAATATACGACAGCAGACCGTTTTCGCATGCAAATTGCTTTGTTCGAGCTGTTTGGGATATTCTCGCAAATGATTTCTACGGGATTGGAGCCCAGAATTGCACCTTCATCCGTTCAGTATGCCAAAGCCATTATGGAAGCCATCCAATCCAGATTTAAACCCTACCGGGAGGATAAATCCGGCGAGCCGACATTCCGGATTGAAGACGTGGCAGCCTCCCTCGGAATCAGTCCCGGCTATGCACAAGAAGTGTTCCGCAAGGTATACGGCTATTCACCACGCCACTACCTGTCGGAGACCAAGCTTCATGAGGCCAAAGTGCTGATCCAGCAGCCCAATCTGCCGCTGAACAAGGTAGCTTCCCTGCTCGGATACTCCAGTCTGGCTCATTTCAGCAGGCAGTTCAAGCGCTGGACGGGCACCAGCCCGCTCAAATACCGCCAATCGTTAAAGCCCATTACTGCTGAGCATTAGGTTTCCTTCTGCAAGCAAACAAAAAAAGGCGCGGTCTGAAATATCAGATACCGCGCCTTTTTATAACCACATTATCTCAGCCTAATATCTCCTATATGCTGGTGCACCACATACATCATCCCCATCAGGAATAAGGCCAAGCCCAAGTAACCGATCCCGAATTTCCAGCGTGATGATGCGGGTACTTCGTAATATTTATCATTTTCATAGGGTATATAATCGATCCCGCACAGCAATCTGAGCTGATACGCATCTGGCGTCGATATATGCTCCACACCGTTCAGCCATGCATCTTGGACAAGGCACTGCTGTGGCAGCATGAATGTCTGCGCTACATCCAGACTTTCCATATACACCGTCACATATTGCTGCCCTTCCAGATCCGAGTAGGTATTAAAGGATAATCTGCGCGTATGCTCCGGTCCGGGCAAGGGGTATCCTTGCTCGTACAGATGCTGTACATCAACCACCGGATTTTGCGTAAAGGATAAAACCTTGGCCTCTCCTTTATTTTGTTTGACATATTTTTTGTATAAATCATAGGCGAAGAGGGCCCAAATAAAGAAAAATAAAAAGGATTTCAAATAGATAATTACGACGATGCCACCCAATAAGCCTACTAGCCATAACCAGCGTGTCACTGCCGTGGAAATCCTTCCTCCGTCGAGCGGATGAATCGGCAACAGATTAATCAGATTCAGGAAAAATCCGACATATGAGAGTGCATATAGCAGCGGACTGTCCGTTGCATAGGCTCCTGCGTATACCACCATAGCCCCAACCGTGCCCAGTAACGGGCCGCCCATGGCCACATAAGCCTCTGTCTGGGCATCCAAAGGCTGGCGTTTCATCGTGATCAGCGCACCCAGAAAAGGGATAAATAACGGTGTCGACACTGGAAGCCCCTTGCGCTTGGCAGCCCATACATGCCCCAACTCATGCACAAATAATAGCAGCACGAACCCGACCGCAAATCCCCACGGATAAATGATCGCATATGCGCCAATCGTCGCTGCCATAGAGAACAGCGCACCGCCAAATTTACTGAATTTCAAAAGAGCAAGCAACGACTTGCCCTTCAAAAGAAGCAACGCTGCCGCACTGCCAAGATACCATTTGGATGAGCCGGACTTGGAATCCGCCTTTTGGTCTTCTTTTGGCAAAAGTATCCGTCTCCTTTCTCTAATACTTCCATTGTATCCTGCTATGTGCAGCTTGTAAAAGCCTCAAGCGGTCTGCCAGGTGTCCAACCTCCCGTCTGTTCTGTTATCATGTAAGAAAACGGAACAACCAGGAAAGGATTACGGACCATGAGCTTTGAACTTACCCGGCGAACCATCAGACAGCTATGCAGCCAAGCCGCTTATGACGACGGGGACGACTATTACCGGGCCAAAAGAGTGGCCTTTACACAAATAGACCATGATGAAGGTGTGTACGAAGCTACAGTCAAAGGAAGCGGATTTTATGCTGTTGCCGCAATGATCCGTCCCAATGGCAGTATCCGTGCGGAATGCACCTGTAGAACATTTCAGACGACCGGAAGGTATTGTAAACACATCGCTGCTGTGCTCATTAACGTGCACGATATGCTGCGAGGCAAAAGTCTGTCTGTACGCTCCTTTGCTTCCAGACTTCATCCCGGCACTTCCCTGGATACAGCTGGGGCTGCAGATGCTTCGTATGATCACACTGCCAGAACCGCACGCTCCTCTGGCATCACATCAGGGGATCTCCAGCTGACCGACAGTATGTTAAAGCTGTTCAGCAGCAAAAGGCCGATTCGCAGTACGTCGACCCTGCTGGATACTCGCGAGGTCTTGGATTTTCAGTTTATGATCCGGCCTTTCGCCTATGGCTACCAGAAATATATGTTTGGCGTGGAGATAAAATCAGGGCCCAAACGATTATATATCGTTCAGAAAATCCGCTCGTTTCTCGATAGTATTGACCATGGAGATAGCTACAGGTTCACGAAAAACTTTTCTTACGAGCCTCAGCTGCATCGCTTCCGGCTTGAGCATGACGCCATTCTCCAGCAGTTGGTGCAGGTTTGCCGCAATGAGCGCATGATTCGGGAAACCTCAGGTGCGTATGTGTCCCCAAGCAGTCATATGAGTGGCGAACGAATGCTGCTGATCCCCCCTGCGGCTTGGGAGAAGCTATTCCCCTTGCTGACAGCAGCACAGGGTGTCCATTTTGAAATTCACGGAAATATGAGCGAGGGTATCCCCCAGTCGGACCTCATGCTTCCGCTGCAATTTGAATTCGATGAAGCCGAGGGCGAAACCGAGGGCTACCAGCTATGTATTCAGGGACTCGATGATTTGACCATCATGGAGGACTATGGTGTCGTCATTGCCGATGGCAAGCTTGTACCCCAGAAGACTGGTCCACTGCGGCATTTATCCGAGCTGAAACGGATGGTGGAAGTCCACCACAGGCGGAAGATCCAGATTGCGCCGACACAGATGGAGTCTTTTATGGACAAGGTTGTGCCTGGACTGATGAAGCTCGGACGGGTCCATATGAGCCGGTCTGTCTCTGAACGGGTCACACAACAGCCACTAAAGGCGAAGCTATATCTGGATCGGGTAAGGGACAAGCTGCTGGCTGCACTGGAGTTCCAATATGGGGATATCGTGATCAATCCGTTGGAAACAGATAAGCAGGTGCCTGGCAACAACCGGATTCTGATCCGGGACGGGGAACAGGAGCAGCGGATTTTGGAACTGATGGACCATAGCTCCTTCGCCAAAACAGACAGCGGATATGTTATGGAAGATGAAGATGCGGAATTTGATTTTCTGTACCATACCGTACCACAACTGGAGAAGCTGCTTGCCATCTATGCCACAGGTGCGGTCAAAGCGAAGATCAACAATACGCTGCCCGTCCCGAGGACACGGGTGGAGTGGGATGAACACACGGATTTGCTGGAATTTACATTTGATATTGACGGTATACCCGAATCTGAAATTCGTCAGCTGCTCAAATCGTTAAATGAGAAGAAAAGGTATCACCGTTTGCCGAATGGTGCCCTGCTGCCGCTGGAAACAGAGGAATACAAGGAGCTCATCCGATTCATGAACGAAACGGGTATCCGCAAAAGCGATTTGGATGCGGCGCAAATTCGTATTCCCGTCACGCAAGGGCTGTACTTAATTGATCCCCACGATCAGGGGAAGAATCTGACTTTGGGCAAAGCCTTTCGCCAGCTGCTGGAAAACATACGGAATCCCGACCATCTCGACTTTCCAGTGCCGGAATCGCTCGCTCCCATCTTGAGAGATTACCAGGTATATGGCTTTCAATGGCTCAAGACATTGGCGCATTACCGTTTTGGGGGCATATTGGCAGATGATATGGGGCTGGGCAAAACGTTGCAAAGCATCGCCTTCCTTGTCTCTGTCCTGCCGGAAATCCGCAGCCAGCAGCTGCCAGCCATAATCGTATCCCCTGCATCACTGGTGTACAATTGGCGAAATGAGCTGGAGAAATTTGCTCCGCATATCCGCGTCACGATCGCAGATGGTACCCCGGAAGAGCGCAGCCGGATGATACGGGATGCTGCCAGCTATGACGTTATCATTACCTCCTATCCTCTGCTGCGCCGGGATGCAGAGATGTACGGCAAGTCATCGTTTCACACGCTCATTCTGGATGAAGCGCAAGCGTTCAAGAACCATGCCACCCAGACAGCGCAGGCCGTTAAGGATATAAAAGCCCGTTACCGTTTTGCCCTGACAGGAACGCCTATAGAAAATACACTGGAAGAGCTGTGGTCCATCTTTGACATTGTATTTCCCGAGCTATTTCCCGGCGGAAAGAGAGCGTTTCACAACCTGACTCGCAATGCGATTGCCAAGCGGATTCGCCCGTTTCTGCTGCGTCGTCTCAAGAGCGATGTCCTCCAGGAGCTGCCTGAAAAAATTGAATCCGTTCAGGTATCACGGCTCCTGCCGGAGCAGAAAAAGCTGTACATGGCTTATCTGGCCGAGCTCCAGCATGAAACGTTGAAGCATCTGAACGAGGAGGGCTTTCAGAAAAGCCGGATTAAAATCCTTGCCGGTCTGACCCGGCTTCGCCAGCTCTGCTGTCATCCGGGCCTGTTCGTCGACGGGTACACCGGAAGCTCAGCCAAATACGAACAGCTGCTGGAAATCATCGCAGAATGCCTCAGCTCCGGGAAACGGATGCTCATTTTTTCACAGTTCACAACGATGCTGCAAATGATCAGACGCGAGCTTGCCCGGGAAGGGGTCCCTTACTTCTATCTGGATGGGCAGACACCAGCTTCGGAACGTGTGGAGCTGTGCAGCCGCTTTAATGAAGGAGAACGCGACCTGTTCCTGATTTCCCTAAAGGCAGGGGGAACTGGCCTGAATCTCACCGGAGCAGATACGGTCATTTTGTATGACCTGTGGTGGAATCCCGCCGTGGAGGAGCAGGCTACCAACCGCGCACATCGAATGGGCCAGAAAAAAGTCGTACAGGTGATTCGCCTCGTTGCCCAAGGCACGGTGGAGGACAAAATGTATGAGCTGCAGCAGAAAAAGAAACACCTGATCGACCAGATCATCCAGCCGGGACAAGAAAGCCTTTCGGCATTGACCGAACTGGAGATTCGAGAGCTGCTTATGATATAAGAAGTGTCATATAGGAGTACCATTTCACATGCAAACAGGTCCAATGAACGGTAGAAGTTACCCGCCATTGGACCTGTTTGCTCATATCGTGATGATCCTGTCCCAAAGATTTAATCCTGTTTGATCACTCTGGGTTCAATGGGAACCAGATTTGACTCAATCAGGGAACGCTGAGGCTCATACCACTCAGGCAGCATCAGCTTGTGCCCCAATTCATTCAATTCCTCATCGACGGTAAAGCCGGGCGGATCGGTTGCGATCTCGAACAGAATACCGCCTTGTTCACGAAAATATACTGCGTTAAAATATTGGCGATCAATAATGCCGGTCGTCCCGAGGCCATGCTGGCGAACCCACTCGTTCCACGCCTGATGCTCCGTATCGTCCTGCGCACGCCAGGCAATATGGTGAACCGTACCTGCACCGCCACTTCCGGGCGGTACATTTTTGATCGGAAGGTCGATCAGGTTGCCCAAATCTCCAGTCGTCTGATAGCGGATGTAGCCTGCGTCTGCGTCTTCTCCGACAGGAACCATGCCCAGAACGTTCTTCAGCACATCTTGTGTATGCTTGGAATCCGTACTGAACAGCACGGCACCGCCAAAACCTTTGATCGCTTTATCCGCAGGTACACCACCTGCCGTCCACGTGTTCGCCGGGCCTTCTTCCCGCTCCACCAGCTCCAGATGCAAGCCCTCATTGTCTCGGAACTGGATGTATGACTCGCCAAAACGAGTGGCCTTCGTGAAAGACACCTTCAAGCTGTGCAGACGGTTCTCCCAGTATTCCAAAGCGCCGGGCGGCACGACATACGTCGTAATCCCGACTTGCCCGCCCCCGATCTTGCCCCTGCGTGTACCCGGAGCTGGAAAAAAGGTAACAATCGTTCCCGGGCTGCCTTGTTCATTCCCAAAATACAGGTGATACACTTCTGGAGCATCAAAGTTGATCGTCTTTTTAATCAATCGCAAACCCAGCACACCTGCGTAAAAATCAACATTGCCCTGCGGGTCTCCTGCAAAGGACGTGATATGGTGAATTCCGGCAGTCTTTAATGACATCTTCATCCCTCCTCAATAGGCTATAATTCATCTATTTCAAAATCCGTTGTAGCTCACAAATTGTCCAATTGGCTTGCGGTATCCACGTGGCCGCTGACCGGATTCATCCTCTTTACCCAAGGTAATCATCATTACGGGTACAAAATGTTCTGGAATATTCAATATTTCCTGTACCTTCGCAGGATCAAAGCCGATCATCGGGCAAGTATCCCACCCTTTATCCTTGGCAATCAGCATGAACTGCATGGCTGACAGGCTGGCATTGCGTATCGCTTCTTCTCTTTGGAAAACAGGTCCCCGTTCTCGATAAAACTGGGTTACCGATTCCACCGTGCTGTCATATTCCTGCTTGCTCAACACGCCCAGATTCAGAAAACCTTCATTATATTCAGCTACTTTTGTATAAGCCTCTGTATCCCCCAGCACCACAATGGTGGCCGAAGACGTTAATATTTTATACTGCTTGCTTGCCTCGTCATGCAGCCTTTGCTTCATATCCGCATCCTGTACCACGATATAGTGTGCATGCTGTAAATTAAAAGCCGATGGAGCAAACTTCACCAGCTGAAATATCTCTTCCAGTTCTTTTTGATCTATTGTAACATCAGGAATAAATTTAGAAGCTGATCTTCTCTCTTGGATAGTTTTCACCAGTTCGCTCATGTTCAGTTCCACTCCTTGATATTATTTTCAAATGAATTATCTTTAAATCAAGAATATATCTTTAGTCACTTTATGTCAAGCAAAACTATAAAAATGTGAATAGCGCACCTGTCACGATTCGGCTGCCCGTATTCTCATCGTAATGGCTTCACGCTGCGCTTTGGTCAAGCTCTTGAACACCAGCTCATACGAATGGTCGATCATGCTATACAGATCATCTAATGGGAAAGCAGGATCGACCGTTATCGTGTTCCAATGCTTTTTATTCAAATGATATCCCGGTTTAATCGCCTTGTTTTGCTCACGCAGGTTTTCTGCAATGGCCGGATCACATTTTAGAGATACATGGCTAATGCCATCCTTTTCAGTCAAGAGAGCAAACATCTTGCCTCCTACCTTGAGCACCAGCGTCTCGGGACCAAAAGGGTAATCCTTTACAGCCTCCTTTTTACTTAAGCCATACGCCACAATTTCCTCATACATCAGCCTTCTCTCCTCTACTTTAGCCATTACCTATGAGCTTATTAAACCCCAAATCCGAATCTCCTATTTCTGCGCCTGTCCGGCTAATCCAAAGAAGAACAATTCCATGAATTGATCGACATTACAGGTTAACCGTTCTTGATTCGACGCCTCCCAATGCCGACTCAGCTCATTTTTGAACATCGTAAAATACATCATCGCTGTCTCTTCGGTTTGGTCTCTATGGATATATCCCTCATGCTTCCCGAGCGCAACAAACTTCATAAAAAAGCCCGTTACCTTCTGCTCGCTGTAGCTTTCCAGTGCTTGAGCCAGTCCGCTAAACTCAGAGGACGGGAATTTTAGAAATTCATCCGACAGGATTTTTAAATTTTGGGCCTCCAGCATCATAATTTCCTTACTTTTCTCAGGAAAGGAAAGGCCTGAATCAAGTATTTCCTCATACTGCTCCAGCTGCTTGTCCATCCAATTCATAAGCATGTCGGCATAAAGCTGTTCTTTCGTTCCAAAGTAATTATAGATGGTCGCCGGGGAAACCCTTGCCTGCTGAGCGATCTCATTCACAGTAACCTTCTGAAATCCGTATTTAGAAAATAGTTGAAATGAAGCACTGTATATCTGCTCTATTTTTTTCTCTTTCCGTCGTTCAAAACCGTTCATCCTCTCCACCTCACATCACATAGTGTAGCTTAGATTTTAGAGTACATCAACAATCCAACTACAAATCTATTGAAATAATACATTTAAAAAACTATAATAATTTTATAGTAAATGTACTATTTCAGTACATAACTCCAAAAATAAATGATGCTTGTAGCATCTACTTGACCGAGGAGGCAAAATGAAATGAAACAAATTCGGATTCCTTCGTTTTTACATGATGTATTTGGTGAAAAGCAAAGTATTGGCTCGATTGTTTCCATCCTGCTTTTTGGTGGACTGCTGACTACTGTACTGTATTTGGTATTCCCTCAGCTTACAGGCAACTTGCCGATATGGCGCAGCGCTCTGGCGTTGTTATTGATTTTCGATATATTCTCCGGTTGTATTGCCAATTTTACGGCTTCCACCAGTAACTTTTATGCTTCACGTAAAATGAACCGTATCCTATTCATTGCGATACACTTTCATATCGTGCTTGTTGCACTTTTAATCAATACAAATATTGGGTACTCCATAGGGGTATGGGCTTACACAATCGCAGGAGCATTTATCGTGAATGCTCTTATCGGAAAACAGGCACAACGATTCGTTGCAGGCTTGCTCCTGTCTGTTGGTCTCGGTGCTATGCCATTATTGCCCGGGTTACAGCCTTATATGCTGACCACCTGCTTATTATTTATGCTTAAAGTGTTATTTAGCTTCGCCGTAGATCATTATGGCAGAGCCGCGAATAGCATCGGTGAGGAAGCATGAGTAATTCACGCAACCTATCCAAACTAACCAAAGCAGACAAGCCCTTATTCGTATCACTTATGAGCAGGACGTTTGCCCAGGACCCCTTATTCCTGCATTTATTTGGCGACTCCAAGCTTGACAGAAAGGCAAAACATCGAGTAAAAGCCTTTGTTTCCTTTATGTTTGATAAAAGCTTTTTGCTTCATGAAGAGGTGTGGGGTTATTTCGAAAATGAAAGCTTGATCGGTACTTACATCGTGGAGAAGCCACATCCAAGCATGCTTCAGAATTTGAAAGGTGTATTGTTAATCGTGAGGCTGATTCCTTTATTTTTTCAATTGTCCGGGCAAACGTTGCATCTTCTTAACTCCTATATGCGAGTCACCAGATCCTCTGCTCCTTCATTTACGCATCACTATCTGATTATGATCGGGGTAAGTCCAGAAGAACAAGGAAAGGGGATCGGCAAATCCCTTTTGCAACACTTGATCAATACGGTCAAGGCGGATAAAAAATCGCAAGGAATCGCGCTGGATACAGAAAATAAAGAGAATGTGGATTTATACCGAAGATTTGGATTTACGTTAAGCCAAGAAGCACAAATGGACAATATGCCTGTGTACTGCATGTTCTACCCAAAAGAAGGTTAACCATACACAAAAATGCCTGCGGCTTCGCAGGCATTCGTTATATTGGTATAGCTAGATCAGGTATCCTTCTCTTGTTTGCGCTGTACGCCAATCAGATCGAGGAAGAAAACAAACAGTGGAATCCCTACAATCAGGCCCCAAATCCCGATCAAATGTTCAGAGAAAATCAATACGACAAAGGTAAAAAAGATCGGCAAATTGGTTTTGGATGACATCAGCTTCGGATTCAGGAAATAGGCTTCAATCGCATGAATAACCACGATCAGAATAACCAGATAAATCACATACTTGATTCCTCCGACGCTAAAAGCAATCAGACCGAGCGGTATCAGCGAGATGAACACACCCGCCACCGGGACTAATCCCAACAAGAATATGATGAGCGCGAGGCCGAGCAGATTAGGAAAACCCATAATCCAAAGAGCGGTCGTCGTCAATATACAGTTAATGAGTGAAATCAATAGCTGGGCTTCCAGCACCTTTCCGAACGTGTCCAGAAACATGCGCCCAAAATGCGCTACTTCCTTGAAGAACCAGCCCAGCTTGCTATCGACAAACGTAGCTGTAAAGCGTGTAATATAGGATTTTTCCATTAGGAAAAACAAGCTCAAAATAATCGACACCAGCAGTTGTGTGCCCAGTTGGCTGATTTTCATGACCGCATTCCAGCCAGGCTCAAATAGCCGCTGAACATTCAGGGTATCCATAAATTGAATGATCGTTTCGTTCCATTGATTACGGTCAGGATACATATACGCCTGATGAATCATGAAATACACCTGCTTGACCTGAATGCTGATTAGCGGCACCATGCGGTATACTCCCCACACGATAATCAGGATCAGCAGCCCGTAAACCAATAGCAGCACAATCATTGGCGGTACATTGGCGAACCGCTTGATCAGCTTGTTCACTCCGTTATATACGCTGCCAATCAGGATCGTAAGCAGCAACGTTAACAAAATAATGTTCATCATGCTTCTCAACATGAACAATAGCAAAATGATTATCGCAAGCACAGCTGCCCGCCTGACGCCCGTATGATTCATCCAGTTTCTTACCATTCGTCTTTATTCCCTCTCTCCTACTTGACTGTCGACCTTGTCATTTGCTCCAGCATCAGCTTTCTCTTTTTAACAATTTACTGTTAGCGATCAATAGAGAACCTACCATGACCAGAATTGCAATGGACCACCAAAATGTATTTTTAGCATCTTCATGATCTATTATAATGAGCCTGATGACGGCCGTGATTCCAATATAGATAAAATACCGAAGGGGAAAATGAAAATTGGTTTTAAAGTACTTAACGATTAATGCAATGAACTCAAAATACAAGAAGAATACAAGCAGTTCCTCCGTGAATTCATAGTAATTTTTATCTGCCTCTGAGTACAAAAATACATAAGAGAAAATGGACCAGGTTTCTTTCAGGAGCAAGAAGCTTAAAATCAGCCCGACCAGAAACAACGAGATATTCAAGATCATTTGCAGAAAACCAGGCAACTTCTCAATATACTTCATGACAACATTCAATATAGATCCCCTCACTGGCTGTACAAGTTCTTTATTTATATTATCGGTGGAATACGTGAAAAATGCTACATTACTTTAGGTATAACCTTACTGAAAGTTTATATTCGCCCCGGCAATATAACCAATCGAGATAAAGATAAGCGTCCATACCAGAGAGCCTGCGCTTGCCACCAGTATATATTTTCGAGCAGGCATGGCACTAATCCCCGACAAGTAGCTTGTCACATGCCTGACTCCCGGAATAAAATAACCGAACAGAATCGTCCATAGCCCAAAGCGTGCAAACCACCCCTTCACCTTTGCAAACCGCTTTGGTGTCAGCCCGACCCACTTGCCGTGCTTATCGACCAACGGCTGCCCCAGCTTTTTGCCAAGCGTGTAGCTGATCATCATCCCTGTCATCGCACCGATAAAGCTGACCAGTACTGACATTGAATAGTTCAGTACCATGATGGAGGATAAATAGCCGACAAATACCATAATAATTTCATCCGGAACCGGCAGGCCGATAATCCCAAGAGCAAGAAGCGCAAAAATAGCGATATATCCGTATTGATTAATGATACTCATGGCCCATTCCATAGGGACGTTACCTCCTGCTCGGTAATTTCTTGAAGGACGGGAACGGAATACGACTGATCATCAGGAGCGATAGCACTACCATTAGCGTGAGCAGCAGCCCCGGCTTCAAATGCTCACTCCACAGAAACATAAAGGACACAATCACACCCGCAGCTGTAATTGGCATACCTACAAAACCTGTGCTAAAAGCCATCAGGTTGAATCTGGCCAGCCTTACCGCACCACATATCACAAACAAAACAGCCACGGCTGGCCCTATCCAATGGGTATCTCCCAGCTTGTAAAGTAAGATCAAGAAAGCAGGTGCAACACCAAATGAGACCACATCCGCCAGCGAGTCGAGCTGCTTGCCAAAATCACTGGAGCAATGCAGCAGCCTTGCCAGCAAACCGTCCAGTACATCCCATAAAGCAGCCACCACCACGAGGGTAAAGGCGGTCATATATTGCTCATGAATCGTGAAGTACAGGGATAAGACCCCTGCCCCCAGGTTTGCAAGCGTGCAAAGCGAGGGCAACCAATTCCATTTCATATTACTTAACTCCTTTGCTATAGCCTAGCCTCCGAATATAACGACAAAACGAACGCCATTCCTGGTATTCTCCGCCTGATAGCGGAATTCGTGCAAATCCAGAATTCGTTTGACAATGGACAACCCGAGTCCTGTCCCACCCGTTTGGCGGCTGCGTGACAGCTCGGCCCGGTAAAACCGATCCCATATCTGATCCAGTTGATCTTCAGGAATCGTCTCCCCTTTATTTTCAATGGAAAAAGTATTGATTTCTCCAGTGCCTTCGATACGGATTGTAATCGAGCTTCCCTCTTCAGCATGCCGGATGGCATTGACGACGAAGTTGATCATCACTTGTTCCATCCATCCTGCATCGGCATGAATCGGCAACTCATTGGCAGGAATAATGACTGCTTCCAGTCTCTTTTCCTTCAACAGATGAAATAGCTTGTCCACGACTTCCTCTACCAGCTCACTTAATATAAAGGTCGTCTTGCGAAGCTTGAGGGTGCCGGATTCCAATTTGGCTAGATCCAGCATATCCTTGACCAGCCGCTCCATTTTGTCCGCTTCCTCTACAATGACCTTGATGTAATGGTCCTGCTTTCCGGCGCTAACCCCATCCTGCAGTCCCTCGGCAAAGCCTTTAATAATGCTCAGCGGGGTCTTCAGCTCATGGGAAGCGTTGGCAAAAAAGTCCTGCTGTACTGCCTCCATCTTCTGCTTCTGCTCCATGTCCTCGACCAATTGCTGATTGGCCTCCTGAAGCTCGCGCAAAGCGGAATCCAGGCTCTGGGACAAGGTATACATGCTGTAGGAAAGACTGCCCAACTCGTCATTTTGCCGGATCGGTGTATGGGCTGTAAAATCGAGTTTAGCCATCCGCTTGGCGGTATTGTTCAAGGCAATCAGCGGACGGGTCACCATTCGGGAATAAAATAGGGACAAAATCAAAATCAGCGCAAATCCCCCGATACCCAGGTATAAATAAAACCAACGCAGCGCTTCATTCGTCTCACTGATTTCCTGTAACGATGTCACTGTGAACAACAGATCGATTTCTCCCGTATTCTGACGTACAGGGTGAACGATGATTGCATTACGTACACCTGTCCAGGGTTCTGTCCATTCTTCTTCCAGTACTTCGAATTTCTTGAGCTTCTCCAGATGTACCTGCGATAATGGAAACCATTCCTCCAACGCACTAAACAGCAATCCTTGTCGACCGCTTAATGTTTTCAGATCCGGCATTACAATTTCCGTCACTGTACCAGTCCATTTCATGCCGCTTTCTATGCCTGTCTCGTCCAGGGCACCTATATTTTTGTAGCCAGACTTCTGAATAGCCACAGGAAATATCACATTGGCAGAGGAAATTCCGCCACTTTCCAGAATTTCACCTTCAACCGTTATTGTATCTCCTGGCTGAATTCGGGCAGCTCTCAGTTCATCTCCGTACTGGCCTATAAACAGAGACAGCGATACCTTAACGATCTTACCATCTGCTTTTCTGAAACTGATATGAAACGGATCGTCCAGCTTGACTTTGCCGTCCAGCGTTACAATCGCCAGCTGGTTCTTGTTTTGAAGCATAAAGCGGGCCGCCTCGCGCGAAACCCTGCCGGACCCCCAGGCCTCCCTGACATAGCTCTGACCGAAGCTCTGCAAACGGCTTTCCACCCGGCCAATCTTCTGCTGCTGATAAAAATTTTCAAAAAACAGCAATTGGCACAAAATCACCATTCCGTAAAAACACAGGAAAAATGCAACGGTCATAATGAACAGCTTGAAGGTTACTCCCCGTTTGTTCATTCTTCCTCCTCAAACCTGTAGCCTGTACCAAAAACCGTGCGGATATGGCGTGATTCACGGCCCAGCTTGCTTCTCAGCTTTTTGATATGCGTATCGACAACCCGTGTGTCTCCTTCAAAATCAATGCCCCACACCCGGTTCAGTATCGCATCCCGTGAAATGACCATGCCTTTATTATGTATAAGCAGCCGCAGCAACTCATACTCCTTGGGTGTCAGCTCGACTTCTGCCTGATCCACCTCAAGCCGATGAGCCATCGTGTTAAGAATGGCACTGCCGAATCGCAATATATGCGACTCTGGCTGCACATGTCCCTCCACCCGCTTCATCAGCGCATTCGCGCGGGCGATTAGTACTTTAGGGCTGAAAGGCTTGGTAACATAGTCATCCGCCCCCAGATCAAAGCCTAATATTTTATCATCATCGCCGGATTTGGCTGTCAGCAAAATAATCGGCACTCCTGAACGGCTGCGTACCTGACGGCATACCTCCCAGCCATCCATTTCCGGCATCATAATATCGAGTACGATCAGGTCCGGCTGCACCGAATCAAACCAGATTAGCGCATCTTTTCCATTGCCTGCTTCATAGACTTCCCATTTATTCTGTTTAAAATAATCCGCAATCACTTCACGAATACGAATTTCATCCTCGACGAGAAGAACTCTTTTATTCAATCGACTTCCCTCTTTCGGTCATTCTATGGCAACAACATACCAAAGACATGTGTTCTTTATGTGTCCTTAGCACTTCTTATCAACAAAAATCTTCTCAGATTCCACCTTGGATTAGGGCAAATTTGTCTTGGCTCAGACCATCTCATCTCCTTTGATCCTACCCTATAATAAAAAGAGATACAAAAAGCTTGAACAGGAGGGTAATACATGAGCAATCAAACCATTCAGTGGTTTTCCACTTCCAAGACCCAGGCTTGGCAATCCCAAGCTCATAATCTCACCCAAACGCAAGAGCAGGCAAACCTGACCATCACGGAAGAAGTGTATCAGCTTGTCGAAGGCTTTGGCGGCTGTTTTAATGAACTGGGGTATGTGGCCCTGAACCACCTGGAAAGCGCCGAACGTGAGCAGGTGCTGCATTCCCTCTTTCACCCGGAGGGCGAGCACAAATTCACGATTTGTAGGCTGCCCATTGGCGCCAGTGACTACGCGCTGGAGTGGTACAGTCACAATGAAACAGACGGCGACGTGGAAATGAAGCACTTTTCCATTGAACGCGATCAGCAATATCTTATTCCTTACATTAGAGAAGCACTGAAACTCAATCCGGGCTTGAAGCTGTTCGCTTCCCCCTGGAGCCCGCCGACATGGATGAAATCACCCAAGGCCTACAATTACGGCACGCTGCGCTGGGAAAAGGATATTTTGAAAGCGTATGCATTATATTTTGTCAAATTTGTGCAAGCATACCGTGAAGAAGGAATTACAATCCATCAGATTCATGTCCAAAATGAAGTCATTGCCGATCAAAAGTTCCCTTCCTGTGTGTGGACGGGAGAACAGCTGCGTGAATTTATTCGCGACTATTTGGGCCCTGCTTTTGAGGAACACGGACTGGATACGGAAATATGGCTCGGTACCATTAATGCTCCCGATCCGTGGGAGGAGTTAACAAAAAAGATTTCCACCGGATTCGACGAGTATGCCCATACCGTGCTGAGTGACCCGGAAGCCTACAAATATATTAAAGGCGTGGGCTATCAATGGGCAGGCAAAAATGCGATTCAACGCACCGTGGCCAGTTATCCCGAGCTTCGTTACATGCAGACCGAAAATGAATGCGGGAACGGGGAAAACTCATGGGACTACGCTAAATATGTATACAACTTGTACCAGCATTATTTCACGAACGGTGTGAATGCTTATATTTACTGGAATATGGTTTTGGAGCCGAAAGGCAAGAGCACATGGGGCTGGGAGCAAAATTCGATGATTACTGTCGATCCAGCAGATCGAAAGCCTGTCCTGAACCCGGAATATTACGTTATGAAGCATTTTTCTCATTTTGTATTACCGGGAGCCAGACGCATTGGACTTCGCGGTTCATGGACTGGAAATGCCGTTGCCTTCCAAAATGCGGACGGACAAAGGGTGCTGGTCATCGCCAATCCGTTCCACGAATCGCGCGCGCTGAATCTGTCTGTGGGACAAACAACGCACCATTTGGAACTGGAGCCGGAGTCATTTAACACCATCGTTATTCCTTCTTAACCGTCACTGCTCCTGGAGGTATAATCATCACGCTTCACTGTCCGGTCGATCCGTATCCAAACGTATGCTTAGTTTCCAAAATGGATGTATCTCCTTTTGCGTAGAGTAGCTATAAATAGTATACTTGGAGTCACTACGGATAGGAGGGCGATGAACATCACTACTGTAAAAGACCGGATTGATTTGAAGCTGATTAATTGTGATAAGGAATTGACCCTCGCGGTCATCGGCGGAAAATGGAAGCTGATTATTTTGTGGCACCTCGGTATGGAAGGCACCAAGCGGTTCGGTGAATTGAAGAAGCTGATCCCTCATATTACGCAAAAAATGCTGACCAATCAGCTGCGCGAGCTGGAGGAAGATAAGCTGATCCTGCGCAAAGTTTATCCTGTGGTCCCTCCGCATGTGGAATACTCATTGACCGAGCATGGCGAAAGCCTGATTCCAGTACTGAAAGCCATGTACGACTGGGGTCAGAATTATCGTGAAAACGTGATTTGGAAAGAAGAAGGAGCTATTCAGGACGTTACACCCGTGTAATCAGCATGATCTTCTTCATGCTAAAGAACCTCCGTTTCCACGAATAAAGTGGCGCAGAGGCTCTTTTTGTATCCATTATAATTTCCACTTAAAAGTTACTTCAGGTGCCACTCCGCAGACGGATAGTGCTTCCCATCGCCACCGCCCCCGGATTTCTTGAATTAAGCCTATGAACAGGGGAGAAATCCGGGGACAAAAGCGACCGCTTCGCTTGTACAGCACCATTCCGCCTACTCCGTTTTTGTGTTTCATTTTCCAGTTCTACTTAATATTTATACGAACTTAGGAGTTCCAATAACGCCAGCACGCTCCGTACTCGTATGATTATTAACAGTTGAACAATCCCCCACTAATCTTAACTGGTCGACGAGGATTTTCCTTGTTCTTTTCTGTTTAAGCGCCTCCATGTTGTTCAAAAGGTTGAATGCTCTGACCACGCTCATGCGGCTGCATAGGCACAGTTATAATAAACAAAAAACTAGCCGCGACGATCAGCAGCACCATTTTTTTTAACATTATTTAACCACACCTTTTCGATAAATTTTGAAAACTCTAGCTTTGTTTTATCCATTGCGTAGGCTTTAAAATGCTCGAATAATCCCAAACAGTTTATAAAATAAGTTTCGTTATTTAGTATAATCGCTTTTAGCGTGGCAGACTTCAAATGTTTAAAGCCATCACTATACATCCCTTTATATAAATAGTAATAGGCCAACTCATAACCAAAATGCACAAGATAATGCGGTAAGACTTGTTGCGTATACATATCAGCAGATGCTGGTAGTTGAGCAAAGGAATTAATGTCCAGTTCAAAACGTGAAAGAACATCATCCACATCTACATGGAATCGGTTAGCCGCTAGCATAATATTCAAAAGTTGCACAATCCGGTCTTCTTCTGTTGTATCTGCCGATGCACTAATATATTCAACATAATCATGTAGCACACTTATATCTCCAGATAAAAGCTTATTCACCATAGTATTAGCTTGCGCCCAGTGCTTGAACAGGCTGACCCAGTGCTGAGTGTCCTCATCTGTCTCTACGACCCAATCTAAATTAGCATAATTAAATGTAAACAGTAGTGCTTGGTCATAATTGCCTTGAACATCACAGACCCTAGCACACAGTAGATCGGCATAGGTGATATACACAAACATGGGACGACTCAGCTTCTTAGCAGGCTCCTCACGATTCCTCTTCTTCTGCTGATGTTTTATAGAATATTGAATTTCCGCCTTAGCTCTCATTTTTCGAGCCGTTTCATAAAGCATGTCCCATTCTTGCAAAGAACGATATATGTTTGCCAAATCTTTTAATGCATCTAGCTGTTCTATCTCATCCAGACGTTCGACAAAAGGTTCAAATCGGTTGGCTACCTTGAGATTCCGGCTTTGATTGTCCCCAACCTGAGTCGTGAATATGCGATATTGACAGATGGCCAAGCGTTCAGAGTGCTGGTACTTCTCTGCTTCCGCAACCCCCTCATAGAGGATCACCGCAGCAGCATGCCGACCTTGTGCGAATAATGTTTCTGCCGCATCAAACAGCTTCGGGGAATAGAGCAGGTTGTCCATAATATGTCCAACTATGCGCTTAATCGCTTCCAGCTTGTCCAATTCCACACAGCGAAACAATACCGGTTCAATACGCCGCCAATCCGGGGAACGTTCGATGATGTAATGTTCTATGTATCGGTCGTAAAAATAGCCCTCTGGTAATCCCATTGCAAGTGTAATTCGATCCAACTGGTGTATAGCAACTGGACGATGCTTAAGAATCCAATTATTGAGCGTTCTTTGATGAACACCGGAATGTTCTGCAAATTGTGCCAGCGTTAAGCCATTTTGCTGCAAATAATCCTCCAGCTCCGCTAAAATCGTAGGTGTATGTTCCAAAGCATAACCACCCTTCGCACAAAAAATCCAAATTTTATAATTCCACCTCGATTTTCCCCTAAATATTGTCATGCGTCAATATACTTTTTCTCAATATTCACATAATCAACATATAAAACCAGAAGCATTGGAAAAATCGGTGGTTGCTCACTCGATTCATATGAACTTCAACCGTTAGCACAAAAAAGCCTGAGACTGTTCATGACAGGCTCAGGCTTTACACTTCAATCACTCCATGGCTTGATCAGACTTGCAGCTTACCTGCACGAATATCGTCCGTCATTCCCGCGTAAGGTGCCTGGGAAATCAATTGCTCGTTGTTCACACCCGCATTTTCAATGAAGGTAATGTCTGCAAATTCAGGGACTACATACTTCGGATAGGTTTCGTACTTTTCACGCGATTCTTCCATCAGTGGAATAAAATCGTTTTGATAGCGGACCGTAATCTCTGGATGCTCATGCACCCATTTAGGGAAGAAAATAATGCCGTGCATGCGTTTCTCCTCAGGCATAAAGTTTAGAGCAACGTCCGTGCCGGTCGGTTCGGTCCATGATACTTTGTACACATTCTCCACTAATTTCACCAAATTTACCTTCTGATCACGTACCCAGCGCCCGCCTACCATACCACTATGAATGCGGTAATCAATCGTATCCTCATTTTTAATATATATTTCGTATTCCCAGCCGTTCTCATAGGTGTAGATCATGTGGCTACCAATAAACTTGTCCATCGTACATCCTTCTTTCCTTATTATGATTTTATGAATTGAATGAGACAATGAAAATAGTAATTTCAAACATGTAAATATAAACATGTTTTTTATTACATTTAAATTGTAGCACTGTGATATACTAGTGTCAAATACCCCATGACGAGGAGAGCTACGTTGAAACGAATATTGAAATATGCCATTTTGGGCCTGGTTCATAAACAGGAAATGAGCGGCTACGATATTACGAGCCAATTCAAGCAGGAAATTGGACAATTTTGGAGTGCCAAGCACAGCCAGATTTATCCTGAGCTCAAAAGACTAACCGAAGAAGAGTTAATTGAATACCGCACCTCCATTACAGGAGCCAAGCTGGAAAAGAAGCTGTACTGCATCACACCCAAGGGAACCCGTGAGCTAATCGAGTGGCTGGCAAGTCCCAAAGAGCTGCCGGAAACGGAAAAGGATGAGTTTATGCTCATGCTGTATTTCTCAGCCGCCATCCCCAAGGAAGAGAACAAGCGGCTGTTCAAGGATCAGATCGCCAAACGTAAAGGCAAGCTGGAGCATTTATATGAAAGCAAAAAATCCCTCCAACTGCTGGACGAGAACCTCCAAGCTCCTGGCTCTCAGCAATTCGGACACTATCTGGTGCTGAGCCGTGCCATCAATCGGGAAGAAAGCTATATTGCATGGCTGGAAGAAACGCTGTCACTGTTTGAAGAATAGCCTTTGGAACGCAAAAAAAGCCATTTCAGCAAAACAGGTTTGTACCCTGTCTGTGAAATGGCTGATTCCAATATATGTCAACCTAGTATGTTAATCTGCCGTCGTTTTGGAAGCGCCGTAATCCTCAATGTGAATATCCGTACTGAATTGTACCGGAATCGTGCTAAAGGTCTTGTCCCAGTCATCTTTGACCTTTTTCCATACTTTAGGATGCTGAATCCGCAGGGCGTCTCCAAAACCTCCGACATCTGCCCGCAGCGTATGCATTTTGGCTACGGTTTGTTTTGCTAATGAGTTGACTTTCTCCTGAAAGATACTCTCTTCTCGTCCGAGCAGCCGGTTGTTGCCCAAATCTTCATTCGGATTAAAGTTTTCCGAAATACGCCCCTCTGAATTCATTCTCACGCGAAAAGATATGTCATCCCCCTGAACGATGGCCTTGATGCTGCTTTTTACCGATTTGATCTCATAAACAATATTTTTTTTGGTTTCGGGATCGATACTTTTCACAAGACCTCCTTTCAATTCGCCTTTGATCCACATAAGCCCTTCCACCTCGGACTCATTCAGAAAACCACCGTATGTTTGCGCCTTTCCCTTGATGATTCCCGCACCCGCCAGCTTGACTTCACTCTCCGTCGTAATGACATTAGGCAATAAAAAGCTTCTTTTCGCTTTCATGGGTCCAATCACTTTAGCCAATGACACGGGCTTCAACATCCGTGAATTTCTTTTACGGTTTTCAAAAATATCCTTTAATGCAAAGGCCGGGGTCTGACCAGGGATTTTCTCCTGAAGTGCTTCACTTGCCGTGCCCGTACTGATCAGCAATTGGACGCTGGGTCGGATGTCATTATCCCCCAAAAAGAAGTCCAGCAGCTCATACAACGGAACCTTACGAAGCAGACTGGAACTGATAATGACTGTCTTCAAATGAAATCCAATCGGAGGACGATTGATCCGTAATGAAATTTCCCTCAATATCTCAAAGACGGAATCACCGTTTCCCTTAACGTTGTAAAATTTTTTAGTTTGCGAAGGAGAGCTTCCGGAACTTTTGTTTTCCTCTGGCACGATAAATTGAAAGGTTCCGGTAATTAACTCTTTTTTTGGATAAGCTCCTCCTTTCCGATTGATTTGCTCTTCTTGCGAAGATTGTTCCGCTACATCCATAGCAATGCCTGTCTCCAGGTTTAGATCCTCCACCGGTGAGCTGCTCCAGCAGCCTGAAAGTGTACTGCATATCAGGAGAGCCGCCATTCCGAGAAATCCTAACCGGACTCTCTTCATGACCGCATCCCCCTCCAGCGAGAAATAAGCAACAGCGGAAGTGGAAGCAAAGTGAACAAAATTAAAGCTCCATTCCCGATGATCGTTCCAAAAGAAAACAACTCATTCAGGTTTTTAGGTATTTGGGACAAGATGTAAATGAATGGGAGCAAAATAAACAAAATCTTGGCATAAGAGCCATTCAAAATTTGAGAAACTCCGAGCGAAGCGCAATAAAAAGCGATAGTGAATGTGCAAAAAATTTGCATGATCCAGATCGACAATAATAGGGATTCGAACCGTTCAAATACCAGATACTCCACTTCAAAGCTGCGGGCTAAATCTAAAAAAGGCCAGGTTCTGGTCATAACCCCTTCCACCGAAAAAGCGCCAATACACAGGATCAATGCAGCTATATAAAAAACAACCGCGATCCCAATCGCCCATCCGATTGCCTTGGTTGCTTTCCCAGGTTTTTCCATGCGACAAAGAATGATAAGCATACACTCAGTCCCCGTAAAAGTAAGCGTGGTAGTTTTCAAAGCTTTAAACACTGGCATCACACCCTCCGATAAGATGGGACGCAAATTATTTAATTCAAAAACGTTTAATCCCAGCAAGCATATCAACAAAAAGATAGATGCTGTAATCGGGAAAATAATTTGGCATATTCTACCTATAGTACTAATACCACCCATGCACAGGTACAGAGAGATCCACATAAAAGGCGCTGAAATAGCCCATGCCGGCGTCCCTTCAAGCAGGAAGAACGCTGTTACTTCCTCCACAGATCGAATTTCGAATCCAGCTATACAAACAAAATAGATGACTAACAGCACGCCAATAACCTTGCCAACGGTTCTACCTATAATCCTCTGTACATACTGGTAAATGGTCGATCCTGGAAATTGTTGACTTAATTTTATAATAATCCATCCGGACAGGAAAACTACCCCACCTGCTAAAATAATGGTTATCCACACATCTGGCGTCCTTGAATCCTCTACCATTACCCGGGGAAGCGTAAGCAACCCGGCAGCCAGCATAAAGCTGACCACAATTGCCGTCGTCTGTAACGTTGTAATTTTATCTGCTTTTTCTTTTCCTACGGCCATTTGGCTCCCTCCTATGTTGAGCTCATCCTTGTCGCTTGGGGTCTTTATGCTTCAATAGAATAGGTCTGTTTTTCATAAACTGAAACGGTGCCCGTATAAGATAATCTTTCCAGTCTTTCAACGAACGCGGGGCTGTTAGACTAAGGAACGGTACACCGAAGCTATGTAATTTAGCCATATGAATACTCAGCATCAGAAAAAACATGATCACTCCATACAAACCGAAGGTGGCCGCCGTGAACATGGCCGCAAAACGGAGAACACGCATGGAAATTCCGGCGCTGTATACAGGCGTGGTAAAAGAAGAGATGGCTGTAACGGCCACCACAATGACGAGAATCGGACTTACAATCCCGGCATTGACAGCTGCCTGTCCAATAATAAGACCACCGACAATGCCCATGGCCGGACCAATGGGCTTAGGCAGCCGTAATCCTGCTTCACGCAAAATCTCGATGGAAATCTCCATAATCAGGGCTTCAATGAGTGTGGAAAAGGGGACGCCCTGTCTTGAACTGATAATGGAAATGACCAGTTTGGTCGGAATCAATCCGGGATGAAACGAGATAAAGGAAATATAGAGCGCTGGGGCAAACAAAGATATCGAAATCGCCATGAAACGAAGAAATCGAATAAGCGACCCCGGTATCCATCGTTCATAGTAATCTTCAGGAGACTGGAGCATCATCCCGTACGTTACAGGCACCAGGAGCGCAAAAGGGGTACCGTCCAGGAGAATCGCTACCCGTCCCTCCAGCAATGCGGCCATGACCCGATCCGGTCTCTCCGTATTTTGAATTTGCAGAAAAGGGCTAAGAAAGTTATCCTCTATAAGCTGCTCTACATAGCCCGACTCCAGCACCTCATCCATATCAATGGTTTTTATCCGGCGCTTTACCTCATCTACAAGCTCAGGGTCAGCGATATCTCTGAAATACACCACCATCAACTGCTTCTCCACTCTTTTGCCGACTTTGAAGGACGACATAGCCAGTTCCGTACTTTCCCCATGTCTGCGCAGCATCGCCGTATTGTCGCTGAGTGTCTCCGTAAAACCGACTCGCGGTCCTCGCAGCACCGACTCTGATATTGGGTCTTCTACCCCTCGTGTATTCCCCTTGGGTGTACCCAGCACAAAAGCACCCGGTATGCCTTGAATCATGAGGACCACTGAACCGAACAATATCTTTTGCAAAGCATATTGGACTTCCAACGTACATTCTGTCTCCGACACAAGCATGACCTGACGAATAATCATATCCCGAAGCGATTCTCCTCTCGGAGGCTCGTCGCCCTCTTGTCCGGATCTGCCCCAATCCATCAGCGGCTTTAAAACGTTCTGGTCCATACCCACCTTGTCCGTTAATCCATCCACAAAAAAAAGAGTACCTGCAGCGTTCAGGTTTTCCAGAAAAATGGAGCGCTCGTTCACGTCTGCCATATCTGCGGCTGCTTGTCTGATTTTTTCCACATTGGCCTGATAATCTTCTGTAAAGGTTTCCCCTTCCTTCTCACTTGCAAGCGTATTACGATCTGCATGCTTCGAGCGGTCTTGTTCTTCCATAAGCTTCAAACGCTCCATACGTCTACTCTCTCGGCCATCCAGTTTTCTAATTTGTCGTACCACCAAAAAAATAACCAAAGGTACAATGAACAAAAATAAGGCTTCTATCCACACAGTCCATTTGGGGATGTGAGTCATGATTGTCCGCCACATGTCCATTCCTCCTTCACTTCCATCCGATTTATATATATATTTACCTGGATTAGAAAAAAGATGCATCACTGACAGACGGCTTAATCCGTCTCACGCGTACATAAAGGATTAACAAGTGACATTCGCACCTAAACATGCCTATTTCATGGGGGATATTTTTTGATAAATAAAAGGAATAAAAAGGTGAATTTGATGGGGCAATTGCAGTGTCAAAAGCGAAAAACCATGATAATATCTATTCATTCTATGACTAATGTCGCAAATTACTTGTGTTTATTTGTCCATTATTCGAATTTAAAAGGAGCTGTAGGTATGAAGAAGCATTTTTGGAAAAAAGCCGCTGTGTTGAGCTTGTTAGCAGTGATTTTGTTAGGAGGAACGGCGATTAGTCCCAAACAGGCACAAGCATCCCCCGAGCCTTATCTTGGAGAAATTACGTTGTACCCTTACACGTTCGCTCCTAGAGGCTGGCTAAAGTGTGAAGGTCAGATATTGAATATTTCGCAAAATACACCGTTATTTTCGCTGCTGGGGACTAATTTTGGTGGGGATGGGAGAACCACATTTGCATTGCCTGATTTGCGCGGGGCCTCTCCGATGCCGAATGTAGACTACTATATCGCAATTGAAGGAGCGGCGTTCCCGTCCCGCCCATAATGAATGTGTTCATCAGTGTGCTATTTAACGAAGAAGAGGTGATCGCGTGCTCGAAGGCAATAACTTCACACGCAACAAATTGAAACCCTATCGCTTGCTGATTCCATTGCTACCCTTCCTCGGCGGAGCGGCTTTGCTCATAGGGACGAATGAAGCCAATGCGGCAGGCTCGGAAAATGTGGTGCTTAACAAGCCAGTCACATCCAGCGGCTATAGTCAACCCTATGACCCGGCCAAGGCAGTCGACGGTTCCTATGAACCAACAAGCCGCTGGTATCAAGCCGGCAACGGCCAAAAATGGATTCAGGTAGATTTAAGAGACTGGTATATCGTAGACCGTTATGGTGTAGCAGGCATGGGGATCATCAGTGGATGGCAGGATCAACGCGACCCTTATGGCTTTCGATTGCAAACAAGCAGTGACGGAAGCAATTGGGTTACTGTCGATACCGTTCAGAATAATACGAATCCTAATTTTGAAACGAGCATCACTCCTGTAACCGCACGATTCTTGCGATTATATATTGATCAAGGAAATGCGAGAAACAATCTGTGGACTTCTATCATGGAATTCGCAGCTTATGGGGAGCGATTACCCGTTCCGCAGGCTCCAAGTCATTTTACAGGAACCAAAAATGGAAATACGGTGGAGTTAAGCTGGGACGCTGTTCCTTACGCCACGTCATACAAGGTCATCAGAAATGGCATCACATTGTATGCAGGACCATTAACCCGATTCACAGATTCCACGGCATTACCGCCAGGTGCGGCTGTTTACAGTCTGCAGGCTGTGAATGCTCGGGGAGAAAGTACTCCCTCGGAGGTCACAGTGAACATCCCTACGGATGCCGATGATGTTGCACAGGCCAAAGACGCACTTGCTCTGGGCTTTGCTTCGGGTGACTCAGCCACAGCAGTATCACAGCCGCTGGCATTGCCACTGTCTGGATTGAACGGTACGACGGTGAGTTGGAACTCAGATGCCCCGGATGTCATTACTAATACAGGGACTGTAACGCGTCCGAGCTACGATGCGGGAGACAAGACGGTAAAGCTGACAGCGACGATTACAAAGGGAACCGCTTTAGATACCCGAACCTTCGAGGTTACGGTACTGAAAGCTTCTGCTCAAGATACACTGGACCAGGCTGCGAATCATCTCACACTAGGCGATTTGTCTGCCATAAAAGAAAATATATCTCTCCCTTTTTCTGGAGATGGTGGTGTGCTAATTCAATGGTCATCAGCTAATGCGCTTGTTATTTCAGCAGATGGAACACTGACCAGACCCTCCTATAGTCATGGAGATACCGATGTTACCCTGACAGCTACCCTACAGCTCGCTGGCTTAACGAAAATAAAGAATTTTACTGCACACGTACTCCGTCTGCCAATGAATGACACCGAGGCCGTTGACGCAGCATACAGAGTGCTTGAATTGCCGATGACTACAGTAACTGGAGACGTATATTTGCCAAAAGACGCTCTGAATGGCGTTCAGGTGTCGTGGACTTCAAATCAGCCTGAATTCCTGGATCATACTGGACATGTAACATTCCCGAGCTATGTACAGGGTGATCAGACCATCACACTGGAAGTGGTTCTGGCAAGAGGCGGGGTTGAGCTTCGAAAAACATTCAGCCTGCTCGTGCCCGCATTGCCTGTAAGCGCTGATGAAGCAGTGAATTTGGCGGCAAATACACTGAAACTGGATTACCCGCAAGGGATTAAGGATTCTATTGCTCTGCCACAGACAGGGGCATTCGACACCCAGATCGACTGGTCTTCGGATCAACCGGATATCCTCAGCAGCAGCGGTCAGGTGAATCGGCCCAAATATACAGACGGTGATGTGAATGTACGCTTAATAGCAATCATTTCTAAAGGTACAGCTTCTGCACAAAGAACATTCTCGATCACAGTGTTAAAGGCATTGCCGAATACACCTTATGTACGATTGAACGGCAATAATCCGATTGTCCTGGAAACTGGGGACAGCTTCACCGATCCGGGAGCCAGTGTACTGGACAGCGTATACGGCAATGTCCTGATCCCTGAGCTGTCAGGCAGCGGTGATGTCGATACAGATGTACCTGGCATATACGTATTGAACTATGCTTATAACGACAATGGAGGCTGGACGGCAGAGCCAGCCGAACGCCGTGTAAACGTACTGCCACGTGCTGTTCAAGCCATAGCAGGCACAGGGAGTGTCGCCTCAGTGATCGTTACAGGTGCCTTGCCAGGGGCTCGGCTGGAGCTGTACAATGTCCAGCAGCAGCTTATAGCGGAAGGGATCGCTTCGGGAGAAGGGAAATATATGTTTACCCCCGTTCCCGAGGGTGCCAGCTACTATGTGCTGCAGAACGTAAATGGCATGCAAAGCGTTCCTTCAGAGTTAGTATATGCCCAAGGTTTAACCGCCCAGCGTGTCGCGGATTCCATCACAAGCATACCTGCTCCTACAGCAAGTGATACACTGCTCAGGTTGCCTGTTGTACCCGATGGTTTCCGTCTGACCATTAGCAGCAGCAGCCAGCCAGACATCGTGCGGACCGATGGAACGATTATTCAGGCAGCAACTCCATCCGTTGTAGCTGTAATATTGGATGTCACAAAGGTAAGTGATGGTTCTCATGCTTTGACACAAGCAATAGAAGTCATGATCCCCGCCAAGATTAGTGTGAACACGGGGAAGTCTAACAAAGATAAAGAGGAAGATCAGGCTCTACAGGCAGGATTGTCCGGACAGGGGAAAGAGGTCTCCCTCTTTGTTCCAACAGCGGCATATGTGAATGAGCAGATACAACAAGCACTTCGAGAAGGCAAGGCGTACGCAGACATTCATTTGGAGCAGGAAAAACAGATTAACCGTGTTATCCTTTCTCATGCTTTACTGAATAAATGGGATAAGGTTGGAGCTGCCGTGATATCCCGATATGGAACACTGATGATATCCAGCGACGCCTTAACCCGTATGGCTTCAGGCCAGGAGGACGTTACTTTGTCCTTCCAGCATGCAGATGCACAACATGTACAGCAGATGCGCGATTGGGCGGAGCAACAATCCAGCCTAAAGCTGATAGGTCCGGTTGTAGACATCAAAGCCAACGTGACAGGAACCTCGTCCATCGTTCTACCGCTGGATAACGAATCCTTAAGTAAAGTACAGAATGCGGAGCCTCAATTCTCCATTCTTGTTATTCATGAAAATGGCGAGCGTGAGGTTCTAAAAGGCACTGCTGTGATGGATTCAAAAGGCATGTTGTCAGGTGTGAGTCTGAATACGACCCGGTTAAGTACCTTTGCCGTTGCCGCCTCCACCGACGCAAGGCCTCAAACCGACCATACAAATGTGCAAAATAACCCTATAAATTCATCGGATTCGCAAGAGCTCGCTCAGGTATGGCCCGATGTACAAGGACATTGGGCAGCGAATTCCCTGCAATCTCTTGCAGCCAAAGGCTGGATACAAGGATATAAAGACGGCAATATGCGCCCTGAGCGCGCGGTAAGCCGTGCAGAATTTGTGTCCATACTCATCAGAGCTTTGGGGACTACCGAAGACAAGGGTGCATCTACAGATTTTACAGATTTGAAAGGGCACTGGGCTGCAGCAGCCGTGGATACCGCTCATCGTCAAGGGTGGATTCAAGGGCTAACCGTTCAGACATTCGGCCCTGATGAAAGCCTTACACGTGAACAGGCGATGGTGATCCTGTCACATGCAGTAGCGGATAAAGTATCTGCTCCAAGCAAGGCTGCACCGCAGTCCTATAAGGATGAGCAGCAGATTGCCTCCTGGGCTTCCACTGCATTCGAAAATGCTATAGGCTCCGGTTGGATCAGCGGATATCCTGATGGGACGCTTAGACCGAAGGCAGCCATCAGCAGAGGTGAGCTGGCGGAAATGCTAATACGTATTTTCAAATAAGCCTGCTGAAGACCCTTAAATTAGATGAAATACAAACAAATACAGCGCGGCCCCTGGCATTTTCGGGGACCGCGCTTTTTTGTGAAAACTCCAACATTCATTTTTGCTTGTTTATTCACCCTTTTTCCCTCAGTAAATATATTAATTATATCTGTGAAGCGGGGCGATTAACCACCTGTCATCTCTACAGCAGGAAGAATGGTGAGGAGGAGTTATTTGAGCATGAAACATAAAAGATCATTCAGGTTCAGTGGCGCTTCAAAAAAGGATGAAGACAATAAACCAGCAAAGGTTAATCGGGGGATTGAAGCTCTTCTCAAGCTTATAAATGAATTGACCGCAATCATCCCGCTTGTATTCAAAAATCCCTCAGCGGCTAATGTATCTTCATTGCAGCAAATTTTAAGGCGATTGTTGATTCTGACGAAAAGCTTAAGACTTAGAAATGGCGTTAAGGCGGACTTATTGGCTGCGTTGGAGCTGGCTATCGTGGCGCTGGAAGCCACACCATTCTCACCGATTAGTGTAGGAACTACACTGCAACAGCTACTGGATGCCCTATTGTCTATCGTTCTACAGGAACCCCTTGGTCCTGTTTTTAAAGGCAGCCTGATTAGTGCGATCAGAACGACAGGAACGACTATTAGCAACGCATTGGGTGAAACATACTATTCAGGGGTCCCTGGTCCGCAAGGGCTTGCTGGACCTCCAGGTCCCATGGGTGCTCCGGGACCAGCAGGGGTTCCTGGACCACAGGGGCATGTCGGACCTGCTGGTCCTGTTGGACCTGCCGGGCCTGTTGGACCTGCCGGGCCTGCGGGTCCGGTTGGAGCTGCTGGGCCAATCGGGGCTGCCGGGCCTGAAGGACCTCCCGGACCGGTCGGCGCCACAGGGGTTGCCGGGCCTGCCAGTGGGGTCACCAGCGCCACAAATGCTACAGGCGCGGACGGGTTGCCCGGGCTGGCCGGGTCCACTGGCGCCACGGGTGCTACCGGTACGGATGGATTGTCCGGGCTGGCCAGGTCCACTGGCGCCACGGGTGCTACCGGTACGGATGGATTGTCCGGGCTGGCCAGGTCCACTGGCGCCACGGGTGCTACCGGTGCGGATGGATTGTCCGGGCTGGCAAGCGCTACAGGAGTCACAGGCTCCGATGGTATTGCCAGACCCGCTGGACCTACCGGAGCCACGGGCTCAGGAGCGATCATTCCATTCGCTTCAGGCGGACCAGCGACTATGACAACCATCGCTGACGGATTAGCAGGAAGCACAAGTTTAATCGGTTTCGGAAGCTCAGCAACAGGGATCAGCATTGTAGGCGGAGCCATAGACCTAACAGGTACATTGCTAGGACCACTGACTAACTTCGCTTTTTCCGTACCACGGGATGGCATAATTACATCCATTGCCGGATATTTCAGTACAACTGCTGCCTTGATCCTCGAAGCATCATCCGTAAGCATTACTGCTCAGCTATTTAGTTCCCCGACACCTAATAACACCTTTACACCTGTTCCCGGAGCAGCCGTCACATTAGCTCCACCACTAACAGACACGATCTCCTTGGGTAATTTCTCCAGCGGCATCACTACCGGATTGGCTATACCGGTAACAGCGGGAACCCGGCTGCTCCTTGTCTTCTCCGCGACAGCTACAGGGGCCTCTGTTCTTAACACCGTTATCGGTTATGCAAGTGCAGGTATTACGATAACCTGATCCAGGATAACAAGAGCCCCACAGGATTGGGTCCTGTGGGGCTCTTGTTATCTGTATTAAAGGGATATTTTCACTTCTTCTCCGTCTTCCCGAATGTCGAAAGTTTTGACTTGTCCGGTATCAGGGTCTTGAACGAGACCCGTCTCCAAATCAATCTTCCAATCACGCAGCGGGTCATAAATGTAATGACCTGATACGATGGATTCGGTAAGCGGCCCCCCCTTCGGATGCGGGTTGGAATTTTCAACAGCGTAAAGCTTGTTCTCCGAAGTGCGGAATACTGCGATTTCCTTATCATTCAACCGGATAGTCCGTCCAATTCTATTAGGAAAATCCTTACTGTGACCGACGATAAGCCACTCAGCATGTTTGATCATTCGCTTGATTGCTCCCTTCTCCAGGCATTATCTAAATACTTCACACCATAGACGGTGTAACGACTTCAAATAAGTTCTTACGCGAATCCGCATTATGGATAATCTTTTTCCATGGGTCTTCAAGCTGTTTCAGTGTAAATTCAATCCGTTCTATTAAAGCTTTACGATTATCTATATCGTGAACGACAGCCTTCTGAATCTCTTCAAGGCCAGTCCGTTCAACCCATTCCGAGGTACGTTCCAGATATTGGCCCGTTTCACGGTAGAACTGCATCACGCCCGCCACAATATCAATCAGTTCATCGTCGGTCTTCACTTTGCAGAGCGAATCAGCCAACCGCGCTTTGATACCGCCGTTGCCGCCGATAAAAATCTCCCAGCCTCCATCATTACCTACGATTCCGATATCCTTCGTACATGATTCCGCACAGTTGCGTGGGCATCCATTAACCGCTAATTTGAATTTTGCCGGAAAATCCAGTCTCTCGAATTTCCGTTCCAGCACTTCGCCCATTCCCATCGAGTCCTGTGTGCCAAAGCGGCAGAATTGTGACCCGACACAGGTTTTAACTGTACGAAGCGATTTTGCGTAGGCATATCCCGACGGCATGTCGAGTTCTTCCCACACCTTAGGCAAATCCTCTTTACGGACACCAATCAAATCCAGCCGCTGGCCGCCTGTCACTTTAACAACCTTAACGTTGTATTTAAGAGAAACATCCGCTATTTTTTTCAAATCCTCTGGAGTGGTAACACCGCCGTACATTCTTGGCACAACTGTAAACGTTCCATCCTTTTGAATATTCGCGTGCAACCGCTCGTTCACAAACCGGGAATCTTCCTCATTTTCATGCGTATCCGGGTTAATCATTCCCAAATAATAATTCAGTGCCGGGCGGCATTTGGAGCAGCCTTCATCATTCTGCCAGCCGAGTACATTCATCACTTCACGTGTCGTTGTAAGTCCCTTGGTTTTGATTGCTGCAACAATTTCATCCCTGCTCAAGGTTGTGCAGCCACATATTCCTTGCTTGGCCGCCGACTTGAAGCTGTCGCCTAGAACATACTGGAGAATTTGTTCAACGACCGGCTTACACCCTCCGCAGGACCGCGTTGCTCCGGTGCATGCTTTAATTTCGTCGACTGTGGTCAGTCCGTTTTCATTGATCGCATCAACAATCGCCTTTTTAGTCACACCATTGCAGCCGCAAACAATTTCATCATCAGCCATCGTTTCAGCAGATAAGGTTTTAGCCCCGTCTTTACTGCATCCGGTACCCATGAGCTGTCCATATATCTCATCTGTCATCAACGTTTGCTGCCGTACATATTTCTGAAGACTAGCAGATTCGCTCACATCTCCGAACAGCACAGTTCCAACAATCTTGTTTTCACGAAGCAGTACTTTTTTGTAAGTGCGCTTCCACTCATCCTTTGCTACGATCACCGTATGCTCAGGAGCAGTTATGAATTCGCCAGCCGAGAAAACATCCACCCCTGAAATTTTGAGCTTGGTGGAAACCACTGATCCCGCATAGCCTTCGGTATCTGCACCTGCCAAATGTTTGGCAATTACACTTCCCTGTTCAAATAGCGGGGCAACCAGACCGTAACATATCCCGCGGTGCTCAGCACACTCCCCTACAGCATATACATCTGGCATGGAAGTCTTCATCAAATCATCGACTACAATTCCACGATTCGTTTCTATACCACTTTGCACAGCCACCTGAATGTTAGGCTTGATCCCGACGGCCATAACTAGCAAATCTGCTTCCAGCTCGCTTCCATCCGAGAAGCGCAGTCCCTGTACCCGATCTTGACCGTACACCTCTGCAGTTTGCATTTGCATGGCAAATTTGATTCCCTGGCGTTCCAGTTCTGCTTTCAGCATCGCAGAGGCTTCCCGGTCCAGCTGACGCTCCATCAAATCCTCCATCAAATGAACGACCGTTACGTCCATGCCGAGATTGACCAGACCTTTGGCTGCTTCCAGTCCCAACAGCCCTCCACCAATGACCGCTGCCTTTTTATAGGTTTTTGCCGCCTCAAGCATTGCCGTACAATCGGCGATATCCCGAAAACCGATGACGCCTGGTAATTCTTTTCCCGGAATAGGCAAAATAAACGATTGGGAGCCCGTGGCTATCAAAGCTAGATCGTAATCAATTTCCAGTCCGTCCTCAGTATGAATCCTCTTTCTTTCTCCGTCGATGTTCCGTACCATTTTCCCAGTATATAAAGTAATACCTTGATCCTCGTACCATTGCAAATCGTTCAGTATGATATCCTCAATGGTCTTACTACCCTCCAAAACATAAGAGAGCATAATCCTGTTATAGTTCGGATGTGGCTCACTTCCAAGGACCGTAATTTCATATTTATCCGTTAATTTTAAAATCTGTTCGACCGTATTGATACCAGCCATCCCGTTCCCTATCACAACAAGCTTCTTTTTACTGTTTATCATATACCGGTTTCCTCCATTCATTCGACGACATCTCCTGCGTGCTTATGAATATCTGTCTATGCTTTTATTCTAATATAGTGGAGCACGTTATATGTGACTCAAATCACAATGTGGTTTAAATAATAAAAATTAAGGGTTTTCCCTATTCTCATTCAAGGGATTAAGGTAAATATCTATAATAAACTACCATTAATGGTAATTTATTATGATTTTCGCGAATGCATTTACCTTATCTGAGAGACAGAGCAACATCAAGGCCAAAACGATTTACCGAAGGAAGTAATCGCATAGGGAAAACGGAGAGCACGCAAAGGATATTACCCTACTTCAGTCTTGAGGAGGGTGTAAGATGATTCGGCCAAAAAGAAACCACCTCTGGAAAAAGGGAATACCCTTTAACGTGCTCCAGAAGCGGTTTCTCTTTATTTTTATAAATTATTGCACTTGATTTAACCTTTCAATATCTTATCGCTTGACCTCCAACAATGAATCTCCCGTTTGCACCCGGCTGCTGCCCAGCACTTTAATTTCCGCATATTGAGCCGTGTTGGTCACAATAACCGGTGTCGTCAGGTCATACCCCAGAGCTTTAATTTCCTCAATATTGAACTCGACCAGCAGTTGACCTTTGGTAACCCGATCACCTTCTGCGATATGCATTTTAAAATGCTGTCCCTTTAATTTAACAGTGTCCATGCCGATGTGAACAAGGACCTCCGTTCCCCCATCCGATACAAGTCCAATCGCATGGCCTGTGCGGAAGGCATTAGCTATCGTTCCATTGAACGGCGAGAGCAATTTGCCATCCTCAGGTACAATAGCAACGCCTTTACCCATGGCTCCCGTAGAGAACACTTCATCAGATATCTCGGATAACGGTTTGACAGCACCCGTCAGCGGGCTGGAAATATTCTCGTTCGTCAGCGCAGGAGCTGGGGTTCCAGCTTCTTTCTTCTCTTCATGGACTGCAATCATTTCTTTTTCCATAGAATCATTAAATCCAAAGAAATATGTGGTAATGGCTGTGAATACATAAGCTACTATAATGGCAATGACGAATCCCGCGAAACCCGTGCCGAAGAAAATCGGCAGGGATGCCAAGCCCGGTATACCTGGAGCAATGGCCACGGAGCCTGAAGCACCCGTGATCGCCCCGGCGATAGCACCCCCGATAATAGCCCATACGAACGGTTTTTTATAGCGGATACTAATCCCGTAGATGATCGGTTCCGTGATGCCAAACAAACCAGTTATCGCCGCAGGCCCTGCAATCGCTCTCACTTTTGGATTTTTAGTTTTAAGGAATACACCCAGTGCTGCACCTGCTTGTGCAAAGTTAGAAGGTGCCATTAATGGTTTCATGGTATCATAACCGTATACCGCAATGTTATTGTACATAATAGGAATAAACGCCCAGTGCAGTCCCATAACTACCAGCAGCTGCCATCCAGCACCCATAATAACCCCTGCTACAATCGGACTCAAATTATATAAGAAAGTGTAGCCCTTAGCCATTCCCAAGCTCGCATATATTCCAATCGGTCCAACCGCAATCAGAGTCAAGGGAACAATGACCATAAGACAAATAAGTGGCGTTATAAAATTTTTCACGCTATCATGAATAACTCTATTCAGGAATTTCTCCAAAATTGATAGCAACCAAACCGCAATAATCACCGGAATAACCGAGGAAGTATAACTCATAAGAACAACAGGAATATTGAAGAACGTAATATCCGCTTTATCGTTATATAAAGTAATAATATTCGGGTATACCAGAGCTCCCGCTACTGCAAGCGCTACAAACGTATTCGCTCCAAACTTTCTCGAAGAAGTGACTGCAATCGCCAGCGGCAGGAAATAAAAGATACTGTCTGCGGCAGCGAACCAGATCGAATAGACACCACCTGTTTTGGTGAGCCATCCCAGCGAGACGAGCATTAATAAAAGCCCTTTCAAAATCCCGGAAGCCGCTAGTGCCCCCAAAAATGGTGTGAAAATACCGGAAATAATGTCCACCGTTTTGTTGAACCAGTTGCCTTCAGTAGCAGCGGATGCATTTGATTTGTCGTCATCTCCAATGCTGCTGATCTTTGTAATGTCTTTATACACATCGCCTACCGTATTGCCGATGACCACTTGATATTGTCCGCCGCTTTCGACCACCGTAATGACGCCGGCAATGTTTTGCGTTTTGCTTTTATCAGCCAGCTCTCTGTTTTTTAGTTTAAACCGCAGCCGAGTGGCGCAATGCACCAAGCTGGAGACATTCTCTTCTCCTCCGATGGACGCCAATATATCTTTTGCCAGCTGTTCATTTGACATGCTGCTCGCTCCTTTAATCCCTTTTGGCATATTTCTACGAAAGTAAACGTTTACATGAATGGTAGTAATCCAAAGACTCTACACGCACTCCAAGGAGTACGAAAAGAATATAGAGTCTTTAAATTACACGGGTCAATCGTTAGCGGCTTCTGCCTACCATTCTTTTAATCGTATGTCTGCGTCCCTTAATGGATAGTGCAAGCTGGTAAACGTTCTCAGGAAGAGGTGTTCCGGCATAGCCACCATCTCCAATAGCATGAATATCCGCCCCCGTCTGCTTCATCATGAGTGCGATCCAGGCAATGGTTTGGACATCTGCCCCTTCAACCGAGCTGTTCAGGAAAGAAAGAGCAAGCGTTCCGGGTTTATACGAATGGACAAATTCTACACATTGTCTGACATGCTCTACGGTAATACCATGTCTGGAGCCAGGTGCAGGCAACGTAATAACGTCAGCACCAGAATCGATCAAGTCCTTAATAATTTCATTGGAAGGTCTCTCGCTCAGCGGATCACCCAGCACCTTCTCAATGGTTCCGTCTTCCCATTTTCCGGCACAGATCAGGATCTTGTCTCCCAGTGTTTCTTTTGCCAGCTTGGTTGCTGCAATGATCCGTTCAAAGGTTGTACCTGCGGAGGGATTTCCTCCAAGTACGATAAAGTCAGCTCCAATCTCCAAGGCACGCAGGAAGTTCTCCCTGGAAGCTACTCTTCCTTCTTTGGCCTCCACATATTGTTCTCCCGCAACCTATGCATCAGGGCTTGGGCATTCAAAATAAATGCCGAGCGGAACTCCAGCCCATTCTTTGACTTGCTTGAGACTATACGGCTTCTCGGCCAGCTTGCCGTGCTTCATTTCGCGCAATCCAATATTGGATTCTTCCTTGATCATATCAAAGCCGTTCAGCATAACCATATCTGCGCCGTAGGCAGCCTGGATTTCCGCATTGGTAACACCATCCACCAAACCGGTATTTATCATTACAAGATGTTGTCCCATAATGACGCGTCCTTCAGAAGCCAGGATAGACTCTTTCAAATCTGCTGCGCTAAATTTCAAAATATCGCTTTTGGTGCTGGCGATTAATCTTTTTACCAATGTAATCTCCTCCATATCATGTATGTTTGTATAAGTGGTTGTTTATCAGCATAAATGCTGTTCCTCGATGTCGGATATCATCTTGATGCGGTCGCCATGACGTCCTCCCTCAAACTCAGCCTCCAGCCATGCTTTCACAATCATTTTCGCCAATTCGCTTCCAACGACACGCGCACCAAATGCAAGAACATTCGTATTGTTGTGCTGCTTGGACAATTGTGCGGAATAAGGCTCGCTGCATACCACAGCCCGAATTCCCTTGACTTTGTTGGCCGAGATGGATATCCCCACGCCTGTGCCACAAATCAGAATACCTGCATCAGCCTGCTTTCCGACTACAGCCTCTGCAACAAGTTTCCCATACTTCGGATAGTCGGTTCTTTCTGAAGTTTTCGGTCCGTAGTCCATGACCTCATGACCCAGTTCATTAACATAAGCGGAAATAATCGCTTTAAGCTCTATAGCCACATGGTCGCTTCCAATAGCAATTCTCATGGCTCTATTCCTCCCCAATTTAAATATTTTTCAATCTGTTAATGATGGCTTTGTAAGGTTCATCTTTGCCAAACAAAGTGGAAGTCCCCAAAACGAATCCTTCAACGCCGTAGTGTGCCAATTCGTTGATCTTCTCTTCGGAAATCGCACCGTCTACCACGATTGTGAAATTCAGTCCTTTTTCATGCTTGTATGCTTGTAATGCTTTAATCTTGTCGTTCACGAAGGTTAAATAGGTTTGACCTGCAAAACCGGGATTTACGGTCATGACCAACACATAATCAACCATCCCAAGCAAAGGTTCAGCCGAAGCAATAGCTGTTCCCGGATTAAGAGCAATCCCTGCCTTGATCCCCCTGCCAACAATTCGGTCGATTGTGCGCGTCGGGTGCATATCGGTCTCTGGATGAAAGTAAATGATGTCTGCACCCTTATCGGCAAACAAATCAATATAGGCAGAAGGATTATCGATCATCAGATGCACATCCACTGTTTTTTGAGTTTGTTGGCGGATGTACTCCAAATCCTGAAGTCCCATTCCAAAGTTGGGGACAAATTTACCGTCCATAATATCGATATGATAAATATCCACATTGGCTTCTTCCAGTGCGTTTACTTCGTGTTCCAATGATCTGAAATTAGCGCACATCATGGAAGGACATAATAGCATACTCATTAATAATCACCCTTCTTAAGAAATGGAGTAAACGATTACTCAAACGGCATAATAGAATTTTTCCTTCCCCCAATTTATCAGATTGTTTCTTATGCCCTTCGGTTATGAATAAAATCAGGTGGGATAACGTTTACCCAACAAAGACAAGAAAACAGTTCATAGCTTGGATTCCATCACTTGTTGCTTGCTTACAACATCATATTGATTTTGGTGTCCGTTTGGGTAAACGATTACATTTAACATAATTAAAATTATCATTTTCTGATACTGTTGTCAAACCATTTTTGTTGGAAATTCTACGGGAAAGTATACAGCCTGATAAAGTACACCATCTCACTCTATGAGAGGTAGTACAAAACCTGTGCTTACCTCTCCCGTAGCTAATCCAAGAAGGTCTCATAAACCAACATACAACTAGGTGGTACTACGTTGGATCAACCGTACGGGGACAGAATAATGCTGCTCCCGTTCGATCTTTTCTCCATTCAGCATACGGAGCAGCATATTGCATGCATGATCTGCAAGTGTTTCTTTATCTTGTTCAATTGTAGTCAACGGTGGATTGCAGTATTGGGAAATTGTATCATTATCAAAACCTACTATTTTGACTTCACCCGGAACCTGCACTCCGTATTTCTGTAATGCGAGCAATGCGCCCAAAGCCAACCAGTCATTGGTAGCAAAAATGCCGTCAAACCGAAGTTTTTTCTCCAAGACGCGCTCAATAGCCGCCTGTGCGGTTTCCAGAGTAGGCCCATCATTTCGAACTGCAACCAAGCGGTCCTCTGATGGGTACAGTCCGTGCTTTTGCAGAGCATCTTTATACCCGTACAGACGCTCATTAACAGAGGAGAGATTGTTTTGCTTGGTCAGCAGTAAAATTTCCTTGCAGCCTTTGTTAATCAGCTCCTCTGTCGCCAAAAATCCACCCTCATAATGATTAGACTCGATAAAAGCTACATTCGTATTAATCTTCGGCCGACGGTCAATACATACAATCGGAATGGGCCGTTTAAGCAATTCCGCGGAAAGCTCCTCCTGTCCCGAAATACAGACCAGACCATCTACCATTTTTCCATCCAGAGTTTTCAGATACTCTCGTTCCTTCTCTGCATCTTTAGCAGTATTACATATAATGGTAGAGTATCCTTGTTTAAAAAAGAAGCTTTCCACCTTTTGTACAATGACTGAAAAAAATTCATTATTAATATCCGGCACCAAAACGCCAATCGTCTGCGATTTACTCATTCTCAGGCTTTTGGCGATACTATTGGTCTCATATTGGTACTTCTGGATAACTTCATTAACCTTCTGTCGCGTTTCCTCAGAGAAGCGGCCATTCTCGTTAATCACACGGGAAACCGTTGCTACAGAAACCCCACTCAATCTGGCAATATCTTTTATTGATATTTGATTTTTTTTCATAATTTCCCTCGAATAATCATATTGAGTAATCGTTTTCCTATTTGGAGATTAGCATAGTCTTAATATTGATGTCAACTTACACAATAGCATAGAACGAGGTTTTCGCAAAAATATGTGGAGACGGCAAATCATCATTCCGTTTTATGAGTAAATAATTCCTTTACAAGGAATACTTTATGGACAACCTGTTTATTCTACGGGGAAATGAATTGAATTGAATGGTTTGGGGGGCATCATCATGTGGTCCAAAATAGTACCTTTTATTCCAAGCTGGGTTACATTATTTCAAGCCGGCCTCGCGTTAATTTTCCCATTAGGGATTTATTATATAAACAATTCAATTTATTCATTTGTGGGCAGTAAGGGTGCAATTTCCAAGCATTCTCCTGACCGTTCATCTGCCAATAAAGATCACAAAACTCACGCTGATCAGCAGCAGGAACCAGACTCCAAAATTACAGGGGATTATGATGCTGACTTGAAATCGATCCAAGCAGCTATAGGCGAGAATAGTGATGTGCATTTTCGTGAGTTTATGGTGAAAAAATTTCATGCACGGTCCGTGTTAATCTTCATCGAAGGCATGCAGGATGAAGAGCTTATGAACAAGCAAGTATTGCAGGTCTTGATGTTTGAGGGCCAACAGGAACAGCCGGAACGTATAAGCAAATCTTTTATAAAAGAAAGCTTGATGCCACTTACGCAAATTAGTGAAGTTACCGATATGGAGGAACTGCACGAGTCTATCCTTTTAGGCAATACCGCACTATTGATTGAAGGAATGAAGGAAGCACTGCTGGTCGGGTCCCCTAACGGCTCTGTTCGATCCGTGAATGAACCAACCTCTGAAGCATTACTCCGTGGTCCCAGAATTGGCTTTACGGAAGTATTAAGTGAAAACACTTCGATGCTTCGACGTCAAGGCTTAAATAAAAGTTTGGAATTGAAGAAATTCCAAGTCGGTAGCAGAATCAAAAAAGATCTGGTTATCGCGTACATCAAGGATATTGTGAATCCGGATCTTCTAGAAGAAGTGAACCACAGAATTTCAAAAATAGACATGGATTTTGTAGCTGAATCCGGTTATGTAGAACAACTTATTGAAGACAATTACTTAAGTCCTTTCCAGCAGGTTCACAACACAGAGCGACCCGACCGTGTCATTAATGCGTTGCTGGAAGGAAGAATAGCCATTCTGCTGGACGGGACTCCTTTTGCACTTATTGTCCCGGTGACCTTCAGTATGCTGCTTCAATCTCCCGAAGACTATTATGAGCGCTGGATTCCGGGGTCACTTTTACGTTTGCTGCGATTTTTCGGAGCTTTCATAGCACTGATGGGTCCTGCTTTGTATATCTCTTTTATATCGTTCCATCCCGGTTTGATTCCGACCAAGCTGGTTATTAGCATTATTCAAACTCGTCAAGGCGTCCCTTTTCCATCCGTCATAGAAGTCATGATTCTGGAAATTTCGATCGAAATCCTGAGGGAAGCCGGCATACGATTGCCTAAACCTGTTGGTCCTGCGATGGGCATTGTCGGAGGTTTGGTCATTGGCGACGCTGCTGTAAATGCGGGCATTGTCAGCCCATTCCTGGTCATTGTGGTTTCAGTTACTGCTATTTCTTCGTTTTCGATACCGTCATACAGTGCGGGCATCAGCCTGCGCCTTTTACGTTTCGTCGGAATGCTCTTTGCAGCAGTTCTGGGCATGTTCGGCACCATTTTGTTCTTCCTGTTAATTTGTATCCATATGACGAAATTGAAAAGCTTTGGCGTACCGTATGTGACTCCCTTCTCCCCCATGCGTACAAGCGATTGGAAGGATGTGTACATCCGGGCTCCTTTATCTAAGATGAAACGAAGACCTATTATGATGAAAACTCAGCAAAGCAAGCGCAAATCATAGTACCCTGAGGATGGAGGAATTATGGTGTTTACACGCTCTGATGATAAGATCACAACCAAGCAGGCCGCCGTTTTCCTGACCAATACGGTGCTTGGGGCAGGGATTTTGACACTGCCAAGAGGTGTAACTAAAACAGTACAAACGCCTGATGGGTGGCTTTCTGTACTGATCGGCGGATGTATTGTCATATTAGTGGTCTTGGTGATGGTGAAATTAAGCCAACAGTTTCCCGAAAACACCGTGTATCAATACTCCAGGAGAATCGTAGGAACTATTCCAGGAGGATGTTTAAGTATGTTATTAATTATATACTTTCTCATCATCGCTGGCTTTGAGATACGTGTATTAGCGGAAGTGACGTTGTTTTATCTGCTCGAAGGGACACCGATCTGGGCGATTGTCATTCCATTCATCTGGACGGGATGTTATCTGGTTTTTGGAGGCATTAATCCTATCGCGCGGCTATACCAGATTGTACTTCCGATCAGTCTTTTCTTTCTGCTTCTCTGTTTTGTCCTTAGCCTGAGAATATTTGAAATTGACCATCTTCGTCCCGTATTGAGTAACGGGATCCTTCCTGTAATCAAGGGACTAAAATCTACTGTCCTTGTTTTCACTGGATGTGAAGTAATCATGACACTGGTCGCTTTCTTGCAGCACCCTGAAAAAGCCGCAAAGGCCATGGTCGCAGGGATCAGTATTCCTTGGATACTGTACTTTTTGACCGTATTTATGGTGGTTGGCGGGTTATCTGTGGACTCAACTGTGACAAGCACTTGGCCCACCATTAATTTAATACGCACTTTTGAACTTCCTGGCTTTCTTTTTGAACGTCTGGAGTTTCCGCTGCTGGTGATCTGGATGATGCAAATGTTTTGCAACTTCTGCAGTTTTTTCTTCAATGCCTCCTTAGGTATCTCACAGGTGTTTGGTCTTAAATATCGTTATGCTGTATTCGGCTTAATCCCGGTTATCTTTATCTCCACGATGACTCCTATACGTATGACTGAAGTGTTTAGTCTGGGCGATGCGATCGGATACATGGGAATCATTTTATTTTTTCTGGTCCCGGTACTTCTTTCCATCGTTTTTATGATCAGGAAGAAGGGATTGAAGCAAAATGTGTAGACGACATATTCTATCTTTGCTGCTTGCCTTCGTTCTTTTGGTGACTCAAACCGGGTGCTGGAGCAGCAAAGAAGTGGAGGAATTAAGCATATATACAGGAGTGGCTCTGGATAAGGGTGAGCTCACTCCATTGGAACAAGCCCTGGAGAAGGAAGGCAGCCGATATTTCAAGAAAAATAAAATGACTGCCAGTGTGCAAATTGTTCCCAAAAAATCTTTCGGCAGCGTAGCTAAACAAGGCGGTGGTGGACAAGGACCAAACTATATAAATATGGCCGCCACCGGCGATTCATTGCTTGAAATATTCCGGCAATTTTCCCTTCGTTTGGACCGTCCGATCATTGGTCACCACCTAAAGGTTATGGTGGTTTCCACCGAACTGGCGAAACAGCAGACGATGCAGCAGTTGATGGATTTTGTGCTACGCGATAATGATATTCGCCCGAGCTGTATGGTTTTCTTAAGTAAAGGTCGAGCAGCCGACACATTAGTTACAAAATACAAGGGCGAGATCCCGTCCATTCATATTCTGTACATGCTTCGCAACCATTTTAGAACCAGCAAGGTGATGAGAGGGGTCAATTTGTCTGAACTGGATGGGTTGATGCATTCCAAGAAGAGCTATATTTTGCAAAACATTATAGACGCTGATGGAGAATTCGAATTTTCAGGCGCAGGCATTATTAAGGGAGATACCGGTCACTGGATCGGTAATTTGGGGCAAGAAGATGTGGATAGTATTGCATGGATTAAAAGTGATGTTGAGGGGGGAGCCATCAAAACGTATGATGAGCGGAATCAACCTATAACTTATGAGATCAAATCGGTAAAAAGCAAAATAACGCCTAAGGTGACCAATGGAAACGATATCTCGTTCCATGTCAAGATTGAATCCAAAGGACGTTTCATCGAAAACTGGGATGATAAGTTGGACCCAACTAAAACACAGAACATGAAAGAGGCTGAGAAAGTATTTAAAAAAGAAGTGACTAAAAGGATTAAGTCTCTTATGTACAAGCTACAATCGGAATATAAAGTCGATGTTGCTGGTTTTGGCGAACGTCTATATATTGAAAAGCCTCAAGTGTGGAAAAAAGTAAAGGATGATTGGGATTACAAATTCAGTCAAATCCCAGTAACCTTCGATATTAAGTTATCTATAACGGATTTAGGTTCATCTTCTGAATAAATAGAGATTTCCAGTCATTGATTGGGTGCTTAGCATAGTACTTTAGAATAATGTATACTTCTAATCATCACTGATACGAAAGGAGTCGCAGCTTGCGTATTTTCGATATTCTTCATATATTGGCTGCTCAGCAGATTATCAAGGGAGAACATCTGGCAAATAAGTTGAACGTATCGACACGAACCATCCGAACAGATCTAAAGGAATTGGATACATTGTTGTCCGAGCATGGAGCAACCATCAAGTCGCTCAAAGGAACTGGCTACAAGCTGGAAATTTGGGATGAGCAGAGATTTTATAGTCTGCTGAAGAAATTAAAAGAACAAGAGATCGTGCCCGAGCAGGCGGCAAGTTCTTCTGAAGCAAGAATTCAATATATCATTCGAAAGCTGCTGCTTACTAAAGCATATATCAAGCTTGATGATTTAGCTGAAACATTATATGTCAGTCGTTACACGTTGCAGAGCGACCTCAAGGATATGCGTAAAATTCTTGCGACTTATGGATTATCACTAGAGAATCGTCCGCATAACGGCATTAAAATCAAAGGCAGTGAAGCAAAGCTTCGCTACTGCATATCCGATTGTTTATTCGGCAGACGAGATGAAATAAGAGATCGCAAGCATTCTACGCTCCCTATCATCTCTGATGAAGACATGGAATTAATTAGAGAGGTCATTCTGGAACGCATTGAGCTCAATCAAATTCAGCTATCGGACATTGCGCTGAACAATCTCATGATTCATATTGCAATTGCATGTAAGCGTATACGGGATGAAAGATACGTTTCGTATTACCCTTCAGAGATCAAAAAAATTGAAGCACAGAAAGAATTTAATGTCGCTTCTGAAATCGTACTCGATCTGGAACAAAAAATGGGACACTCTTTTCCGTCTGCTGAAATTGCCTATATTGCCATACATCTGCTAGGTGTAAGAACCATTGTCACCGCCCATATGGATGAAGAAGAAATCAAAGCCATCATTGATAATGATATATACGAATTAACGATTGAAATACTCAACCAAATCGAAGAGCAGCTAAAACTGGATATTCGTAGCGATAAAGAATTGCTGATTGGTTTGTGCCTTCATCTCAAGCCGCTCATTAACCGTCATAAATACGGAATGAATTCACGGAATCCTATGCTGGATAAAATCAAAAGCAATTACCCGCTTGCCTTTGAAGCGGGCATCATTGCAGCCGAAATAGTCAAGCTGCGGCTCGGGATACAAATGGAGGAGAACGAAATTGGTCATTTGGCTATCCATATCGGGGGCGCCATGGAAAGAAAAAAAATAAAAGGCAAACCCAAAAGAACGATGATCGTATGTGCTTCTGGGCTCGGCAGCGCAAAACTGCTGTATTATAAGCTTCAATCGACATTCGGTTCCAAGCTGGAGATTGTAGGAATAACTGAACTGTATAAACTCAAACAGATGTCGCTGGATACACTTGATTTTGTCATTAGCACCATCCCGCTTTCGGAACCGCTTTCTGTCCCTCTGATTCATGTAAATACATTTTTGGATGGTTCCGATATCCATAAGCTTGAAAACGCCCTTTCCGAGGCAAAACCTCCGGCTGTGCAATATGTTCGCAAAAAGATGGTTTTTCTTCAGCAAAAGTTTGATAACAAACTCCAAGTGCTTGAATTTTTATCCGAAAAAATACAAGCTGCCGATCTTGTGAATGGACCGCTGCTACAGTCTGTTATAGAGCGGGAAGCGGTATCTCCTACTGCATTTGGAAATCTGGTCGCGATCCCGCATCCAATGGAACCATTGGCCCATTCAACCTTTTGGGCTATCTGTACATTACAAAAGGCAATGGATTGGGACGGCAAGCCCGTTCAGTTTGTTTGCATGCTCTGTATACAACGTCGTAAAACAGAAGACCTACAGAGCATGTACAATATTATGCTAGGTTTTCTCAATAATGAAAATCTCGTTCAGCAGTTGATCCGCTGCAAAACATACACGGAATTTGTGCAGACGCTATACCATCATCATAATGAATAGAGAATTTACAAAAATCCTGAATATAGAAGCAAACAAGGACCTGGGCCTAATAGCGAAGGTCCTTTCTCTTTTTGCTGCCAAAGGTGAAGTCCATGGAGCATGGATAATTTCCGTTAAGAAGAGGAAAAAACATACGCTTTGTTGAAAACGGTTGCAGTTTATAATAAACCTACATCAACACAACTAAATAAAAGGGGATTGAATAAACGTGAATAGCGATGAGACTAAAAATTCGGATGTAAGCACGGAAAGCATAGACGACACAGAGTTTGTATTTCAAATCATTTTATATGCAGGTAATGCACGTAGTTCAGCAATGGAAGCGATTGAACTGGCAAAGGCAGGAAAGTTTGAGGAAGCAAGAGAGGAATTAACGGTATCCAGCAACGAGTTGGTGGCCGCACATAAAATTCAAACCCAATTCATCCGTAAAGAAGCATCGGGCGAAAAAACAGAAATGTCAGTCATGATCGTACATGCACAGGATCATTTAATGAATGCTATTTCCATTCGAGATATGGCTTCAGAATTTGTAGACCTGTATGAACGTATTGCACATCTGGGCTCAAAATCATAAAGGGGGGCTATCCCATGGCTTTCAAAGAAAAGTTGGTCAACGGCCTCACAGCTGTAGCCAATGCGATCAACAATTTTAAATATATCGTTGCCATCAAAACCGCCTTTATTACATTAATGCCTGTCATTATTGTGGGTGCCTTTGCTGTATTGATTTCTAATATGGTCATGGACCCGGTTAACGGACTCGCGCATTTTAAGCCTTTCTCGTTCCTCGCAGAGTATAAGCCTATTTTTTCAGGTATCAACTATGCCAGCTTAAATATCCTTACGATACTAGCCATTTTCATGATTGGCTTGGAGCTAGGAAAAATCAATGGAGAGAAAAATCTCTTTCCAGGGTTGCTCGCTGTCATTTGTTTTGTATCTGTGACACCAACAACGATTGAAATGATGGTCAACGGGGAGATGCAAAAAGTAACCGACGTTCTCGCCCGTCAGTTCACAGACACCAAAAGTTTGTTTTTGGGTATTTTTGTATCCATTCTATCCATTGAGCTGTATAGCAAGCTAGGCAAGTCCGACCGACTTAAAATCAAAATGCCTGAAAGCGTTCCTAGTAATGTGGCTGTCTCCTTCTCGGCACTTATTCCAACCATTATTACCGTAACAGTCTTTTCAACGTTTGGAATCTTGTTTCACAAATTCACAGGCCTCTATTTGTACGATGCTGTCTACAATGTTGTGCAAAAACCACTAGAGACCGTAGTACAAGGATTGCCTGGTATATTGGTGTTGATGCTGGTTGCGCAGGTGTTCTGGGTCATCGGTATTCACGGCAACCAGATGGTCAAACCTATTCGCGAACCGCTGCTGCTTGGAGCCATCACAGTCAACATGACTGCTTATGAGCAAGGGCTTCCGATTCCCAACATTATTACCATGCCTTTCTGGGATGTATACATGAGCATAGGCGGTTCAGGAATTACACTAGCCCTGCTGATCGCCATTTTGATCGCCTCGAAGCGCGAGGATATGAAGGAAATTACCAAGCTTTCGTTTGGCCCAGGACTGTTTAATATTAATGAACCTGTCATTTTCGGACTTCCGATTATGTTAAATCCTTTAATGGCTATTCCGTTCATTGTTACCCCGCTGATCACAGGAACCATCGGTTACTTTTCGACACTGCTGGGATTTGCAGGTAAAGCGGTTATCATGGTGCCATGGACGACTCCACCTATTATTAATGCCTATCTGTCTACAGGTGGAAGCATTGGAGCTGTCGTTACCCAGATCATATGTATTGTGGTAGCGATTATTATTTATCTTCCATTCGTCAAAATTGCCAACAAACGAACTGCTGGATAATAAATATATCAACAAAAAGGAGGAACGATTCATGGCTAGTCATAAGGTTCACATTCCAAACAATTTCATTATGGGAGCTGCTGCTTCCGCCTGGCAAACAGAGGGCTGGAGCGGTAAAAAGGAAGGTCAGGACTCCTATCTGGACGTATGGTACAAAAATGATCGCTACGTCTGGCATAATGGATACGGGCCTGCCGGGGCCACCGATTTCTATAATCGTTATGCCGAGGATGTGGCGCTCATGAAGGAGATTGGCCTGACACACTATCGCACCTCCATTAATTGGTCCCGATTTTTGACAGATTACGAGAATGTTGTAGTGGATGAAACCTATGCCGATTATATCGGCCGCGTCATTGACGAATTGATTGCCAGCGGCGTCGAGCCGATGATCTGCTTGGAGCACTACGAGTTGCCTGCTTATCTACTGGATAAATACGATGGCTGGTCGTCTAAACACGTCGTGGAACTGTTTATTCAATACGCAGAAAAAGTATTTGAGCGATACGGTGACCGGGTAAAGCACTGGTTTACGTTCAACGAGCCGATTGTTGTCCAAACTCGTGTATATCTGGATGCCATACGCTATCCCTATGAACAGAATACCCAGAAATGGATGCAGTGGAATTATAACAAAACATTGGCTACAGCCAAGTGTGTGCAGCTCTTCAAAGCAAAAGGCTATCATCAAAACGGGGCCAAAATAGGCGTTATTCTTAACCCTGAGGTCACCTATGCCCGGTCGAGTGCACCTCACGATCAGTATGCCGCGCATGTGTATGATTTATTTTACAATCGAGTATTTATGGACCCTCTCCTCAAAGGAGAATATCCGCAAGAGCTGTTTGACCTCATGACTAAGCATGATATTACATTCGAATCGACTACGGAAGAACTGAATGTAATAAAAGAAAACACCGTTGACTATGTTGGGATTAATCTCTATTATCCGCACCGAGTAAAAGCACCGAGTAGAGCGTGGAATGAGAACACCCCCTTTCACCCATCCTACTACTATGAACATTTTGATCTTCCGGGTAAGAAGATGAACAAGTCACGAGGCTGGGAAATTAATCCCAAAATTATTTATGATATGGGAATGCGTATCAAGAACGAATACGACAATATCGAGTGGTTTGTTGCCGAAAATGGAATGGGTATCGAGAATGAAGCTGCCTTCAAGAATGAGGAGCAAATCATCCAGGATGATTACCGCATTGATTTTATTTCTGAACATCTATACCATGCGTTAAAAACTGTGGAGGCAGGTTCCAACTGCTTGGGTTATATGCTGTGGGCCTTTACCGATAATGTTTCTCCCATGAATGCATTTAAAAACCGCTATGGATTAGTAGAAATTAACCTGGAGAATGACAGAAGCAGGCATCTGAAAAAATCCGGTTACTGGTACCAGACGACGATCAAGGAACGTTCATTTGTTGTGAATCTGGACGAAGAGTATAAGTGATCGATTGCGAGCCAATTTCAATGACTGAGGATTTTGCAAAATCCTGGACTAAAAAATAGATTTATGGAGGCGTTGAATGATGAAAAAAATTATTCTTGCTTGTTCTGCCGGCATGTCCACATCCATTCTGGTATCCAAGATGAAAAAAGAAGCAGAAGCGAGATCCTTGGAGATTAACATCGAAGCCATCCCCGAAAGTACCATTAGGGAAGAATTAGCGAGCATCAATGATGCTGTGATTGCTATTTTACTAGGTCCTCAAGTGCGGACGCGGAAAAATGCAGTTACTGAAATCGCAGCTCCCTACGGTATTCCTGTAGATGTCATTGACACGATGGCTTACGGAAGAGGCAATGGCCCGGCCGTACTTGATCAAGCCTTGAAGATGGCTGGCGAATCATAACGATTATAAAATGCTGCAAGATGGCTTCTGAATTCATCATAATAGCCGCTCCTGAATTTTTTTCAGAAGCGGCTACACGCTTAATTCAAATTGATTTTAAATACATCCCCTGCATTGCCACCCAAAACGATCAAGCCGCCTTGGGGCAGTACAACCGAATTGTTATGGCTGGCAGTAGAAAAATCTACAACCGCTCCGTTTTCATCATAGACAGCCAACCCTCCGCTTGTTGGAAAATCAACGGTCATCGTTTTATTGGCTGAGTTTTTATCTATTTTAAACCATGTGGCTTGGCCATTCGATAGTATGGTGTACACTGATTTTCCTCCCAGGATAGGTTTAACAGCATCTTCACTGATATAGGACTGTCCATCTATGGTTAAATACTCTGAACCATCCTTGGTATTAAAATTCAGATCAAATGCATCTCTTCCATTCATGACAGGAATCTCAACGGCATTAACTGCTTTATTCTCATTCACAATTTTAGTACCACTTGCATATCCATCATGATCAACGGAGATTTTTTTCGTTATAAAGGATGGGGCCAAATAAAAAATGGAAGATATCTTTTCATCCAAAGCATAATAATTTTTCCCGTTTCTATGTTCCCATGCCTTTTGAACTGTAGTATTTAGAGGGTTGGCATCATGCTTCTGATATTCATAAGTTACCATAACCATTTGGCCTAATCCCGTAAAGTTTAAAAATATGTTAGCCTTAATATACGTTTTCCCGTTTTTTTGTTTGTCAAAGCTTACGGCTACACTGCCATCACTGCTTTTGAATTGTCCATCGCCTGTATACACATATTTTTGCGCCGGGACGAATCCCTCCAGAGCAGGTAAATCAAACTCACCGTTTTTAATTTCTACATTGATGGTTGTACCCACAGAACCGTATATTCCCGAATAAGAAAGTAAATCAGATGGCATTTCCACTTTTACAGGAGGCTCAAATGTTTTATCAGGTATGATGTCTTTTATGATGCCCTTATCTTTTAAAAGCTCCAATAAAACGTTAGAAGCAAAAATACTATCCAGGATGGAAGACCCTCCAGATGAAAGCACAGCCATAGAAATTTGATGCTCAGGTATGATGATCAAAGCAGAGTGATACAAAACAGTATCCCCACCCTTGGATAACGCAGTTATTCCATAATCACTAAACGGTGCCAACTGAACCGCATCCCAACCAAGCCCATAATTAAAGCTGTTTGTCTCTTCAGGTACCCATATTCCTTTTCGATATTCATGACTTTGCATGGACTTTGCTGATTGTGCAGATAAAATATCGGTTCTGTTCCCCATTAATACTTCTGCAAACATAGCCAACTCTTCTGCGGTGGAGTATAAGCCTCCTGTCCCAATGACATTGGCATTTTCAACGGGTAAGGCTCCCTCAACCGCAGGAAAATAAGTTTTGGACAGCATTTGTCTATCAAACGGATCGAGAGGTGTTTTTGTATATTTTAAATCCAAAGGGGCACTAATATTCTTTCTCAGGAATTCGGTGTAGCTTAGACCGCTCACCCGTTCAACCAATATTTCAAGCAATTGAAAACCATCATTACTATATACAGAATATTCGCCGGGGTTGGATTTTAAAGTTTCTGATTGTAATCTCAGCAATAGCTCATCATGATTTTCTGTATCATTATCATTAAATAACATACTATTTTTTAAGTGGGCACCGTAAAGGCCTGACGAATGATTTAACAACATACGCGGTGTAATTTTTTTGTACCTTTCATCGGCCATTGTAAAGTCCTTAATGTATGTTGTTAGCGGCTGATCAATATCGACTTTATGGGCATCCACCAGCATCATCGTTGCAGCAGACACGTACATTTTGCTGATAGAGCCTATACCGAACATGGTATCTTTGGTGATCGGCTCGTTGGTTGCTTTATTCTTTACACCCACGCTATCCGTTAATACGATGTTTCCATGGTCCATAATGGCATACTGCACACCGCTAGCACCGTATTTGGATACCAGCTCCGAGGCCAGATTGCGAGCCTTTTCCTTGATGGGTTCAGGACTACCTTGAGCAAAAGCATTCGTCATCGGCAGTACAAAAAGCATAGCCGAAATGAACAAAGTTATTATTTTCTTCATTCATATTTCCTCCTCTTATGGCTTCCCAGATTCTATTACTGGACTGATCATACAATAAACGAGGATTCTATATAGAAAAGTCACCCTGAAGCGAAAAAAACAATCCCTAAACAACATACTGTCTAAGGATTGTCCTTATAAAATGGCAACAAAACCATATTATTAAATATTTTATTTTTCGTTTCAATGGTCATATTCCCACCATACTTGTCACATATTCTGGATATATTGGTTAAGCCAATACCATGAATATCCGGGTTTGATTTTTGACTATGCAAATGGGCAACTTCATTCTCCACATGATTCAGGATGTGAATGAAAAGCGCAGATTCATTGGAATGTATTTTAATAAGAATGTACCTATCGTCCGCAATCTTGACCTTTTTAGATGCTTCTATGGCATTATCCAGCATATTGCCCAGAGCGACACACAAGTCATAACGTTCAATATTTACTTTCTGTGAGTATAAGTTAAGCTGGGTATCCACCTTGATGCCATTGGCCTGAGCAATATTAAGACTATTTGTGACAAGAGCATCTATAACCAGATTACCAGTGTTAACCCTTTGATAGGCTCCTTCGATTTTATTTAATGTGACCTTAATATGTTCACTTGCCTCAGCCAATTCATTTCTCTGGATACATTCGTCAATATACAAAAACTGCTGGTGTGTGTCGTGAATGATTCTTTTCATATTTTTAAAGCTGTGAACCGTTTTTTCATAGTTAGCATCCTGGTAGTCCATCTGATATTGTAATTGAGCATTTTCATGCATTAACTGAAATTTTTCGATGATATTATCGAAGATGTATATGATAAAAACATTTAAGAAAATAAAGCTAATAATAGAACCAAAATAATACATATTCTTTTCACTATAAGCAGATAAAACATTGACCTGGTATATACTTATGATGGGAACGATTAAAAATAAAATGTAGTAACGAGCATGCAAAGGGAAGGTTCTGCGTTTGGCAAATAATCGTATAATCTGAATGACAGCAAACATGATAATACAGCTGAGCAGCATAACCTTGGAAAATATCAAGTGATCTTGTCCGCTCAAATGACTAAAGTTGCTAATCTTAACGGAGTCTACAGCATATAAAATATACAGGGATAAAAAATTAACGATGGTTATCAGCACAGCATAAAGTATGGAAAAAATGATCTTTGTCTTGATTTCCACGGTATAGGATTGCGCTAAACTAAATATGACAAGTAATGCTAAAATCGAGGATAGCGTAGGAGACAGATAAACACTTAAATAAAAGATGTTCAGTAATCCAAAAATAATGAAATACATGAATCTATTTGGCTTTCGATTGGATTTATCAAAAACGGAGTTAAAGTAAAAATTCACCTGAAAGCACATCACCAGTACGAGACATAGGTTAAGAAACAGGTAGTTATGTTCCATCATATTAATACATCTTCATGATCATAAATTTGGTATACAGATCTTTAACTTCTTTTATTTTAGAGCGTCCAATAGGCAGCTTCACACCATTTGACATCAAAACATCACCGCCAGCAAATTTTTTGACATGAATTAAGTTTATAATTATTGAACGATGAATTTGCAGAAAATTATATTCCTTTAATGCTGATGCATAATCAGAAAGAATCCCTTTGCTATCATAAGTTTGTGTAGAGGTTACAAAATGCAGTTTGTTTTTTATGGTTAAGCTTTTGGCCACTTCAATACTAATGATATCATCATATTTTAAAAGCACCTCTTCATAAGCTGACTTGATGATAACGAATTTTTTATCGAGAGATTGAAAGTACTGACACAGTTTTATCATTTTTTCCTCAAAGATATGGGAAGCAATCGGTTTTATTAAATACTGAAAGGTGACCACGTCAAAGCTTTCCAGCATATACTCGGGATAGCTCGTTAAAAAAACAATCTGTTCATCAAGGTGACGCAAACTCCTTATTTTTTGGGCTGTTTGAATTCCATTCATGCCGTTCATCTCAATATCCAATATTAAGATATGGAATGGCGATTCATGGTTTAGATAATGAGATACCAGCTGTTCTCCCGAGTCGAATAGCTCCACTTTAAAGTCTATATTTGTTTTGATGGATAAAGCGATCAGCATATTTTTAACAAGCTCTCTTTGTTTCTGCTCATCATCGCAGATAGCCACTCTATACATAAATAACAGACACCTCATTCCCATGGCATGTAGCATGGAATTATAGTCTGAACAGTATACAATTTTTTTAATATTCTATACATAGCTTTTGGATAAAACGTAAATTCCAATCCCTCAAATGCGGTGTAGAAAGTGAAAAAGAAACCCTCGTCTCCAAAAGACAGGGTTTCTTGACTATTGAGGCTATTCCTGAAAAGAATCGCCCCTGTTCAGTATTCATGGGTTATTTTAAAAAATCCGCTTTTTTCTCTTCACCGTGGGAACGTCTGGCAAAGTCAACAAATTGGAATTTGTCCAGCCGATGCCGCGACTCGGTATACTGGAACAACGTGGTGTCTTCCAGATAAACATAATTACGTACCACGACCACATGAGTATAATTCTGGAGGTCCATCAGCCTACGGTCTTCTTCGTCAGCTTCTTCTACGGAAACGACTTTTTTGGCATAGCTGATTGGAAGCTTCAGCTCTCCCTCCAGATATTCGTAGATGGAACCACTGCTAATTTCCTTGGTTAACACAGGTACAATGTCTGATCGAAAGTAGTCTTTATCCAGGATGACACGTTCACCCTCAATCTCACGCGCGCGAATGACTTTCCAGACAAGTGACCTGTGTTCGTCAGTCTCGAGATGACTAGCTATGTCCTTCGGAACTGGAATTAGCTGATTTTCATGCACAATCGTACGTGATTTACGCCCAATCCGCTCGGACATCTCTTTAAAGCTGACCAGTCCCCCAATGGGAAAGTCCATCCGCCCAATATCCAAAACAAAAGAGCCTTTGGCTTTGATTTTATGGATATACCCATTTTGTGCAAGCAAGTGAAGTGCCTTACGTACGGTCTCGCGGGAAGTATCATACTCTCGGGCCAGTTCATTTTCAGAAGGCATTTTTGTGCCCGGGGCTAACTTACCTGTCTGAATCCGTCCCGAATACTCCTGGTAAATTTGCGAAAATATATTCTTTGTCAATTTTCATCACCACGTACATTGTAGCATTCTTTCACCAGCCTGGTTAGTAAAACAGACTCGGAGAATTGTTCGGTCTTAATCTGTATTGTCAGGCAATGAGTTCAAATGAATTCTCATTAAGACATATTGCAAATCGTTCGCCTCACCCGGCAGTTCCTCAACCGATTTGATCATATCCTGACCATCCGGCACAATGACCGGTGTGATGATTGGATATCCGGATTCCTGAATAAGATCACGGTCAAATTCCATCAATAGCTGCCCTTGCTCCACAGTTTGCTCGTTTTCCACATGCAAGGTGAATCCTTCACCCTTCAACGATACCGTATTAATCCCAACATGCACCAGAATCTGCACACCTGTCGGATGCTCCAAAATCAAGGCATGCTTGCTTTTCATCATGATATGAATGACTTTTCCGCTAAAAGGGGCAACAATTTGACCCGCCTCCGGTTTCACTGCAATCCCTTGCCCCATCTGCCGCTCGGCAAAGGCCGGATCGGGAACCTGTTCCAATGGCATAACATTGCCACGTACCGGAGTCTTTACTTCAAGCACATCGAGGGCAGAATTCGCGTGGCTCGCCGTTTTGCTCTGTACGGAACCGTTGGCTGGTGCAGCTGGATTCTGACGGCGTTTATTGAGTATTTTGCCGTACACCACCGTTAACGTAAACGGCAGAACCAGTACAATCGCCATCCCGATGAAGAAAACACCCCAGTTGCTTGGGAAAATAGACAAGAAGCCTGGAATCCCTCCCACACCAATGGAAGAAGCCATCACATGATGTACTGTGAGCAGTATACCAGCAATACCCGAACCAACCATTCCGAAGACAAACGGATACTTGTATCGGATATTCACCCCGAACATTGCGGGCTCCGTTACCCCCAAAAAAGCAGACACTGAGGAGGTAAAGGCCAATCCTTTTCCCTTTTGCTCCTTTAATACCAGCATCATTGCCAGTGCCCCGGCACCTTGAGCGATATTGGAGAGCGCCAGCATGGGCCACAGGAACGTTCCCCCCTGTGTACCAATTAATTGCACGTCTACCGCCAGGAAAGTATGGTGCATTCCCGTTATAACAAGCAAAGCGTAAAAGCCTCCATAAATCAGTCCGCCCAGCGCAGGAGCCAAATTGAAAACGTATACAATACCGGATGTAATGGCATTACCAATCATAAAAGTAAGCGGCCCAATCACCGTAAATGCAAGAAATCCCGTCATTAATAATGTGATCGGCGCAACGAGTAACAGCTTGAATGAATCGGCTATTTTCTTATTAAGGAATTTTTCAATTTGTGCAAGAACGTAAGCGGATACTAAAACCGGTAAAACCTGTCCCTGGTAACCGATCTTGTTCACTTCCCAGCCAAACAGATTCCAGACCGGAACGGCCCCCTTGGTGACCGCATCCGCATAGCCGTAGGCACTCAGCAAATCCGGATGAACCAGAATCAGACCAAGCACGATCCCGAGTAAAGGGCTGCCACCAAACCGTATAACGGCTGACCAGCCGATTAAGGCGGGTAGGAAAGCAAAAGCAGTGCTGGCAATGGTATTAATAATGGCAGCAAAGTCGGTCCACTGAGGATAGACCTGAACCAGGGACATGCCTTCAAAGAAAATTCCCTTGCCTGTTAAAATATTATTAATTCCAAGCAGCAAGCCTGCTGTCACGATGGCGGGCAGTATGGGGATAAAAATATCTGCTAGCGTCTTGATGGCACGCTGAATCGGGTTTTGTTTCTTGCTGGCGGCATTTTTAACCTCGTCTTTAGAAGCCCGGCTGCCCCCTGTTATCGAAATCATTTCATCATATACCTTATCCACCAGACCCGGACCAATCACGACCTGATACTGCCCCTGTGAAGAGAATTGCCCTTTGACCAGATCGTTTTGATCAAGGGCCTCCTTATCCACCAGCTTATCATCATAAAGGGCAAATCGCAGGCGGGTTACGCAATGCGTAGAAGCCTCTATATTGTCTTTGCCGCCAACCGCCTTTATAATCTCTTCTACCTTTGCTCTTTCAATCGCCATCTCTCCCACTCCCTTAACGTTTGCTCATTTTATGCAGCAACCCCGGTTGCAAAAAGCAACGTACCTTGGGCGTTACTGTATGTTACTATGCTATTCAATCAAGGCTAACGAAAGATCCACATATAGGAAGCATACGGAGTCAAAGTGATAACCTGATCCAGCTCTGGAGCGTGCTTCGTATTTCCGATTAATAATTCGACCGAACCTGACGCTTGATTTTTGAATTGAGAATACAATGAATCCGGCAGCACGAATTGTGCATTCTGTCCGCTAAAATTAGAGATGACGACCAAAGTCTCCTGTGCATTGCTGCGTTGATAGGCATAAACCTGAGGATGAGCGTCATCCAGACATTGATACTCTCCATCCGTAATGACTTGCACCGTCTTACGCAAACGAATCAACTTATGATAATGGTAATAGATAGAGTTCGGGTCTTCTAACTGAGCCTGAACGTTAATCTGTGGATAACGTTCATCCACCTTGATCCAGGGAGTACCTGTGGTGAAGCCTGCGTTGGGAGTGCTATCCCATTGCATCGGAGTCCTCGAATTGTCACGTGAGCGCTCTCGAATGATATTTAATGCTTCTTCCTCGCTTTTGCCCTGCTCCTGTAAAATACGATACGTATTTAGCGATTCAACATCCCGGAATTCTTCGATATCCGACCACTTCGGGTTGGCCATGCCTATCTCTTCACCTTGAAATATATACGGCGTTCCTTGCAGCCCATGCAGGGTGGTCGCGAGCAGCTTAGCGCTTTCCGTATGGTATTCGCCATCATCCAAAAAGCGGGAGAGTGCCCTTGGCTGATCATGATTGTTAAAAAACAATGCACTCCATCCACCGCCTTGTTGCATGCCAATCTGCCAATCCGAGAATAGCTTTTTCAGCATCTTAAAATCATAAGGCATCAATTCCCACTTCTGTCCATTGGGATAATCCACCTTCAAATGATGAAAATTAAATGTCATGGACAATTCTTTTCTCTCTGGATTGGAGTACCGGATACATTGATCCAGCGATGTGGAAGACATTTCCCCTACCGTGACGCTATTATACTTAGCGAATACTTTCTCATGTAATTCACGAAGATATTCATGCACATGCGGGCCGTCGGTATAATACTTACGTCCGTCGCCAGGAATAGTACTTCCATCATCATTCAAGAAGCGCTGATCTTTAGAAATTAGATTAATGACATCCATTCGGAAGCCATCGACTCCCTTTTCCGCCCAAAATTCCAGGATGTCCACAACTTCCTGACGGACCTTCGGATTTTCCCAGTTAAGATCTGCCTGGGTTTTGTCAAACAGGGTCAGAAAATATTGATTCGTTGTCTCGTCATACTGCCACGCTGGTCCACCAAATTTGGAAATCCAGTTATTTGGAGGTCCTCCATCGGGTGCGGGATTACGCCAGATATAATAGTCTCTGTACTCGCTATCCCTGGAAAGCCGTGCCTCCTGAAACCAGACATGCTCCGTGGAAGAATGGTTTACCACAATATCTAACATCAAGTGCATTCCACGCGCCTGAATTTCCTGACTCAATTCTTCGAAATCCTGCATCGTTCCATAATCCGGATTGATTCGGTAATAATCCGCTACATCATAGCCGTTATCACGTTGTGGTGAGACATATACCGGCTGTAACCAGATAATATCAACACCCAGATCTTTTAAATAATCCAGCTTTTGTGTCAGTCCGCGTATATCACCGATCCCTTTACCCGTCGTGTCGTTAAAGCTTTTGGGGTATACCTGATAAACCACTGATTTACGCCACCAGTCCGTATCTTGTGGGATCAAAGCCCTGTTCATTCCTTTCATCCTTGCTCATTCCTTTCTTTCCAAAGAAGCAGCATAAACATATTTAGTATAACGCTTTCGCCATCTTGTATATACAAGATTAAATCATGTATATACATAATGTCAACAGGATTTATCATTGGAAACTCATCTATACCAAAGAGGCCCCTGCTCATTGTCAGGAACCTCTGTCGGTAAAAAGGGTATCTTTTAAATCCATATAGACAGTGCGCTATACAGGAGTAATAAGGCCATTACGATATTGAAGGCTCGCTCATATTTGTTTAGGAAACGCTGAAACAGAGCACCAAAAACCGCCCAGCAAACGATAGCTGCAAAACCAATACCTGTAAGGAGCAGTGAGATGATAAAAAGCGCAATGTATGAATCATCGTAAGGCATCACAAAAGTTGAAATGACCGTGATACCATACAAAATGACTTTTAAGTTGATAAATTGCAGTAGCAGTCCTGATTTGAAAGTATATCCTCCATTATGATCATTGTCCTTCGTAGAAGACTTGCTCTTGGCTATTTTTACAGCCAAATAGAGCATGTAGAGACTGCCCAGGACGTTCATCCAGATTTTAAATCGTGGTAAAAAATGATACAGAGCAAGGTTGAAATAGCAGGCTAACAGCATGATGGCAAAACAGCCGGCGGTTACTCCCAGCAAGAATGGAAATGCTTTTTTCAACCCTAATCTCCTGGCGCTGTCTAAAGACATAATATTGTTTGGACCTGGCGTAAAGCTGGTAACGAGTGCATAACCCTTTGATTCATGAGCCAACTCCAGCAGCAGTCGTCGTTCCTAAAAGGGAAATACAGGTACTTGAAGAAAATAACTGCTATCGGTTGTATCCGTTTTTTCCCTATGAAGGCAACAGGAATTTTGAGGTATACACAGTAGAGATCGAAAAAGGCGGGGAATTGAGTTCAACGCCTCACCGTGAAGGTACAGAAGAATTTATTACGGTATTTGAAGGTGAAATGGTGGTGAAGGTCAGCGAAGAAACATATACGGTTAAGACTGGAGACTCCATCCGCTTTAAAGCAGACCGACCGCACATCTACTATAATCTCGGAGAAACGCTTGTCAGGATGAATATGATTATTTATTACTCTGGATAGTCTGTTCAATCCATTGTTTAAAAAAAGGGGCTAAACAGGTAGAGCATGAGCACTCACCACCTATTCAGACCCTTTTTCCGTAAAACCATACAACATCTATTCTGAATCAACCTTGAATTGTCATTTGTATTTATGTTCAATTTTCAGCCTGGTTTCTCCCTGCAATCCTCCGTCTGCTGAAGCTTGAAGCAACAGCTCACCTGCCAGATGCCCGGATTGCACAATAACGAGACACCTTCCTCTATGTGTTCGTCTCTGGTTTCCCTGGAAGGGCTCGTCACTGGTGAGATCGCCGTTGTCTATTCCAAGAATACGACCATCACCATGTAGCTGAAAAGTTAAATCAAACTCCTGATTGGGCACCATAACCCCTTCTTGGTCTATGATCGTTACTTCCACATGGGATATTTCATGGACATCAGCAGGTAAAACCGTCCGATCAGCCTGCAGTTTTATACTGTAGGGAGGCCCGGCGGTGGTTAATTCATGCTCACAGACCTTCTCATTCCCATTGCTGCCAATAGCCCGGATTTTACCTGGTGTATAGGGAAGCTCCCATATCATTAAATGGTCAGGATAATCAACAAGCTTTCTCTCACCGTAAGATTCATTGTTTACTACCAATTCCACGCGCTCACAGTTGGTGAAGGTAACTAACCGAATCAATTTTCCGCTGTACTCAGGGAATGTCCAATGATCCTCCATACCCGGGGCTTTCCAGTGCATCGTCCAGTGCGGATTGTGTTCCGGTCTCATCGGTTCGTTAAATACGGCAATGTGCACAACAGGCTCATTTGACCATAGACTTTGCTGAAGATAGGACACAGGTTTGCGGAACCCGCAAGTATCAATCAGGCCCGAGGACCATCCTTTGGAGGGATAGCTTGTTTCCCCCAGATAGTCGATCCCGCTCCAAACAAATTGACCAATCACATAATCATGATTAGCGACATCAAACCAGGGATTTTGAGGCAAATAACCTTTAACCCGGTTATCTTTGCCACGATAGTATGGGAAAGTCTCGGTTCCAAGGATAAGCGTATCGGGCATCGCCCTTCTGTAGTGCTCATACCACTGCTCCTGATAATTTAGCCCAAGAACGTCCACTCGTTGTGCCAGCAGCTTGGTATGCTCCACCTTGGCTTCAATCGAACCATCGCGCAGACTGATCGGTGTATTATGCGGCTCCAGCGCACATGTAACAGGCCGGGTTGGATCTTTTTCATGGCAAAAGGCGACGAGCTGTTCCAGCATCCTGAGCATGGACGGTTGCCCCTGGTGCTCTACTTCATTCCCAACACTCCACATGAAAACGCTGGGATGGTTCCTGTCCCTTACCAGCATCGCTTCCAGGTCCTTTTCCCACCATTCATCATATACATGCTCATAGGAAAGAGATTTCCATTTGTCAAAAGCTTCGTCAATCACCAGGAACCCCATCTGATCACAAAGATCCAGCAATTCGGGTGCCATCGGATTATGGGCAAAGCGAATCGAGTTACAGCCCATTTCCTTAAGCTTCTGCAGCCTTCTCTTCATGACCGAATCATGATAGGCAGCTCCCAGACAGCCTAAATCATGGTGAATACAGACTCCCTTCAACTTCAGGCTGCTTCCATTCAGAAATAAACCCTTTTGGGCATCCAGCTTCACTTCTCTTATACCAAAAGGGGTACGATAACAATCCACCTCTTTATTGTCGCAATAGATGATCGTTTGAGCCTCATAGAGCACTGGCTTCTCCGGTGACCATAGTTCTGGCTCCAAAACCCGTGTTATCTGCTCCATTTCACCAGTTTCAAAGCCCGACAGGGTCACTCGATGCTCAATTTTCCCTTTGAGCTGTCTCTTGGAGTCCAGTATCTGAGTCACAATATTACACTCTACGTCATGCGCATAATGATTGGTAACCTGAATTCTGGTACTCACCTTGGCTTCACCCGACGAAATTTCAGGTGTCGTAATGTAAGTGCCCCATTCAGTTACGTGAACATAATCCGTACAAATCAGCCAGACATGACGATAAATACCGGACCCCGAATACCATCTGTCAGGCGGAAGAGTGGTATTATCCACTTTGACAGCAATCACATTATCCTCATCCCACCGAATATATGGGGTCAAATCATATTGAAAACTAACATATCCATAAGGCCGCTTGCCCACAAAATGTCCATTGATCCAAACCTCACTGTTATTGTGGATGCCATCAAATTGTATGTATACGCGCTGTTTATGAGAAGAAGACTTTACATTAAAATGCTTTCGGTACCATCCCACCGACCATCTGGGCAAATAAGCTTGATTGCCACCATACAGCATGTGCGGATCAAAGGACTTCTCAATACTCCAATCATGAGGGACTTGAAGGAGCCGCCACTGCTCATCGTTATAATCCAGCTTCTCGGCACCTGTATAATTACCCTCTATAAATTTCCAGTCTGTGTTGAATGGCGTGATCATTCTGCTTCCCATCATCTTGCCTCCATTTCATAAAAATTGATGAACGGATAAAAGACATGTGCTCCTACACGATTTGAAACACTGGACGATCCTCAACAAAGTGAACGGGGAGCATTGGGAATTGGGCTGAAAGCTCATCCGCGAGATATTTCATACCAGGTGCTTCACTTTCAGCATGTCCCAGCATGATAAGGGCTTTATTTCGGCCCTGATAGGCAGCGTCTTTTACATATTCCGGCGTTTCCCATTCCGGCCCTTCACCAGCAATGATCAAATCCACATGTTCATTTAGAAATAATGGAATAGCCAGTTCGCCACCTCCCCTGTATCCTACCATGATCCCTACTCGTTCACATGGCATGGCAAGCTCTCCAGCTACCCGTACATAACGAATATGAAGCTTCGCCTTGATATATTCGGCAACCTCCTTAACCTCCATCGCTGGAATCGTCAAAATGGCGGCCGTCGGCAATTGTTTCACTACATAGGTATGCCAATCGAGCGCCCGAAGAAGTCCAATCATCACTCCATCCGGTTGATAACGGTGTATGGTGTCATGAAACCGATAGATTCCTATACCCGAATCGGCAATGAGGCGAGATTTTTGCAGAAAAACGGGGTCATGTCGTAAACACTCCTGCATCCCCTGATGGCTATAAAAAACACCTTCATGCGTAATGATAAAATTCGCACCTAGAGAAACAGCTTGCTCTATTACATACTGCGATGCACAGAAAGCGGTTACAATTCCGTGTACTTCAACCTCCCTATGCCCTGGTTTTAGCAAATCTACGGTCGCATGGGGTATGCTTATTCCCCTTGTCAGGTGATCTACAATCCGTCCCATAGTTAGGGTCATACAGGTATCCCTCCTCATGGAGAATGTGCGTCAATTATACCATTTTATATCAATCATGGGTGCCATTCTTTGTAGTAAAAAAGTCAGCTCCAGGGAGCCGACTTTAATATAAGTTTAAAGCGTTTACAAATTCAAAAAGAGGGTTTCCGGTCAGAGATGGCTGCTTGACCGGATCACTTTACAAATTGGCTTAGGCTAATACACCAAGAGCGTATCCAATAATTCCTATTGCAAAAAGAGCAAAAATCAGAGCTATAGCATTCACTTTCTTTTTGAGCAGTCTCATGCACAAAAAAGTCAGCAAGAGAGGTAACAGGCCAGGTATCAATTGATCCAGAATCATCTGTATCGTCGTAACTACCTCTACTCCATCCGAGCGGGTATATCTGGATACTTCCAGTGGGACATTCAGAGTAGTCCATTTGGACACGAGTGCGCCCATGACAAAAAGTCCCAGGATGGAGGCCGATTCCGTAAGCTTTTGCAGACGGTTTCCAGACATGTCGGACACAATTTCCGTCCCTTTTTGGTAGCCGTATTTCAGTCCGTACCACTTGGTTGCCAGGCGAATAACATTAAAGAGCAAGAAAAAAAGGACAGGCCCGATAACACTCCCGGACAAAGCAATGGAAGCTCCCAACGCAGCCAGAACGGGGCGCAGCGTTCCCCAGAAAATAGGGTCCCCTACCCCGGCCAAAGGTCCCATCAAGCCGACTTTCACTCCACTTATGGTAGCATTGTCAATAGGCTGGCCATTGGCTTTCTGCTCCTCCATAGCTGCCGTTACACCCATAATCGGTGCAGAGATAAACGGTTGAGTATTAAAAAACTCCAGATGCCGCTTTAATGCTTCTTTTTGGTCTTCCTTCTTGCTGTATAGCCGCTTGATTGCCGGAATCAAGGTGACACAAAAACCAATCGACTGCATACGCTCAAAGTTAAACGAGCCCAGCAGGAACCATGAACGGAAAAACATTTTGTTTAAATCGCTTTTTGTCAACTTTTTTTCTTCCATAGTACCCCACTCTTTCATTAGCTATTTCTTTAGAGCTCTTCAATTTCACCCATTTGATCTTTTCGCTGGCTATATTTAGGATTGAGCTGAATATACAGCAGAGCCAGAACCGCCCCCATGATTCCAAAGCCAACCAGATTGATGCTTGTAAATGCCGCGATGACAAAGCCCAAGAAAAAGAAAGGCATCAGGTATTTGGCTGCCATCATGTTAATAACCATGGCATACCCGACAACGACGATGAATCCACCTGCAATTTGCAGCCCTTTTGTAATGACCTCCGGAATCGCATCCAGTAAAGCCGTAACCAGACCGGTTTCTGCTGCAATAGCCACCAATACAGCAGGCAGCGCGACGCGTAATCCCTGAAGAAGGAGGGCGATGAAGTGACATAATTCGATTCCTCTGAAATTTGAAGATTCGGCATATTTATCTGCCAGGTGCTGAAAGAACACGGTAATTGTTCTAACAAAAATGGTTAACACTTGTCCGGCAGCGGCAATCGGAATCGCAACGGCAATTCCGGCGCCGATCGACTGATGTCCAACAATAACCAATATGGTTGAGATTACACTAGCCAAAGCCGCATCTGGAGCCATGGACGCCCCGACATTCATCCAGCCCAAAGCCATCAATTCCAGCGTACCGCCTAGAATAATGCCCGTTTTGAGATCGCCCAGGACCAGACCAATCAGTGTACACGCAATTATAGGCCGATGAGTCTGTCCTTCATCCAAAACACTGCCCATTCCGCAAATGGCTGCAACCAGCGCTACCATTACAATTTCAAAAACACTCATGTTTGACCCCCTCTCTTATGCCAACCTGCTGTTAAAACTGGACATTCTGGAGCTTGTTAATCAAATTGATTTTAGGATCACTGGCCACTTTTCTAATTTCCAGTTCAATTCCCTTTTCGTGCAATTTATGAAATGCCTCTACATCCTGCTTGTCTACGGACACCGCTCCGGTAATCTGTATTTTGCCTTCTTTAAAACACATCCCACCTACATTTACCGATGTGAACGGCACCCCACCTTCTACAACCCGCAGTACATCAATCGGATTAGTAAACAGGAACAAGGTCTTAAAATCGTTATATTTAGGGTTGTTGTAAGCTTCAATCGCTTTCGCAATCGTGACGACATAAGCCTTAATTCCTGGCGGCGCCACCTGTAACAATAAGGTTTTGCGTAGCGTATCCGCAGCGACCTCATCGCTGACGGCGATAATTTTGTTACACTTCGTTTCCTTCACCCACACCGTAGCTACCTGACCATGGATCAGACGGTCATCAATACGAACAAACGAAATTTCCATACCTATAATTCCTCCTCTGTTTGTATGTCCCGGATGACACGAAAAGACTTCATCGAATCCTGACCCGCACGGATTGCCAGATCACTCAGATTCTCCACGTTCTCCAGCCCTCTATTTGTCAGCAGGTCTACGATCATTGGCAGGTTTACTCCTGTTACAATGTCCATTTTTTCATAGCCGGCTACAATCCTGCTGGCTGCATTATAGGGGCTGCCACCAAACAAATCGACGAGAAAGATAAGTCCATCCGTCCAATCAATCGTTTCCAATGCCGCTTTGTACTTCTCAACAAGTCCGTTAACACTTTCACCAGGCTCAAACGTCACGCCCACCACATTTTCCAGATGGCCGAAAATCATTTCCGTGGATCTTAAGATCTCTTTGGAAAGTTTCCCATGTGTGCCAACAATAACACCTATCATTTGTTTCACCCCCTCCTTGCATCCTTCGCCTATACTTATATGCAAGTCTCGTGCCAACATTCTGTATGACTCGTTCCATCATCAAAAAAAGACCAAACCCCCTGGCTTTTCCGGGGATTTGGTCTTTTCTCACCATCTGCTTATTTTCCTCATTCGTATGTTTAATACACATCTTGCATCGTTTTATACACTTACGCCGTTACTCGGGAATGCAGTTATATACTTCGCTTAGGATTTCACAAATATAATATTTTTCATCATTAGTCAGCTTCATGTTCATACTGGAAGCAAATATATCGCAGGAACGATTCACCGCATCGAGAGTTCGTTGATCAAGCAAGGATACCTCCCCTTGATATATTAACCCTTCACCAATGACCATTCGTTCCATGGCATGAGCCGTATGAACGGCAAGCTGAACTTTCTTTGCATAATGAAAATCGACTTCCAGTTCCTGCTCCAGCTGCTCGATAAAATTCATCAAGAGCCCCAAGATTTTGTGGGGATTCAGATAAGTCATAAACTCCTTTAGCGTATCCTCGCATAGATCTCTAACAACTATGCTTTCGTTAGTATGCATAACAGGCAGTTGATTGTTCAGCAAAAGTTCTCTTAATGCCTGCTCACCGCTGGCCTCGATCAGTTTTTCCAAAGGAATAAACGGTACATTCAGCTCACTTGGCCTCTTAACTCCAATCACCGCAAGAATCGTATGCTTGGCCCGTAAGTCCTTTACCACTTTGTCCAATTCCCTGACCTTTGCCGGCACAACGACAATTTTCTCTTCTGTTAAGTCGTATACGACCTTCTCCACAAACTCCTTCAGCTTAACTGCAGCACCTCTACCAGAAGAACAAACCGTCACAATTACCTTATTACTAACCTTCTCTGCTTTCACTTCGGCGTTTCCATTGTTATATCCACGGAAGTCCTTCAAAGATTGATAGATTTCCTCTATATTCATATCAAAAATACTGGCCTTTCGCACAGCCTCCAACGTAAGTGGAGTTGAAACCATATCAATGGTTCTGACCTTGATCCCGACACGTTCCATAATGGTTGCCTCAAGATTAAGCAGGGAGCCCATATCAACCAGCAGTAATACGCCCCTGCCATTATCAATATCCTTTACTTTATCAATAATAACCTCCAGGATTTCTCTGGGGCTAACATCCAAAGGCATGTCTACTGCGCAAATATTTGAGCTTCCCAGTAGGCTGTCGACAACGCCGACAATACTGCTTGCCGTACTGTTGCCATGTGCAGCTACGATAATCCCTACATTACCCTGGTGCTCCTCTTCCACCGATTTCAGAAGAATCGCCACATAGGTCGTCTCGGCATCAGGCACGCTGACTTCGAACTTGGATTCAATCAAATCCTTGATAATGAGTGCCAGTCTGTATTCTTCATCCTGATCATTAATCGGATCATAGACTTGTTTGCTAATATATTTTTTCTCTCGGATTCGCTTTAAAAAGGCACTTAAATGAAGGCTGAAGGCATAAACAAACCTGTCGCTGTACTTTCTGTTCAGTTCTTTTTGAGCCATCTCCTGCACCTGTTCAGCGAATTCCAGGATATTTCTGCCCACGATTTTAAGGATCCGTTCCCGGCCTCCTTTGATGTTATAAAATCGGTTATAGAAGCTTTTAATATGAATATTGACATCTGTAGTAATAAACTTATTGATAAAGCTATCGTCGAGCCCTTCCTCCTTCAGCATCCCTATTTTGTCTTCAATCAGTTTGTAAAGGTTGAACGGCAGTTCCGAAGCATCTGCTTCATCCATTCCTTTGCTACCTTCAGGAGTAATATACAGCGAGGAGTTGACCATTTCCATTTCGGCAATCTCCTTGCGGTTTTTCCCCATATTAAATAGACCTTCCTTGATATTTCCAGGCAAAATTTTAAAATCAAGTTCAATTTCTTCCTTATTTTCATGTATGCTGTTCAAAAATCCTTTGGCACACACAAGCTGAATGTTCGATTTTAACTGGCCGATATTGCCATAGGTGACGCTGCCAATCAGTGCTTTTACAGTTTCCAGTTCAACCCGAATGGGCTTGTTCACACGATGGGCCTCGTTTGCAAAGAGATGCTTTAGAATCAAAAATCGCTCTTCAACTGTTCGCTCTTGCAGGGAAGGAATGTTGATCGTAATCGGTATCCGTCTAATAAAGGTTTTAAGCATGGAAGAACCGGGATCTTCGGTCGTAGCGCCGATGAGCAGCACGTTCGCTTCCCGTTTGCGCTCCGACTCACCCAATTTGTTATAACTGTTGGTGTCCATGAAATAAAATATCATTTCTTGGCCTTCTGGAGGCAGCCGATGAATCTCATCCAAAAACAGGATGCCTCCATCAGCTTTCTCGACCAGCCCCTCCCTCTCCCGATCAGCCCCGGTAAACGCCCCTTTCACATGACCAAAAATGTGGGAAAGCAGCAGTTGAGGGTTATTATAATAATCGGCGCAGTTAAATACGATAAACGGTGCTTGTTCTGAAAACCGCTTCATATACTTCCCATAATTATACATTAACCTGGCGAACATCGTTTTTCCCACGCCAGTCTGCCCCACAATCAGCGTATGTAGACCCTTCGGCGGGTATAATATTGCCGCTTTTCCCTGCTCAACCTGATTTCTCATACTACCCATGAAACCGATTAAGGCGTGAAACGGATCGACTTGCTCTCCGGGCAGCAATATTTCATTAATGCTGTTGACTTGGATTTGTTTCTCTTTCAGCTGGACTCTAAAGGTCTCCTCGATTACCTGCTTGTGCAAAAACTTGACGGGTCTTCCCTTGATTTTAATGATCAAGTCGGCGCGAAGCAGGCTATTAAGCTCCTTGCTTACATTATTTCTCAGCATATTCTGAAGATCGGCTATTTCCGCAGCCGTAATTCCACCGCCGTCCAGCAAAGCCTCTACCGATAGTTTCTTTGTGCCATTGGCAATATACTCTAAAATCTCATCAATTCGTTTCACAGTATTCCCCCAGCCTGACTAGTTCTCATGTAATTAGTATATAAAAAAAGAAATAAACCTCTACAAAAAAATAAACTGACAAATTTCTTTTCCAAGATCAGAGGTTGGCAGTATAATTGCATTAGCTTCACGAATAAGTTTAATTAAAAGCTATATTGTTGCCCAGCAAGGAGCTGAGATAAAATGATACGCTACGGATTACAGCAAGAGCAAGCATTCAGGCTGGTTATGACTCCTGAATTACGACAAGCTATCACGATTCTTCAATATTCTTCGGCCGATCTAATGTCCTATCTTCATGAGCAAGCGGATGAAAATCCGATTATTGATTTGACGGAGATTGACATGTCCATTAAAAGGATAGGTAAAGAGGAAGAATATTCACCACGAAAAAACGATAATCCGGTAGATCTTCTGGATTTTGTCTCTAACCCTGCGGATAATTTATATAGACATCTCAAAGCGCAACTCGGGATGGTCCGCGGGTTATCCAAGCTACAACAGATGATTGGCATGTTTCTTATTGGGAATTTAAATGAAAAAGGCTACCTCGAGCTGGAGGTAAATACAGTTGCCCGAATACTTGACGCCCCTACTGAAGAGGTTGAAAATATACTCGCCCTGATCCAAGGCTTTGAACCGGCAGGAATCGCTGCCCGCAGCCTGGAGGAATGTCTTCTTTTGCAGCTGCGATATGCCGGTAATGATGATGTTTACCTGGAAGAGATCGTGCGCCATCACATGGTCAACCTTTCATGTAACCGCATACAAAAAATCGCGGATGTTCTGGGTATCAACATTCGCGAGGTACAGCAACTCACCGACCAGATACGCAAGTTGAATCCCTGTCCGGGAGCGGCATTTGCCCCATATGAACACCAGTATCATATAGCAGATATTTCGGTAGAGAAATCCAAGAACGGCTACATTGTGACAGTTAATGATATCACAGTCCCGCGCGTCGGGATTAATCCTTTTTACCAGCGTATGCTCCGGGAGCAGGCGTTGGGGACAGAGAGGCAGTTTCTACATGAGAAGATGAATACGGCATTATGGCTTATTCATAGCCTTGAGCAGCGCCGCCTGACCCTGATGCGTGTAGCCCAAGCCATTGTTGATAGACAGCGGGAATTTTTCGAGCATGGCGTTCATTACCTTAAACCGATGACCCAAAAGGAGATTGCTGAAAGTACCGGCTTGCATGAATCCACGATCAGCCGGGCTGTCAGTAATAAATACATGCAGACGCCCCGTGGATTGTTCGAGCTTAAATATTTCTTTACCTCCGCCCTGGGGGCGAAAGACGGAGATGCCACTTCATCGGAGAGCGCAAAAATGCGTATTAAGCAGCTTATCGACGGCGAAGACAAGCAAAAACCGTTTTCAGATCAGGCAATCACAGAACTGCTGGCTAAGGAAGGGCTGGAACTGTCACGCAGAACGGTGGCCAAATACCGAGAAGAACTCGGATATCTTTCCTCTAGTAGGAGAAAAATATTTTAAGCTTCAGTGACTATATCGGTTATAGCCCCGTCCCTTTACTCAGAAGTAAGCCGTTGTGAAAATTAAAAAAACAGCAAGATCAAATTAAAAGTATTTCCCATTTGAGTCCTTCTAGGCGGCGACTCCCTGCTCCTTGGCCTTGCCCCGGTCATGGCGGCTTAGCAGAAATCCGACCAGAGACGCGGTGGATTGTTGGAAAATCATTCCCAGCACCACAGGCAGCGCTACCGGAGCCGGGAAATAGGTGATGGCAAGTACAGCTCCTGCGCTGATATTGCGCATACCGCCGTTAAAGACAAGTGCAGTACGGTCGGCATCGCTCCACCTCATCAGCTTGGAGATCAGGTAACCGATCACATATCCAGTAGAAGCAAGAGCGACTATCGATAGGCACACCCCGACAAGCTTTAAATTAAAATCAACCAGATAGGGCGCGATTACCGAACCGTTAATCATCACGACAAGTGCCATAGCCAGCTTGGAGAATGGGCCAAGTCGAGGTCCCCATACCTGCTTGATTTTCCCTTTGGTCCATTCGTACAACACCATGCCGATTAGCGAAGGGACGACAATCATCCAGAACAGACTTTGCATCATCGCCCAGGTATCAAGCTGCACATCCGCTCCAATCAGCAGGGACATAACGCCGGGAACGGCGAATGGAGCCAGAATCGTATCAATCAAAATAATGGCTAGCGTCAGCGCTGTATTGCCTTTGTAGATGTTGACCCACACGAAGCTGGAAATGCCGGTGGGGATGACCGCACCAAGAATAAGCCCGGTAATCGTATAAGGGTCGTCGCCGAAAGACAGATGCCCAAGCATCATGGCAAGCAGCGGCATGGCCAGGTGAAGGATAAACAGGCAGGCAATCAGCGGGCCGGGATGCTTCATCACATGGACAAAATCTTTGAAGCCCATGCTGATACTGCCCGCAAAGGTCATGAAGGCAAACAACCAGGGAGAGAATCCGGTAAATTCCGACAAAGGCGTACCGATCAGAACGCCAATTAGAATGCTGATGGGGGTAATCAGCGGCATCGCAGCATTAAGTCTCCGATTCAACGTTATGAACATACATAACTTCCTTTTTTGTACCTAAGTATAGACCTTATACTGCCGTTTCGTAAATGATCTGAAATACACGATACGAAATCACAGATGACCAATGACTTCGGATTCAAGACCTGGTTGTACGCGAACACAGCTCATCTATTCGTGAAAGGTGGGCTTTTTGGTATGAACTAAAAAAATTCAGCTTAAGGATAGGTATTCTGGTCAAATTATTATAATATGAAAGGTATAAAAATTTTCAGTCCATAGAGTGTATTTACAGAAAGAGAGTGGTGACAATACCATGCAGGAAGAAACGTTGACACGGGGGTTAAAAAACAGGCATGTACAGCTGATGGCCATCGGAGGTGCGATTGGTACCGGCTTATTCCTCGGGGCAGGAAAATCGATCCATCTGGCAGGTCCGTCCATCCTGATCGCCTACATTATTACAGGTATGGTTCTGTTCCTGCTAATGCGTGCATTAGGAGAGCTGTTGCTTAGTAATTTGGAGTATCATTCGTTTGTTGATTTTGTAAGTGACTATCTGGGGAATATGGCCGCTTTTGTTACGGGCTGGACCTACTGGTTCTGCTGGATTTCGATTGCGATGGCGGATCTGACAGCAGTCGGGCTGTATACTCAATATTGGTTCCCGCAGGTTCCTCAGTGGATGCCGGGGTTAATCGCCCTTGTGATTCTGCTCCTTATGAACCTGGCCACGGTTAAGCTGTTCGGGGAGATGGAATTTTGGTTCGCCCTGATCAAGGTATTGGCGATTCTGGCCCTCATTCTCGTCGGATTATTTATGATTGTCAAAGGCTTCTCCACCGCCAAGGGACCTTCGAGCTTTGCGAATCTATGGAATCATGGCGGAATATTCCCGAAAGGGATTCATGGTTTTCTGCTTTCTTTTCAAATGGTGGTCTTCGCCTTCGTAGGCATGGAGCTTGTTGGGCTGACGGCAGGGGAAACCAAGGACCCCGAGAAGGTCATTCCGAAGGCGATCAATAATATCCCGATCCGGATCCTGCTCTTCTACGTCGGCGCATTGCTGATCATCATGAGTATTTATCCGTGGAACGCAATTGTACCGAGCGAAAGTCCGTTTGTACAGGTATTTACGGCCATTGGCATGACCGCAGCCGGGGGAATTGTCAATTTTGTTGTGCTGACATCTGCGGCTTCAGCCTGCAACAGTGCTATTTTTAGTACAAGCCGGATGGTATACTCCATGGCCAAGGATCATAACGCTCCGAGCTCGCTCAGCCAGCTGAACAGCAGAAAGGTTCCGTCCAATGCATTGATGTTCTCCAGTATCGTCATTCTGATCGCGATTGTCCTGAACTATGTGATGCCCGAGGGGGTATTTACCCTCATTACGAGCGTGTCGACCGTTTGCTTTCTCTTTGTTTGGGGAATCATCGTGATCAGCCATCTGAGATACCGTCGTACCCGGCCGGAGCTGGCTGGCCGCAACCCGTTCAAGCTGCCGCTGTACCCGTTGTCCAACTATGTAGTGCTGGCTTTTCTCGTCTTCGTTCTGGTCATCCTGGCATTGGCTGAGGATACAAGAGTGGCCCTGTTCGTTACGCCGGTGTGGTTCATCCTGGTAGCGGGAATCTATCTGCTCAAGAAGAGAAGCTGGAGCTCGAACGGACAGTAGCATATAAAATTTGTTGCAAATTCAAGCCGCCCAATCCAACAGGGCGGCTTGAATGCTTGTACAAGAAGATGGATATCTTTTCAGAATGGACATTCGGAAAATAAAAATAATCTAAAAAAGCCAGTAGAAACAAGGGATTTTGTTTCTACTGGCTTTAAAAAAGTATCAAACATATACCCAAGAAAGTCTCAGTTATTGACCAAATTCGTCTCAATTATAACCGTAACTCACACTTCTGAAAAAAATCTAAATTTTATAGGCCTTCATAGCCTTTCTTAGCTCTTTGAAAGTAGGGCGTTTGCCGTACATTAAGACGCCAGTACGGTAAATCTTGGCGGCCAGCCAGCCGAAGAACAGGATGGAGGCGACCAGAATGGCAAGTGACAGCCATATTTCCAGCAGGCTTGCCCGTTCCAGACCAATTCGCAGCAGCATGACGGTCGGAGAAAAGAATGGAATGTATCCAGCGACCTTGACGAACATCGTGTCAGGTGCGGCTATATTGAAGATACCGATATAAAAGGCCGCCAGTGACAGCACGGTAATCGGCATGATCGCCTGCCCCAGTTCCTCCGTACGGCTAACGATGGAGCCAACAGCCGCGAACAATACGGCGTACAGAAAGTAGCCCAGGATGTAAAAAATCAAACCGTAGCTGAGCACCGCAGTGTTCAACTGTGACAGGTCCAGCCCGGCTGAGCTGAGGATGGCACCGTTATGCGGCAGCATGAGGTTGGCACACACGACGGCGGCAAAAACCGCAATTTGCAGCAATCCGACCAGAAAAATACCGATAATTTTCCCGAACATTTGAGTCAACGGTGATACGCTTGTGATGAGAATTTCCATAATACGAGAGCTTTTTTCCGAAGTCACCTCCGAAGCAATCATATTGCCCGTCATCATGGACGAGGTGAAGAACAGGATCATCAGTATATAGACCAAGCCATAGTTTATCATAGAGGTCGCTTTATCCTTTGTCTCTGCAGCTCCCCCCGTCTCAGACGGACTGTCCACTTTCCTGCTATCCACGACTACAGGTGTGCTAATTTCACGAACTTGATCACTGGTCAACACATTGCCGCCAATGATGGCTTGAACCTTTGCAGCCTGTAGCCCCGTTTGTAGCAATGTGATAACTGCGGGGGACGGTTCTTTTTGTACAGATACGTACTCCACTTGGGGAAACGTTGCTCCCTTGGCGACAGGCTCCTTGAACTCCACATAACCCTGCAGCTTCCCGTTCTTCAAGGCCTGCTGCATGGCCGGAGCTTCAGTGTTCTCATAACGCACCCAAGTGGCTGCCGGGTTGGACTGCTCCTTGGTGAATTTCTCCAATTGATCGGCAACCTCTGTTCGGCTCCCGGCAATCAGTGCCAGACGATGTTGTTCGGCTGCTGTTTTCCCGAAGCCGCCTGCAGCACCTGCCCCTTCTCCTTTAAACAAAGAAATCAAATACGGCAGGTTCATGCCCAGGGTAATGAGCAAGGCCAATACCAGCGTCGTAATGATAAAAGATTTGGTTTTTGCCTTCTGACGAAACGTAAAACCGATCACTGTCCCCAATCTATTCATGAGAATCCCCCACCTCTCGGATGAAAATTTCGTTCAGCGTAGGTTCCTTGATCTCAAAATGCTCCACATCTGCTTGCTCCAGAGCGGTTTGTAAAATCAGCTTTGCCGCATCCGGCTGCTCAATATGCAGCATCCAGCCGCGATCCATAGGCTCCACACGACGCACACCAGGCAATTGCTCCAGTCCGTTCACTTCACCTGTAGTGATAAGCCGAACTTTTTCACGCGGGTAGCGATTTTTGATCTCCTGCACACTTCCCTGCACAACGGTATTCGAACGATGTAAAATTGTGATATGGCGGCACAGCTCTTCCACATGCTCCATGCGGTGGGTCGAGAATAAAATCGCAGTCCCATCGTCCCGCAGTTCCTTCACCGTCTCCTTAAGCAGCTCGACGTTCACAGGATCTAGCCCGCTGAAGGCCTCATCCAATATAAGCAACGTGGGGCGATGCACGACGGCTGCAATAAAGCCCATTTTCTGCTGATTCCCTTTGGATAGCTCTTCAATCCGCTTATCGTAATATTCAGGTACGCCAAAACGCTCCAGCCAGTAGCGCAGACTTTTGTCCGCCTCCTTGGCCGACATGCCGCGCAGCCTGCCCAAATAGTTTATTTGCTCGCTCACCTTCACCTTGGGGTATAGCCCTCGCTCCTCGGGCAAATAGCCCATTGTCCGCTGAAGCTCCTTGCTATACGGCTTACCCTCATATTGAATGCTTCCCCCGTCAGGGTAAATCAGGCCGAGCACCATTCGCATGGTTGTCGTTTTACCTGCTCCATTACCTCCCAGCAGTCCGTAAATCTCTCCCCCGTTCACGTTCAGTGAAATTCCGTTTACTGCCGTATGATTTCCATATTGCTTCACGACTTTTTCCAATTGCAGCATACTCATGAATACTTCGCCCCTTTCTTCTGCACGAAAGTCTCTTCATTATTCGGTAGTTGCCCCGCAGACCAATGCATTAAAATATCATCCAGCTCCAGACGCCGCACACGGATGGGACGAATACCTGCTTGCTCCAATATGGCACTGGCTTCTATCGCCGCCAACGTTACAATCCGCTGCAATCTTCCTTCGCTCTCTGTTTCTATAACCCCCGGAAGCTCCGATGCTTCCTCCGGCGTGCCCTCAAACCATATTTCCTTGCTATTTTCGAGCAAATGGTCCTTTTCCAGCTTGCCGAGCAGCCTGCCTTCATGCATCAAGACAATATAATCTGCCAAGCGCTTGATTTCATCTATGATATGAGTGGCGATAACGACCGTCGTTTTGCCGTTTTTCATACAATCCCGCAGTTCCTCCAGCATAATCTTCCATGCAAAAGGGTCCAGGCCCGACGAAGGCTCATCCAGCAGCAATAAACGCGGATGAGGCGCCAAGGCAGCAGCCAGCTCAAACTTACGCCGCTCTCCTTTGGACATACGCGATAATTTGGTATGCAGAGGAACCTGAAATCGTTTTATCAGACGCTGAAAACGGGTTTCATCCCAGCCCGGATACCATACCGCTCGAAAAGCCGCTGCTGCTTCTGCCGTGAGTCGGTCTTCCTCGCGGGTCGGATGCTCCGGTACGTATCCAACCCATTGCCGCGTATCTACAGGCATACCTTCAGGGTACACTTGACCGAACCAGCGAATTTCACCAGCATCCGGGTGAACAAGCTGGGTCAGCAAATGAATCAATGTACTTTTTCCTGATCCGTTATGTCCAGCCAAAGCGACCACATATCCCGGCTCAATGGTCAGATTAATCGGTCCAATCTGGCGGTCTCTCCGGGTTTTATAGACCTGGTTCATCTCAATAATCGGTGTTTTCACCTGTATTTCCTCCGGTGCTCCCACTGGCACTTCCACATGGTTGTTTACATGGATTTTCACTGGCGGTCACTCCTTTGCTTTGACTTCATACCTTTTCTTCACCATCTCTGCGAAAAGCTCCAACAATTCCTGCTCTGTCATCTGTACAGCGATGCCCGTAGCAATCGCTGTGTCCAGTGCCTCGGTCACCGCCTTGAGTCGGTGGGCTGAACGCATATTTTCCTCTACTAGCGCGACGAAGGTTCCCGTTCCCTGGCGGGTACGAAGCAAGCCCTCGTTCTCCAAATCCTGATAGACCCGCCGGACGGTGATCACGCTGCAACGGAGCGTCCCCGCAAACTCCCGAATGGAGGGAAGCAGCGTTCCCGCTGCAATCTGTCCGGTTACGATGAGTGAACGAAGCTGCTTTTCAATCTGCGCATACAGCGGTTCAGCGCTATTCTCATCAATGTGCACCGGTATATTCACCTGCGTCTCTCCCCTCTCTGTATCCTCCTACACATGCTGCTATGCCAGATCACGCTTGATAAGCTTGCGCAGTGTCATTCGATAGGACACAAAAATTCCAAAAACTCCTGTCGCCAGCGCTCCCCACATCACGGGGGACAACAGCTGCCATTCCTTGCTGTAAAATGCCGTTATGGATACCAGATTGGCTCCGTATATTCGAACCATAATCGAAATCATTCCGCAAATCAGCATGATGATAAGTGATAGCCAAAAGTAGGCTTTTCCCCTTTTAAGAAATTCCAAATACATATAGATGGCTTGAATCAGCATCCCGTAGCCTATCCAGGTCAGAGCAAACGATATAAAGAAACCTGAGCCGGCATAGGCCCGAAGCGTTCCTGACACCGTAAACAGAAGAATAAAAAACACCACACTGTTCCCGATAAACGCAAAAATCGCTTGTTGAATGCGGCTCATAATGACCGCGCTCACCGGGATGGGCAATGTGCGAAGGAAAGCCAGCATATGTGTATAGGAGTCTTCCTGCAAATATTTAAATGTACGACGGTTATAAATGAATCCAAGAAACGGCATCAGCACCAGCATGACAAAATCAGCTGCCGGATTTAAAGCTCCACTCTCACCAAACTCCATACTTACAACAAAGCTCATGGTAAAACCCAGATACATAATAAAAAGTAATGTCCACAATAGCGCATATGGATTATTGCGAAAATCCTGACGGGTGATTGCCCATGCCTGCTTCATGATTGCCATTTTCTCATCCTGATCCCTTCTGCACCGTCTGTAATGATAGCCTCAGCTCTTATGGCTTCTGAGGATCATCACCGTAATCAGTGTTATTACTGTATATATCTTTATACACAGTATATAAACTGTACAACACACCTGTCAATTTTAAAAATTTAAATTGTGCGTACAATCACAAAGGTTGGTCAGAACCTATGCTACTCTGTAACTGATAAACGTTCTCACTAAAGGGGATGAGCAGATGGATAAGATACTGCATTGGGATGAGCCGATATTTAACCTTGTTAGTCGATATCCCGAAGTGACGAGCATTATGGTAGAGCTTGGTTTTCACGATATCGCCAAGCCTGGCATGCTACAAACCGCGGGACGTTTTATGACACTGTCCAAAGGAACTACATTAAAGAAAATAAGTATGGAAACTGTGCAGCAGACGTTTATGCAGCATGGTTTTACCATTCAAAAATAAAGGAGCTAAAGATCATGAGCGAGTTAATTAACAACCGTGAACATACACCACAGGAATTAACAGAACGTCAACGAATCCTGAAGGAAATTATAAAAGAATTACATGCCGGAAAAAGCGTGGAAGAAGTTAAAGCGCGCTTCGCAGAGGCCGTAGGCGGAGTAAGCGTGTCTGAAATTTCCGCCATGGAGCATGCATTGATGACCGAGGAGGGAATCCCGGTGTCGGAAGTCCAACGCCTCTGTTCCGTGCATACATCGATATTCAAGGGCTCTATTGAGGATATTCACCGTCCTTCAGGACCAGAGGAACAGCCGGGACATCCTGTCCACACCTTCAAGCTGGAAAACCGGGAGATCGAACGGCTGGTCAACTTCAAGCTGGCATTGCATGCAGAGCAATTTCAAAAGGAGGACAGCCCCAAGGTTATTTACAAGCTGCTCGAGGATTTAAGCCTGCTGATGGATCTCGACAAGCACTATAGCCGCAAAGAAAATCTGGTCTTCCCTTATCTGGAGCGCTACGGCATATTCGGTCCTACCAAAGTGATGTGGGGAGTGGACGACGGCATCCGTAATTCGATCAAAGAGGCAAAGAACCTGCTCACCCAATATAACGGAGATCGTGAGCTGATCGGGAAGGCGCTTGCCCATATCATAAGCGAAGTCAACGAAATGATATTCAAAGAAGAAAATATTTTACTGCCGATGGCACTTGGCAAGCTAACTGAGGATGAATGGCTAAAAATAGCCAGGGAAAGCGCGGAAATCGGGTTCTGTCTGACCGCTCCTGAGCGGGAATGGATACCAGAGCGTGCGGCGGAGCCTGTAGAAGCGGTTGAGCAAAAGGAAGGAGCATCAGGAACACCACAAGGCTTTGTGCGATTCGAGACGGGGATTCTATCCGTGCAACAATTGGAACTGCTGATGAACCACCTCCCCGTTGATTTGACCTTTATCGATGAGAATGATGTTGTTCGCTATTTCTCTCACGGCAAAGAACGGATCTTTGCCCGCACAAAGGCCGTTATTGGTCGTACCGTACAAAATTGCCACCCGCCGCAAAGCGTGCATGTCGTTGAGAAGCTGCTGGAGGACTTCAAAGCAGGTCGCAAGGATGTGGAGGATTTTTGGATTCCGATCAAGGACAAATTTGTCTACATCCGTTATTTTGCCATTCGTGATGCCGAAGGCCGCTATCTGGGAACGCTGGAATTCACGCAAAATGTCGCGCCTATTCGCGCTCTTGAAGGACAAAAGCGGATTCTGTCGGAATAGTTCCCCAGCCGTAGGCTAACATATTCAGGTTTTTGCCACCTATATGAATAAGATGCTGTTCTACTACTAGCTTGGCCCCCAGCCTTTCATAAAATGTACATGCTGGATTATCCGCTAACACCCACACAATCGCGGAATGAATCTGCATACTGCTGAAATGCTGTAGTAGACGCATCAATAAGCCCCTCCCCAGCCCCAAACTGTTGTATTCTTTTAAAACATAAATAGCCGTTATTTCCCCCCCATACGGGGGGTATTCTCCTGACTTTTCCGGACCTCCACTTACAAATCCGATGATTTCCCCCTTCTCATTTTCCGCTACAAATACCAGATGACCATCCTCACTGGACAGATTTTCATTCCACAGCTCTGTTCTCTGCTCATAGGAAAGCTGCTCCAGAACCTCGTCAGGCATTATATTTTTGTATGTCGTTCTCCAGCAATCCACATGCACCTTGGCGATGTCCGCAGTATCTGTTATCGTTGCTTCCCTGATTATCATTTGGGCCACCCCTATTTCCAATATTATGCTTATTATTCTATCGACGAGCCGAATCTTGATCTATAATAAAAAATATTCATTGTTTCGTGAAGTTCGATATTACAGCAGCTCTTATACTACTCAGTTGTTATTGGAGGATTCAACTTGAATAAAATCGTTTTATTTTATGTTCCGCTAGGCATTTCGTCTTTGATTGCCGCATTAACGCATGTCATCGTGAATGCCGTGCTCGCGCGTTCAGAGTATCCTTCATTTACATTAAGCAGCTATGCGGTCGCTGTCAGCCTGTGCCTGCTGCTGGAAACGCCGTTAACCGCCGTGCGGCAAATGACCACGAAATTCGGCTATGACCGCAAGTCGGTTCATTCTATCGGTATTTTATGTGCATTCGTAGCGGCGGCTGTACTGATCGTTGGCTGGAGTATCGGGCTGACACCCGTAGGTAATCTGGTCTTTCAGTATGTATTCGGCGTATCTCCGGCATTGATCGAACCTACCAAGAACGTATTTCAGGTTCTTACTTTACTATACATATTGGTTGCTGTCCGTAACATTTATCAGGGACTTATCATTAACAAGCATCGAACCGCATGGATGACGTTCAGCTCGTCCATACGTATTGTCGTGATGCTGCTCGCGTCTTGGTTTTTAATCCGTGCAGGCTGGACGAATGACGGACGAATCGGGGCCGCCATTTTTATTGCAGGCATCTTCATTGAGCTGGTCATCACCTTTTTGGAAGGGCGGGTTCTGAAAAGAAAGCTGCCGACTGACAACGGAGAGCAAACCATCCAAGATGCAAAACATCTGCTCCCTTTTTACCTTCCTTTGCTGTATTCGGCGCTAGTACTGGTCATTCTGAATCCTTCCATACAAGCTGCGCTGAACAATACATCGGACCCGCTTTTGGCCGTGGCCTCTTTCTCCGTAGCCTTGCAAATTTTGAATTTATTCGTCTGGTTTTGCAGTTCCCTACATCAGATTGTCATTCAATTTTATACGTCCAGGCGCCGGGAGGTTCTGATATTTTTGAGCTTTTTGTCGGCCCTGTCGCCATTGCTGTTGCTGTTGTTATCCTTCGGATTTGCAGGTGACCCTGTGTTGCGGAATGTATTGGGACTGGAAGGAGAGCTGTTGCTGGAAACCAGAGGGCTGCTTCGCATATTGGCTGTCTATGTCGCATTTTATCCGTGGGTAGAATATTTTATTGGGCGGTCGATATTGATCGGCAATACCAAACCCATCTTCATTGGCAGGCTGTTTTCTGTGGGTTTTGCGATTCTTGCGCTAATCCTGTGTATCTGTTTTTTTCCTGGGCTGGACGGCAAAGTGGCTGGAATTGTGATGGCCGTATCCTCTCCCATTGAGCTGAGTATCTATCTGTTGCTCTATCGAAAAATATCTATGAACACCATGAAGAATCATCCTGAGAAAAAATTCACCTAGAGAGCCTAATGCAAAAGAAAGCACATTGGACTCCCTAAGGCACACTATCCTTTACGAGGTCAAAATGTATGGGCCATTCTTCGTGATTGCAATCGTATGCTCGTATTGTGCGCCCCAACTGCCGTCGGCCGTGCTGATGGTCCACCCATCATCATCCCACAGCACGGCTCCTTCGGTTCCGAGCGTAAATACCGGCTCGATGGTAATCACCATTCCTTCACGCAGCGGCAATCCCGTTCTGGCACGGCCGTAGTGCAGAACATCCGGCGGCTCATGCATCTGGCGGCCAATCCCATGTCCGATCAAAGGCTTGACGATGCCAAAGCGCCGCCAACCTGCCGTTTTTTCCACCGCGTGCCCGATATCCCCCAACGTCCTCCCCGGACGGGCAACCTCGATTCCGCGTACCAGCGCCTTATGGGTCTGTCGTAACAGCCGTGCGACCGGACGACTGACGTTACCTACCGCATAGGTCCACCCCCGGTCGGCCAACCAGCCGTCCTTGTTAACCACGATGTCGATGGTCACAATATCCCCATCATGCAGCACCCGCTCCGAGGGGAAGCCATGACATACGACCTCGTTGACCGAAGCGCAGGTGGCATAAGGAAAGCCTTTATAGCCCTTTTGTTCCGGCGTGGCACCGCGCTTGCTCAAAAACTGTTCCACCCATGCATCAATTTCAAGCGTTGTAATTCCCGGAAGAATACGGCTCTCCAGCGCACGATGGCAATCAGCCAAAATGCGCCCGGCTTCTCTCATATAGCCGATTTCCTCCGGTGTTCGTATCGCTACTTCTATTGGAATCCGCCTCCTTTGTCACACCATTTTTACTAAACCTATCCCATTGTATGCAAGACGAACACAAAAAAACCGTCTCCTCTGTGGATAGACGGTTTATAAAAGGCGTATTTCTAGTTTTGCGGGTAATCGTACCCTTTAAGATACTGAAGAATTTATGCGACCGAGTTCGTTTTCCACCACCATGGTTAACTCTTCCTCATACCCTCCTGTAATCCGGTATTTTCGCACATATTCCTTTACAAATTTTTTGGGATCCTTAGGCCGGAAAATTCGAGTCATTTCCCGCAGACTTTCCTTTACTTCATTGTGACCTTTCGTTGCCATGTAACTCCCTCCCAAAACGTTGAAAATAAGTGCTCCGTTGAAGAGAATGCCGAAAAGTATAGATGTCCTTATGCAGTGAAGTAGTATGTCTAATGCAGCTTAGGTCGGGAACGCCTTATGCAAGGCATGTACCTGACACTAGTATTAACCGATCTTCGTTTGGCTGAATCACTACCCCATTATAACATATTCAGATACTGCTTTCAGCTTTCCAGTAAATTTACATTGAGTTTACCTATCTTTTACGCTTCATGTTATTTGGAGTAACGATCTAGCTGGCTCACAGAGGCATACCTTATTTATCGGCTTTTGGAGTGTATGTGTTTGGGGTAAAATAAATAAACATAACAAGGAGGGAAAAGGATGCGCCGCTATGCTCCGTTGTTCACCGCCCCGGTCGCCCGTCTATCTGCCCTGAGCAACGGAACTTGTGAGGAGGAGGGCATCAATGCCTCCCTGCTCGATCAGGCTGACCGCGAAATCGAGAAAAAGTTTACTAAAATGCGCAGCTTCCTGCTGCTTCGCCGCGGCAAACTGATCTGGGAACGCTATTACAACGGACACGAAGCAAGCGCTCTGAACGATCTGCGATCCGCGACCAAAAGCTTCACTTCCACGCTCATCGGTATTGCCATGGCACGTGGCGATATGCCTGGGCCGGAGACGGCTGTGCATAAGCTGTTGCCTGAGTATCTGCCACGGCGGGAGGACCCGCTGCTGGAGCGGGTTACGATTCGCCATTTGCTGACGATGACATCCGGTCTGTATTGGCAGACGGGCAAAAAGCTTGGCGAGGCTTTTATCCGCCGTTTTCATCGCAGCAAAAGCTGGCCGTCCTTTGCCCTGCGCCTGCCAGTGCAGGCGGATCAATTGGGCGTATTCCAATACCGCAGTGTGGATTCGCATCTGTTGTCCGTACTGCTGACCCAATGCTGCGGAACTGACGCCTATACGTACGCGCTACAGCATCTCTTCGAGCCGTTAGGTTTCGGAAGAAGTGGATGGGCTACAGACCCTGAGGGTTATACTATGGGGCACATCGGTCTGTATCTCACATCACGTGACATGGCTAAATTCGGCGATTGCTGCCTTCATCAAGGCTTCTGGATTGGACAGGAGCTGATCCCGGCTGATTGGCTGCGTCAAGCGACGCAGCGACAGGTTGAAGGCTATCCAGAATTCGGGGACTACGGATTCCAATGGTGGACCGGACGACTTCATGGCATCGACTACGCATGTGCGCATGGACATGGAGGACAACAAATTTATCTTGTGCCTGAAGCCGATGCAGTCGTGGTATTTACTGCAGACAGCAAGGTCAGCCGCTGGAAAAATCCACGCTCACTACTGGAGCGCTACATTTTGCCAGCCGTATCCTCCCTCAGCCTGGAACGTTCCTAAAATGAGCTTTATGCGCTTATTGAATAATAGGGGGCTAAACATCATGGAAGCCGCAGCACCAAAAATATTAATCTTATATGCTAGCTACGGAGAAGGCCACGTACAGGCCGCCCGGGCAATCATGGATAGCTTGCGAAGAATCGGACGCTGTGAGGTACAACTCCTCGACTTAATGGCTGAATCCCATCCCTGGTTGAATGATCTGACCAAATTTGTATATATGCAAAGCTTCAAAACGATTCCTCAGCTTTACGGCTGGGTCTATAACATCACACGAGGGATGCAGGCCAAGTCAGCCTTTGGCAGCGTGCTGCATTCCTTTGGAATGCGACAACTGGCGCTTACACTCGACAAAGAAAAACCCGACCTCGTCATACATACGTTCCCGCAGCTGGCTCTCCCGGTGTTGCGCCGCAAATTGGGAATGAAGCTGCCGATTGTCAACGTGGTTACAGATTTCGACCTGCATGGACGATGGCTACATCCTGATATTGACCGCTACTATGTAGCCACAGAGGATATTCAGCAGGAGGCAGCACAGCGGGGAATACCTATTGAGCGTATTGTCGCTACGGGTATCCCCATCCATGCTTCTTTTTATCCTATGTCCACGGAAGAAGCAGCCAATCAGCAGCATACGATCCCGCAGCCCATCTCAGGGACTACAACGCTGCTGATTATGGCAGGAGCCTATGGTGTACTATCTGGCATACTGGACATCTGTCGGCAATTAAGCCAGCTTCCACAGCTAAGGCTATTGATCGTCTGCGGGCGCAACCAGCAATTGAAAGCAGAACTGGATGCGCTGTATGCAGGCCATCCCAATATATACACCTATGGATTCGTAGACTATGTTCCCGCACTCATGCGAGCAAGCCATATGGTGATTACGAAGCCCGGGGGCATCACACTCTCGGAAAGCATCGCATCCGGTCTACCCATTCTTGTGTTCAAGCCCGTACCCGGTCAGGAGCTAAATAACGCCCTGTATTTGGAGCAAAAAGGAGCCGCCCGCATTGCTCGCACGACGCAGGAGCTCATCCAGCATTGTATCGAGCTGATTTCCAGCCCTTCTCTCGCTGCGGAGATGAAGCATTCGATTGAACTGCTTCGCAAGCCCCATCCCGCAGACCGGATTGCCGAGGATATTTTGCATCAGCTTGTGGATAAAAGACCCTCCATCCGGACAACTTAATGAAGAATAAGCCAGACGGAGGGGATACAATGGAACACAAAGGAAAGGATTTGCTCCCGCTAACGGGCGAAAAGGTAGAAGTGGATGGGATTTATGTGGATGAGGATGGACATGAGCAGCATTTGCACAGAGGTCAGCATTTTCCCGCTGATGTTGTTTTAGGTACTTCCGAGTGGAAAATGACCGAATACGCCTTTGATAATCATCATGACGGACGCACTGATGAACGACTTATCCCCAAAGAGGATGACGAGAATAAAAAGGGTAAAATCACGCATCCACGCCGTCGTTTACAACGTGGAGACCGCTAAATACTACAAGATATCCACTACTAAGACCAACTTGTTGATAGTTTGTGGACAAAATGTGCGCAACATGTGAGTAAATATCATATTGTCTACAGTTTGTGCACAATTTGTGTATAAACCATGTTTATTTTGTGGATAAGCATGGTGATACAGTGGATAAATTGCGTACAACATGTGCAAAAATTGTGTATAACTGTGTAAATGGCTGAGCGAATTCACTTTCGTTCAGCCTTTTCATATTTCAAACACAGCTTAGCTGAACCGAACTTATAAGTTTCTATCGTTTTTATGTTCATTTTTCGAGTACGGCTTATCGGGTTTGAACTTTTCTGCCGAGGGTTAGCATATCCTACGTTCCCTACCTCATAGTTTGTATAGTACAGAGCCTGAGCTTGAAAACTTCTAAAGGGGGATCACTTTGATATGTCAGTCTATAAGTCTTCCACGGGATTGGATGAAAATATAGCAGCTGTCCTGTGCTACCTGTTTGCCTTCCTTGGCGCACTGGCCTTTGTCATGCTGGAGAAGAAAAGCCGCTTTGTATTATTTCACGCCCTGCAATCCATATTTTTGTTTGTGGCTCTCATGATCGGTCATGTGCTTGCCGGATTCATTCCGCTACTGGGTCCTTTACTCGCTTCCCTGCTGACACTGGCAAGCCTTGCCTTGTGGATCATCCTGTTAATCCGTGCGGGACAAGGCAAATGGCTTAAGCTTCCTTGGGTAGGTGATCTGGCTCTACATCAGGCTCGGCAATTGTAAAAGAAATTTGTGCTTGAATCTATCCGTTTCAAAGCAAAATCCACAAGGCCATCAGATTGCTCTGATGGCCTTGTGGAACAGCCTGGTTCATGTAAATACTCATCTAAAGCAGCTACGTGAGGAGAGGCTATTTTTATAGCTTATTGGCTCCTTCTTGAATTACATGAATATGTCCCAGTTTATCCGGATTGATCATTAAATAAAAATCCTGAATATGCTCCCCGTCCGGTGTCAGTCTGATACATAAGGCTTCTTTCACTTTGCCTTCTTGCAGAAATGCCAGTTGCAACTCACCATTGATAACGGTGTGGACAAGTTCTCTCTCCCGCAATGCGGTCAGCACCCGACGAGAGGTTAACAGGGCGAGAACGCCTTTGCGTACCACCATCGGTCTCATCACCGTATGCACGTTGCCTCCGCCATCCGCCACAAATGCAGGCTGTTCAGCCAGCAGTTCCAGCATAGCAGTCACGTCGTAGGCGAGAAAGGCCGAGGTAAAACGCTCCAGCAGCTTTATTCTGGCAGCATTATTTTGGGGATTGCTTGCCGGAGCGGCAAGGACAGATTCCCCGGAAGACAGAATACGACGAGAGCGACTGAATAGCTGACGACAGTTGCTTTCGGTCTTCCCCAGTAGTTCTGCAATATCTTTATAATCATATTGAAAAGCTTCCCTCAGCACAAAGACAGCACGTTCGATCGGCTTGAGCTGCTCCAGCAGAACGAGAAAAGCGTAAGAAATCATATCCTTACGCTCCAGCCATTCCGCAGGCAGATCTGCGCTTTCGCCAAGCGGCTCCGGCAGCCATTGTCCAACATACGTCTCTCTTTGCTTACGCGCAGAGTTCAGCAGATTCAGACACCGATTCATCGTCATTTTGGCTACATAGGCTTTGGGATTCTGTATGTCATTCAGGGGCTTATTCTCCAGCTCGACAAAGCAGTCTTGAACTACATCCTCGGCATCTGTAACCGTTCCAAGCATGCGATAAGCAATGGCAAACGAATATTTGCGATATTTTTGATACAGCTCCTCCAGACTTAAATCCACCGATTCCTGTTCAATCCCTTGTTCTTTGCCAGTCAAAGCGTGGCCCCCTGTTCCATTAAAAAATGCCCGGATACATCCCTGTCGCTATGGCAATCCGGTTCCAGCTGTTAATAACGTTAACCGCCATGATTAAATCCACATATTCTTCCTCGCTAAAATGCTCTCTGACCCGATTATACAAATCCGTAGGCACCCCTTGTTCCGAGATACGGGTAACGGCTTCAGCTAATTCAAGCATAGCACGTTCTTTTTCCGTGAACAAAGGAACCTCGCGCCATAAGGCAAGCTGTAAAATGTGATCCGCATAATCCCCCAGCTTGAGCAAATCCTTGGCATGCATGTCCAGACAATAGGAACATCCATTGATTTGGGATACTCTAATTTTCAGCAGCTCGTACAATACCTTGTCTGCAAAACGGCCGGAAATATATTTTTCCATCTCCATCATTGCCTTGAATGTGCTTGGACTCACTGTTCTGTAATTGAATCTTAAACTCACGATCATCGCCTCCATTATTGGTTTACATCTAGAAGACAAATGAACATGTGATTTTGTGACAACATGCAATACATCAATTTGGAATTGCCCTTGGTCGACATAGCATGTATTATAAATAAATGATTTTATGAAAAGCAGGTGAGCACTTACATGAGCGGAAAAGGTTTCATTAAAGAGTTTAAAGAATTCGCTGTACGGGGTAACGTGATTGATCTCGCGGTCGGTGTGATCATCGGCGGAGCGTTTGGCAAGATTGTCACTTCTGTAGTCAACGATATTATTATGCCTCCGATTGGCAAGCTTCTGGGCGGCGTTGATTTTGCTGATCTGTATTATGCTGTAGGTGCAGATCCATATAACACAGATGGAACCCGCATGACTCTGGCACAGGCTAAAGAAGCTGGCATTGCGGTTATGGCGTTCGGGCAATTTTTCAACGTCCTGCTCGACTTCATGATCGTGGCCTTCTGCGTGTTCTTGCTGGTCAAAGGGATTAATATGCTCAAGCGTAAAGAGGAAGAAAAACCTCCTCAGGAAAAAACGATCAAGGAATGCCCGCATTGCCTGTCGGAAATTCCTGTAGCGGCTACCCGCTGCGCACATTGCACCTCCAAGCTGGAAGGGTACGTGGAAGCTCGTAGCTAACTCCATTTTCAGCTAAGCGTATTTTTAGTCCAATCGAACTCATACGGCTATAAATAAGCGGCTTAAGACGATACATCGTCCTAAGCCGCTTTTACATGGATATCAAAGCCTGATTAATTAAAATTGGTAATAATACCGCGGGGTCTGACGGGCAAGCCCTCTGCATACAGATGGGAGACGTCACCGAAGCCGATGCAGCGCGGGACAGCCCATTCCTTGGAGCGCTCATCAAATAAAATCGTAGTTACAGAGCTAGGCGGCATCCAAAAGCCGGACCAGACCAAGGCCAAGGGCAGCTCCAGCAGATGGGCCAGCCAGGTCAGCCCAAAGCCGCCATGGCAGAATACAGCCACCTGATCCTCGGTATGCTTGAGAATCCGGTATCTGCCCCCGATTCGCTCAAATCCCTGGCGTTTCAGAAATTCATCGGAATGAAACTTCAGCCGCTCGAAGGTTTCGGGACTTTGCGTTCCCTGATAATAGGAAATATCCTTCCAAGTATCATGCGTCGGAAGGGGCAGCTCAGAGCGGATCACTTCACCGGGCAGATCCCAATGGGATAGACGACCGTATGGAGTCTCCTCCAGCTTCAGGGCCAGCTCCTGCGTCCAGTGCTCCACTTCATGAGTCATACCGAGAGCATCAGCAGTGTAGCGCATCGTATCCAGAGCCCGCCCCATCGGTGAAGCATAAATACGGTCCAGTCCGTGACTGGACAGCCGTTTGGCCAGTGCCTGGGCTTCCAGATGCCCCTCCGGGGTGATGGTGTTGTTCGGGTAATCTGGATCTGCATGGCGGATGATATACAATCTCATATTTTTTACTCCGTTCCTATGAATTACAACAGGATCGCTTTATCTCATGTTATCCTATAGCTCTCCTGATCCTTAATGCTTGTTCAGCAAATTTTCCAGAATCGCACGCAAGTTCCGGTCTTCATGATAGACTTCCTCACCCGTATCCAGCTCAATAACCCGGATATATGTATAGTCTGCTCTGGCATCAACTGGCTTGAAAATCAATTCCTCCGGATTATCCGGACGTACATCATAGCCCATATTTTTGAACATATCTGTGATTTGGTCGATCCCCGGCTTGCCTCCGCTTTCCAGCATAATCAGCCCGCGCAGCTCCTTGGGCTCCTCCGGGTGCATGACTCGAAAATGTACAATACATTCCATGTAAAACCGCTCCTTTCGATCATAAACCTAGTTTATGGCGCAAATCCCCATGTTTCCAGCATACCCCAAATGCCGCTGCACATTCCACAGCCGTCTTCATATCCTCAGAACAGAAAACACGTTATACTGTAAAATAGACCTTTTACATCTGAGCTGATTATAGGAGGAACCACAATGACTAGCGAGCTTCTGGATATCTACGATGATGAAGACCGGCCCCTTGGCACTGCTTCCCGACAAGAAGCACATGCCAAAGGATATTGGCACCATACTTTTCACTGCTGGCTGGCACGAGACACCTCCACAGGCCGTCGGTTGCTCTTTCAACAGCGCCAGGATTCGAAGGACACCTTCCCCGGATACTACGATATTACGGCTGCTGGTCATCTGACGGCAGGCGAAGATGTATCTCAGGCAGCCCGTGAACTGGAGGAAGAGCTAGGCATTCACGTCCCCTTTACCTCACTGACACCGCTGATGACCGTTCGGTATGAAAGTAAGGGAACCGCACAGGGCACATCCTTTTGGGACCGTGAGGTAAGCTCGGTGTTTGGACTGCTGTCGAACCAGCCACTGGAGGCTTATCGTCTCCAGCAGGAAGAAGTGGCCGGACTGTACGAAGCAGACCTTGAGCAAGCGCTGGCCCTTTTTGAAGGGCGCATTCCTTTTCTGGAAGCATACGGCATAACTTCGGGACCGAATCCGGAAAAAACTCGCCGTCTGATCACATCGGATCAATTCGTGCCTCATAAAGCGGGATACATTACATCGATATGCCGGTCGCTGCTGGAACTTTCCAGCCAGTAATCCTTATGCTATTCTCCACCTGTCATATATTGGCCGATAATGCCCTCATACCGCCAGCCATAACGGGTTGACAGCTCGCTGCCCATATCATGCTCCAACTCATACAGAATAAGATCCTGGGCAAAATGATTCAGCAGCAATCCTGTCATCACCGGATGCTCGGTAATGAGCGCCTGTGTCGGGCAATTCTCTCCCCGCATCCCCAGCATGCACCAGCGCCGATCAACGACAAAAGAAAACTTGCGTCCTTCCGCTTCCTGTCCGTTTTTGCCAGCCGCACGCGGCAGCCATGGTCCCAGCACGCTTTCGCCGTTATTGCAGGACCATAGCAGGCGCACACCCCGTTTTTCGGCTTTTTCCAATTCGGCCCGCAACAGTTCAGCTTCTTCACGCCACAAATCGAGCACAATCTCATACTCCGCCCGTTCCAGCTCACGTGTCAGGCTCTCCAGCACATTCCGGTCGCCTTCCGCGTTATAAAAAGTCGGCTTGGCTGGCTCTGCTCTTGGCATTTCCTTCTCCACTGCACGCAGAGACTCCTGCATCTGTCCCTCGATCATTCGGGTCAGCTCGCCCGATGGCAGCATGCTGTAGCGTACAGGCTCTCCTGTGCTGGTTCTGAGATATCCCTGTCCGGCCAGCCGCTGCAAAGCCGCGTATACGTTGGAGCGCGATGCGCCCAGACGCTTAGCCACTTCATAGCCGGAAGCAGCATTTTGCCTCGATAGCTCGACCATGACCTTGGCTTCCATTTCCGTAAAGCCCAGATTCCGCAGATGATGCAGCAAACGCTCCATATGTTCTGTTCCCCCTATGCTGCCCGGCGTTCTGTCTGTGTCCTGCGACAGCCTGTTCGGCTGCGTCAAATCTGTTCAGCTCCGCAACGCGGGCACCACTTGGAGCCTTTAGGCAGCTCTGCTGTGCAAATTTGGCATTTTACATGTTCACGTATTTGCGTAGCTGGCTTCTCTGCCCCGGAGTTATTCGCCTTCCAATATCGAATGCGCTCATCCAGCTCCTCCTGACGCTCACGCTCACGTTCCAGCTCTTCAAGACGGAGGTGCTCTTTCTCGATCTCTTCCTGACGACGGCGCTCCCATTCCTCATCGAATGCCGCTTTTTCCTCCGGTGTAAAATCAGACACATAATTGCGGTCTGATCCGGCTAGTTCGTATATTTCATGCAGCCCCTCCTGCTCCTGTTCATGCCGCTCAACTACTTCATGCTCTGTATACTCCGTGTAAGCAGGTGCAGCATCCCTGGCTGTCTCTGGCTTGCGCAGATCAAAAGAGTAGACGTCTGTCGGTATCTCTTCACGCACAGCAGCCACTTGCCTGGAAGCAGCCTGCCCTTCATTTAGCTTGCGTCCACATTTGGGACAAAAATTCGCATCCAAGGGCACAACCGCTCCACAGGTGCAGAGATGAGCGTTTTTCAATTGCGCAATTCTGCTGCGCAACTCGTCAATTTCATCCTGAAGCTCATCGCAGGCGGTGGATAGCTGTGTCATCTCCGTTTCTGCCACCGACATATCGGATGCCCGGTAGCCCTCATAGAAGATCTGACCCATCCGCAAGAAATGAACATCCATCTCCTGTTGAATCGCGGTAATTTGTGAATTTATTTTACTAATCTCGACAGCATGCTGTGCCTTCTCTGTAGCGCGATTAGCGCTTTCCTTGATACGTTGAATCAGCTTCATCGTTATTTCCTCCCTATATCCAGCCGGATTTCCCCATACCGTCCGCATATCCCAAAGTTTTTTTCTGTTGGCAAACCTCGAACTCCTGTATAATGGAATGCGGTCATATCGCCTATTTGCAGGCTACGACATTAGCGACAACCTTATGACGCGCTGACACTTTGGCAAGATCCGCATGAATTTCAGCTACTAGAACTCTATCATACCAAAAACTACCCCCATTTGTGAAAATGGAAGATTTTATGATCGAAAGGGGTTTCAGGATCATGGACCCAAATCCTGCTTTTTATCCCCGACCTATCGGGGTTTCTTATTCAACACCGAGCCCGCAAGCTCGTCGTGCTTCCATAGATACCAGTACGACACTGGTACCCGACACCGACCAGGACTCGGCCTATTTTCGTGCCTTGGAGGATGCGAATATTCATCTGAACCGCCCGCAAATACAGGCTGTCCGCCACGGCAAGGGCCCCCTTCTGACACTGGCCGGAGCGGGCTGTGGTAAAACCACGGTGCTGGCTGCCCGTGCAGGCTACCTGATGGCGATGCGGGATGTCCCGGCGTCGTCCATCCTGCTGGTGACCTTCACCAGCAAGGCGGCTGCCGAAATGAAGCTGCGCATCGCAGGACTGCCCGGTGTACGGCCTGCCGCTGCACGTGCCGTTCAGGCACGCACCTTTCACTCATTCGCTTTGGCGATGCTGCGTCATCATGGCGTCCAGGACGAAGTGTTCGGTGAAACACAAGCCCAACATACGGTTATGAAAATGATGCTGCGCCAGCTTGGGCTCAGCGAGGCTTTCCAGCCGGAAAGTCTGCTGTCTGCCCTCTCTGCCTGGAAAGCGGAAGGCCGCAGCGCCGACGAGCTGCCGGAAACCGTACGCGAAGAATCGGATGCCAAGCGTGCCATGCTCGCTTATGAAGCGTGGAAGCAGGAACGCGGCAAAATGGATTTTGACGATATTTTGCTGCGTGCCTCCGTTCTGCTGCGTGACCCGGACGTGCTTCAGCCGCTTCAGCGGCGTTTTTCCTACATCATGGTCGATGAGTTTCAGGATACGAACGCCCTGCAATACGAAATGGTGCAGCGATTGGCTGCGAGGCACCGCAATCTGATGGTCGTCGGTGATGATGACCAGACGATCTATACCTTTAATGGGGCGCGTCAGGAATCCATTCTGGAGTTTGACAAGGTCTACAAGGATGCGAAGGTCATCACCCTCGATATTAATTATCGCAGCGATGCGCGGATTTTGGGGCTGGGCTCCAACATTGTCGCCAAAAATGTCCATCGACGCTCCAAACGCCTGGCGGCTGCCGGACATGAAGGCTTGCCGCCGCAGTTCGCTACCCCATCCGGGCCCGAGGAAGAAGCGGCGCATATCGTCACTCATCTGCTCGGACAGGTGGAGGAAGGCCAGCTTCGCTACCGGGATATCGCTATTTTGCACCGGACAGCCAGCGGGAGCCGATCTATTTTTGAACAATTAATTATGCGGGATGTGCCGTTTATTCAATATGGAGCAGGCGCTGTGTTTTATGACCAAACCCTGATTCGTCCTTTAATGGATCACCTGCGGCTGTCGCTGAATCCCCGGCGGATGGAATCGATCCCCAGCACCCTGGGGCCGCTGTATGTCTCCCGTGAAGCGGGGATGGAATGGATTATGCGCGAGGAAAAGCAGCAGGCTAAAAAATATCCGCTGATTCATCTCAGCCGCTGGGATCGGCTGCGTGATTTTCAGCGTGAACAAGTAAAAGAGCGTATCCGTCTGATTCGCAGCCTATCGACCATGAAACCGGCCTATGCCATTCAAGAAATGCGCCGCGTCTTTTATGACAAATATTTGGAAAGCGGAGATACAGGCGCGTGGACTCATTATAAGGAAACGATGCAGGAAAGCCTGGAGGAGCTGGAGACTGCGGCGAAGCGGTTTGACACGGTGGAGGCGTTCGTCAGCTTTGCGGACGAGCTTTCCGAGCGTCACCGCCAGATGGAATCGCTGCGCAGAGAGGAAGACAGCGATGCCGTTCGGCTCATGACGATCCACCGCGCCAAGGGACTGGAGTTCCCTTGCGTCTACTGGATCGGGGCAAGCGAAGGCATCCTGCCGCACAGCTCGGCGCTGCACAGCGAGCTACCGGAGGATCGGCGGGCAGGCGCAGCACCTACAGCGGCCGTGGATAACGACGCAGCTCTGGAGGAGGAGCGCCGTCTCGCTTACGTGGCCGTCACCCGGGCGAAGGAGCTGCTGTACATCACCTCGCCAGCCTCCAATCACGGCAAGCCTGCCGCCGTGTCGCGCTTCCTGCTGGAAGCCTATGGGGTCACACCTCCCGAGGCTTCCAAGCCGGAAACGCGCCGTACCAGCTTCGGGCAACCGAAGGGTGCTTCCGGGTACGGCAGCCGTGTTAGCGGTGGAGCGCCCACATCCAGTGTAGCGACCCGCGTGAGCAGCAGGTCCGGGCCGGGCAGTGCTGCGGCGCGAACGACCTCGTCAGTGGCAGGCTCACGCACAGAGCCACGCATTAGCGTGCCCGTGTGGAAATGCACTGACGACGCCTGCAAGGCGTGGATGCGGCGTGACACAACGGGTGGACGCCGAAAAGCTGCGGCCGGCACAGACACACCGCCAGTGTGCCCGCTTTGCTCCTCCCCGATGACGGAGGGGACACGCAGCATCCCGGCCAGATAGGCGATAGGCATGAGGCGTGTAGCCGGGTGTTAGACAGACTAAATCAAAGAAAACGCGGCAGACTAGGACGTGAAATAAAGCCCTGGTCTGTCGCTTTCTTTTTCAACCTGCTATTTAACGATCTGGATAGATATAAAAACCCACAGAGCTTACTAAATAAAATACACCATACTACCATACAAGTATGGTAGTATGGTTATAGGGAGGTGAATATATGGATGAAAGTATGTATCGCCACAGCGGATCGGCCGGAAATTCCGTCTATGCCCTGCTGAAAGAGCAGATTATTAGTCTTGAACTTCCGCCCGGAACCGCCCTGTCCGAGAAAGAGACTTCCGTCCGCTTTCAGGTTAGCCGGACTCCGGTCCGCGAAAGTTTTGTCAAGCTTGCCCAGGAAGGATTAGTGCTGGTTTTCCCGCAACGCGGTACAAAAGTATCTCTGATTGATACCGGGCTTGTCGAGGAAGCTCGCTTTATGCGCGAGCAGCTCGAATGCGCTGTGATCCGTCTTGCCTGCACGAACTTTTCTGCCGACTGGCTTGCTAAATTGGAAGCAAACCTCGTACAACAGCGTGAAAGCATTGAACGGCATGAAGGCCGGCGAATGTTCGACCTGGATGAAGCGTTCCACCGAATCCTGTTTGAAGGCTGCGGGAAGCTCGCAACGTGGGGCGTTATGCAGCAGTTGAATGTCCATTTTAACCGGGTACGCATGCTGCGGCTCGATACGAATCCTCATTGGAACCATCTTTATGATCAACACAGCAAGATGGTGGAATTCATACGCGGTAAGGCAGCGGACGAGGCGGAACGCATCATGCATGAGCATTTGAATCTGGGTGTAGCGGATTTAAATGTCCTTCGGGGGCAGTACCCTGAATATTTTAAGTAGGTTTCAGATAAGGAGCGGGCGGTAGACGTCTGCTTTTTACTGAGCTAGCTTTTTATGTAAGCGTTATCCATTATCTTGAAAAAGGAAAGGCGGTGCGGTAATGCGAATGACATTCCGCTGGTTCGGAGAAGGCAATGATACGATTTCTCTGAAACAAATCAAACAAATCCCGGGTGTAGAGGGCATTGTATGGGCGCTGCATGATGTTCCAGCAGGAGAGGAATGGCCTTTGGCGCGCATTTTGGATATTCAGAAACAGGCCGATCAGGCTCGACTTCATCTTGATGTGGTGGAAAGCGTCAATGTACATGAAGATATCAAACTGGGGAGACCTACGCGCGATCTTTATATCGGGAATTACATTCGGACCATTGAGAAGCTGGCCCAGGTTGGCGTTAAGGTCATCTGTTACAATTTTATGCCGATATTCGATTGGCTGCGGACTGATCTGCATAAAACGACCGAGGACGGGGCGACCGCGCTTTTTTTTGAAAAAGCCAAAATTCATGGCATTGACCCGTTTGAGCTGGTACGCCAGATCAATGAGAACAGCGCACTTACAATGCCCGGATGGGAGCCGGAGCGCCTCGAACATTTGACAGCGCTGTTTGAAGCCTATAAAGATGTTACAGAAGAGGACCTATGGGAAAACCTGCAGTACTTCCTAGACGCCATCATCCCTGTTGCGGAACAAAACGGAATCCGGATGGCCATTCATCCCGACGACCCACCATGGTCCATCTTCGGACTGCCACGCATCATTACGAGCCAGGACAATCTGCGCAAATTTCTGGCTCTGCACGACAGTCCGGCAAACGGCATCACTTTATGCAGCGGCTCGCTTGGCGCCAATCCAGATAACGACATCGTTGCTATGATTCGCGAATTTGCCCACCGCATTCCGTTCGCCCATATCCGCAACGTAAGGGTATTCGAAAATGGTGACTTCATCGAAACCTCCCACCGGACGCAGGATGGGAGCGTTGATATCACTGGTATTGTCAAAGCATACCACGATGTGGGATTTACCGGTTACGCCAGACCGGATCACGGCCGCCATATCTGGGATGAGCAATGCAGACCGGGCTACGGGCTATATGACAGAGCGCTCGGCATCATGTATTTATGGGGCTTGTGGGACGCGTATGAGCGAAATGCGGGCTTATCTTCCAACGAAAAGAGGGATGTAAATTGACTACTCTTCCCCTGCATCCGGCTTTGTCCGGAAAAACAGCTGTGGTAACCGGCGGCTCCGGCGTGCTGTGCAGCGTCATGGCCAAGGAGCTTGCCCGCCAGGGTGTCAGGGTCGCCATTTTGAGCCGTACTGCTGAAAAGGGCGATTTGACAGCAAAGGAAATCCGTGAGAGCGGCGGAGAATCCATCGCGGTTGCCTGCGACGTGACCGATGCCGAAAGCATGAAGCAGGCCGAGGAAACGGTCCGGCGCCTGCTCGGTCCGTGCGATATTCTAATCAATGGAGCAGGCGGCAACCATCCCAGCGCTAATACGAGTCTGGAGACGTTTCATCCTGAAGATCTGGACCAGGCTGGAATCACTACCTTTTTCGATCTCAGTGTGCCCGGCTTCCGCAATGTGCTTGATTTAAATTTTATCGGGACTTTAATCCCGACACAGATTTTTTCCAAAGGCATGATCGGGCGACCTGGCGCCGTGGTCCTTAACATATCTTCCATGAGCGCTCCCAGTCCGATGACCAAGGTTCCCGCCTACAGCGCTGCCAAAGCCGCCATCAATAACTTCACCCAGTGGCTGGCCGTACATCTGGCCGAATCTGGCATTCGGGTGAATGCCATTGCCCCCGGATTTTTCCTGACAGAGCAGAACCGGCAACTGCTCATCAACGAGGACGGCTCGCTTACCGAGCGCTCGGCCAAGATTATTGCCCACACCCCGATGCGTCGGTTCGGCGAGCCTGAAGACCTGCTTGGCACACTGCTGTGGCTGGCCGATGAAACCGCGTCCGGTTTCGTTACCGGTACGGTCGTTCCGGTAGATGGTGGATTCATGGCCTATTCAGGGGTATAATCCCTTCATTCTCAGCCCTTGCCCTTCCATATGAAGTGGCAAGGGCATTATTGTATCAATAACATCGTTCCAAGAGCACCGCCGCTTCCACCCGGGTCGTATGCGCCAAGGTTGCAAATGGATCAGCCCTGCGTCCCTGGGCCTACTCAGCCCCAGCGGGCACCACGGGACTCCGGCTGGTTGCTATTCAGGAAGCGCGTGTCAATTGCGACGAGCCGTTCGCTCTATGCCATCAGCGATTACTTTGTACAGTTGGTGCGGCAAGTCGTGTCCCATCCCGTCAACCAACATTAGCTCGGCGCCCGGGATGGCAGAAGCCGTGTCCTCGCCACACGCCAGGACGAACAGGGGATCGTCCACCCCATGAATGACAAGTGCTGGTACTTTTATGGTCACCAGCCGCGGACGACGGTCGCCGGAGACAGCGATCGCAGCAATTTGTCGTCCGACACTGCCTGGATCGTAGGCTCGCTGGACTTCCTCCAGAATAAGCGCCCGATAAGCGTCCTCTTCAAACGGATAGCCGGTGCCGGCGATGCGTTTGGCAAAAGAGAGGCTGTGCGCCAAAAACCCTGCTTCATCCTCAAATGGGTTCGGTGCCGGTTTAGTCATCATCGCCATAACATCCGGGGAAGTTTGCGGAAGGGCGGGATTACCGGAACTGGACATAATGGAGGTGAGTGATAAAACCCGTTCAGGGTACTCACTGGCTGCAATCTGGGCGATCATTCCGCCCATCGACCTGCCAACGAAATGTGCCCGGTCAATTGAAAGGGCGTCGAGCAGTCCGGTCGCGTCGTTGGACATGTCATCGAGAGTGTAAGGGATGTCCGGTCGCTGTCCCGACATGAGTGCAGTCGCCAGTGCGCCAAAATCCAGCGCCTGATAATGGCTAAAGTGTGTCGAGCAACCTGCGTCGCGATTGTCAAAGCGAATCACGCGAAAGCCCCGCGCTGCTAATATCCGACAAAACGGAACCGTCCATCGGATCATCTGGGTTCCAAGCCCGGCGATTAGGATAATAGCCTCGTCATTTTCGTTACCGAAACTGTCATAGGCCAAATCAACGCCGTTGACTTTCAGGATGTTCATGATCATATTCTCCTCCAATTAATTTGGTATCGGAAGTTCTGCCATAGGCAGAAGGCGTGAATCTTCGATTGCTGCAGTCCGATGCCCGATACCAGCCAGGTAGTCTTGATGACTTGAAAAAGCAAGAAACGACTGCGCGCTGCTCTGGCGGATCAGCATGACAAGATCCCATCTTTCGTCTTCGGGTCCGATAAGAAACTCTCCGCCATCGCCAAGAAACATGACTTCACCTCCGCTTTCACGGAGAAATGGGAGGGTAGTTCCTTTTTTCATTCCAAATTCTTCAGGCCTCCACATGCTTTCATTCATAAGTTCCCTTCAGGGAATGCATTAGCGGCTAATCTTTTGATATGGTTTCTGATATCAGGTGCCCAGTCATCGATGAAGTGGTAAAAACGATCCAAATCACCAGCATACAGTGCCCGCAGAGCTTCTTCGTATTGATGGAAGTTCCCAGCCATAGCTGTCATGAAGTTATATGTTGCTTCTTGTGACTCTCGGATATTGCTCTGTTTTTCTCCAGCACGGCGAGCCTCATCAATGAGTTTTCGTAATGTTACCGACGCCCCTCCAGGTTGACTCTTGAGCCATTCCCAATGCCGTGGCAATAACGTAACCTCACCAGATACAACCCCCAGCTTGGGTCGACCGACCCGCCGTATAGGCTGGTGATTCACTTCCGTACCGGGTAGGTCACCTAACTGTTCTCCTAATCGTTTGAGCACATCATCTGTCTTCCCACGAAAATCAACATCTATTGGCTTCCCTGTGGAATCGTCAAATATAAGCAGCTGTGTGAGGTTTCTGTCATCCAGTGCATCCTTCACTGTAGTAACAACGTGCTGTAACGAACCACTGGCGACGACTCCCACACCCAAAAATGCCGTGCAGTAAAAGTGCGTTAGGGCATTACTCATGCTGGCCTCCTCTCTGATTGCCTCACCAATTATACCCGGGTAAAAATAAAAAATCAATATTACCCGGGTAAAATTTATTTTGTCGTTCGTTATGGAGGAAATAAATGCAAAAGACGCGGCCTAAGAGGAACCGCGCTGTTGAAGGCTAAATACGGATTGAAGGATAGATGGAATCGTGATAGGCTTTTTCATGGAGTGCCGTCACCTTTCGGTTGGTTTGTAGGGGGTACAAACGTTTTTACCGAGTTGACGAATCATTTTCTACTATTTAGTGGTTAATCGACAGGCTTGGAGAATGGTTTTACACGTTAGGTCGGCTTATAGTCAAAGCCGTTACGAATTTATAAACTGAACATCAGAGAATAGGCAGGAAGAAATGAAATCTGCCACTATAAAAAATTTCGCTTTTGCTAATGTGGTTGGCAATATAATTATCTTTATTCCTCTTGGCACATATTTGTCATTATTCAAAAACAATAAAAAAGTACGTACTGCAATCACAATACTATCAGCAATAGGATTACCTGTTTTATTATATTTATTATTTGTGGTGAAATTGCGCCTCTGAATATCTTTATTGCATATGCAAGATGACTGACAGATATTGATTTTGATTACTGTCAGGTTCGCATTAATAACGGAAAAGGAGGAAAGGATCGTATCGATCCGTTTCCTCCGTCATTTAAAGAATTCTTGGCCATGCATGTTGATTCAATGCTTAGAAAGCAGACACTTATATAAGAGCTTTGGGCCCATTCTCTCTTAACTTAACTGTTTCTTTTTTTCTTCAAATCCTCGGCAAGCTGAAGAGTTCGATTTTTGCTTAACGGATAGATCAAAGCAATAATTAAAAACACAACCAGCATAATAATCGCTGGTGCCAGTGTACCCAGCATATAAATTCCATGCAGTGTTTTCTGTTCCTGTACCTCTAGATTGACATTGTAGCCAACAAGACCGATGGCAAAACCTCCAATTCCTCCGGCTACCGCTTGACCAACCTTGCGGGAAAATGAATAAACCGAATAGATGGTTCCATCCTCCCTTAAGCCTGTTAAAGATTCATGATAATCAATAATGTCTGTTACAAAGGCCCAGATCATTAAATTAAAGAAAGCGTAACCAAACATACCGATAGCTGAAATGGCCACAAACTGATTTGCTGTAAGATCCGGTAAAAAGTAGAGCATTCCGTATACTATAACGGTCAGAAGCAGCCCCGTAGAGGTAACCTCTTTCTTACCAAATCTTGCAACCAGAGGCTTGGCCAAGGGAATGGCTATGAGAACGGTTACTACCTGCATTACTCCTACCAGACTCAATGCTGAAGCGCTGCCAAAATAATCTTTGAACAAATATACGTTTGCACTTGAAATCAAGATTAAAAACACCATAAAAATTAACGATGCAATCAAAATTGAAATCAAAGGCTTGTTTTTAAGCAATCCCTTTAGTGTTGCAGACAAAGAAGATTTAGTCTTGTTATCTGAGTTGTAGGAAGTAATACGCTCTGTTGACAATCGGAAACATCCAATATAAGAAGCCAAGGATAAAATGGCGAAGAGAGTAGCAGCAAGTAATATTCGGTTTGCGTCTATCTTATTGTCTACAAAGATAATTAAAGGGGCTATCGCATTGACAAACAACTGAGCGATGGTGGCACCCAGCGTACGGAATGTAGATAAGGTGGTGCGTTCCACAGGATTACTTGTGATGACAGATGCCATTGATCCGTACGGAATGTTGACAGTACTGTACAAAGTCCCCCATAAAATATAAGTAACGTAGGCATAAGCAAGGTAAAAACCATCCGACAGCCCGGGAATATGAATAAACATTAATACACCACTGATGACTAACGGAAATGACATTCTGAAAATCCATGGCCGGAACTTCCCATGTTTGCCCGATTTTCTTGTGTCGATAAATCTGCCCCACGTAATGTCCGCGAGCGCATCCCACAGCCTTGCGATCATAAATAGAACTCCTACAGCAACTGGGCTGATCCCCAGAATGTCCGTATAATATACCATCAAGTAAGCCCCTACGAGCATAAAGAAAAAGTCGTTCCCTAAATCTCCTAAGAGATATCCAAATTTATCTCTGAGACCAAACTTTCTGATCTGTGCACCTGATTGCTCAACTTTCAAATTTTTGAGGTCTGTTTGTGGATTCATAGTTATCCTCCCGGAAAATGTACTGTCAACATCTCGCCGTATATTTAATCAGTTCAATCGATTTTGTAAGCGCTATTAAATAAGGATTTATCTACCTCTAAAGTAAGGTAGTCTGGGAAGATCATTACTCCCCTTTTTTATGCCCGAAATCAGGAATTTGAATCCACCGTTTCCGTAATTCGTGGGCTGCCGCTTTAGGCTTGCGATCCCTGGTGAAGATCCCTTTTTTATTGCCCTGCACACGAATGATCCCCTGACTTGTAGCAAAATCAGCAAAATTCCACACCTGTTCTCCTACGAAATGGTCAAATTCATCGAACACTTCATGGTTTGCCTTGTAAAACTCCACTTGGTATTCTTCCGTGAACATAATGGGTTCCACATCATGGAGGCCAGCAACCGTATCAGCTCCATATTCAGTCATCATGATCGGCTTGCTTGGACAGCGCTGCAACCAACCGTTAAGCTCCTCGCGTAGTTTGACTTTTGCAGACTCCAGATCTCCTCCATCAATATACCAGCCGTAATAACGATTGAAGGCAAGCACATCCACCAGCTCTGCAATTTTATCCTCCTTCGGCGAAGCCTCAACATGAGTAACCAAGGTAACTGGACGTTTTTGCGGGTCCGCTTCCCTCATCAGTTCAATAAGCGGTTTGAAGTATTCATAGGCACCTTCTTCATAAGAAGCTGGCTCATTGGCTACATTCCACATCACTACGCAAGGATGATTTTTGTCACGTCTAACCAAATCTTTGATAACCTGCTGATGATGCTCAAAGGTCTGCACCTCTTTCCATGTGCTTTTCTTCTCACCACCAGTTAACATCACCAGAAAATTCAGGTCCAGGCCTACAGCAGGAGTTTCGTCGATGACCACAAACCCTTCCCGGTCGGCAAGACGCATGGTTTCTTCCGCATAGGGATAGTGAGCGGTGCGGAAAGAATTAGCCCCCATCCATTTCATCAGGTTAAAATCCATAATATTAGCGGCTTCATCCACCCCTCTTCCGTGAATGGGCGTGTCCTCATGCTTGCCAAAACCTTTAAAATAAAACGGTTTGTTGTTGATCAGGAACTGTCCGTTCTTCACTTCTACGGTTCTCACGCCAAAAGGCTGCTCATACACGTCAATCAAATTGTTATCGCGGACAAGCTCGACTTTCAGCGTATATAAATAAGCGTTTAAAGGCTGCCATAGCCGTACATCGGAGATTCTGACAGTGCCTTCCGCGCCGTCGGCTGCAGCTACTGCCTGTCCATCTTCATCCAACACGGTTACTCGAACATTGACGGAGCCTGAAATATCTACAGTATAATTCACTACACCTGAATTACCGTCCATGTCCGTAACAATTGTGACATCTTGAATAAACGTTTGAGGTGTAGTGTAAATCTTCACGGGACGCTGAATTCCAGCATAGTTAAAGAAATCGAAATTGGGCCGGTTTTTTAGCTTTTTACCGCCTCCCGGAGTCTCGATCTCTGTATAAAGCCCTACCGGCAGCGTTGAAAAATCAACAATATTATTAACGGCCACAGTCAACCGATTTGCCCCGGCTTGAACATAGTTATTTAGAACGGCTTCGAAGGGAAGGAATCCTCCTTTGTGCCGGGCAACTAACTCACCGTTTACATATACCTTGGCCGTATGTGTGGCCGATCCAAACCTTAATACTATCCGCTCACCCATCATGACACTGGGCAACGTAAATTCTCTTTCATACCATACCCAGCCTACATGATCACGAATGGTAGCGGTTACTCCAATATCATTGAATGAGGAAGGAACTGCCATAGGAATCGTATCTTTTAACCTGGACTTATACCATTGCTCTGCAAAGCCTGTGCCTTGATCCAGCTTAAAGCTCCACACCCCATTAAGATCACTCAAACTGCGAGTTTCAGTCATCATTGGATACAGCATAAATAGCACCCCTTATAATAATTGTGTTATCTTTGAAGGAAAAATTGACGAGCATTATAGTAGCTAATGTTCTCCGCCAATCGTCCAATATGGTCCATATCATAGGGAACCCGTCCCTGTTCAACCCATTCACCTATCAGATTGCATAGTATACGGCGGAAATATTCATGACGGGCATACGAGAGAAAACTTCGGGAATCCGTAAGCATGCCGATGAAACGGCTAAGCAGGCCTACATTCGCCAAATCCTTCATCTGCTTTTCCATTCCATCAATATGATCGTTAAACCACCATCCAGAGCCAAACTGAATTTTTCCCGGAATCCCTTCCTCATAATAATTCCCCATCATACCAGCCAGAACGGCGTTATCTTTGGGGTTCAGATTAAATAGCACGGTTCTCGGAAGAGCATTCTCTCGGTCAAGTGCATCCAGGTAACGGGAAAGCCCCTCTGCAAAGTTAGCCTCACCAATGGAATCAAAGCCTGCGTCCGCGCCGAGAAGCGTTTTCATTTTTGTATTGTTGTTTCTCATGGCTCCCATGTGAAGCTGCATGACCCACTTTTTCTCAGCATACAATTTACCTAATTCTTTGAGAAGATAAGAACGGTAGGTCGATATTTCCTCCTCATTAAGCGGTTGTTCACCACACAACCTTTTGCTGAAAACCTGCTGCGCTGCTTCTTGAGATACTTCAATAAAATGAAGCTTCTGGATATCGTGGTCCGAAGCGCGCCCCCCAAGTTCATGGAAATAATCTATCCGCTGTTTCAAGGCAGCTATAAGATCCTCAACATGTTTTATTTTATATCCAGTGATGGAATGCAAACGATCTATCCAGGATACGAATGCCGGATCATCAATATTAAGCGCTTTGTCTGGACGAAAGGTGGGAGCGATAACGGACTTGAAAGATGGATCTTCGTTCAAAAGTTTATGGTATTCTAGTTGGGACAGCGGATCATCCGTTGTGCCAATGAACTTTACATTCGCTTTTTCTATAAAAGCTTTTGGCGTAAAATGTGACTGCTTAAGCTTTTCATTGCATTCTTCCCAAATTTCGCGGGCGGTAGCTGGGCCTAACACCTTCTCAATACCAAAAAACCTTCTCAACTCCAGATGGGTCCAGTGATACATTGGGTTACCGATTAAATGGGGGACTGTCTCCGCCCATGCCTGGAATTTCTCCCAATCCTCCGCCTCTCCAGAAATGTACCTTTCTCCGATTCCATTCATTCTCATAGCTCGCCACTTATAATGATCTCCCCCCAGCCATAACTGAGTGATACTGGTGTATGTTTTGTTTTCCCAAATTTCTTTAGGATCCAAGTGACAATGAAAATCGAAAATCGGCAGGTGCTTCACTTTGCTTTCAAACAAATCGATAGCTGTTTCTGTATTCAAAAGGAAATCCGACTCCATAAATGATTTCAAGTTCCACCTCTCCTTGCGCTGAATTTCATCCTGTGTAACCCCTTACAAAATTAATTAGTTTATTAAACAAATTAATGATAAGATCACATTATCAAGTTATTTCTCCCATGTCAATCTTATATTTCATAGGACAAGTTTTTAAATGCTTTAAATGTTATACTGAGAAATAGAATATGTATATCGTTTACAAATTGGAGGCTTTAGATGATTACAGGCGATGCTTCTTACATAAAGAAAATTAACCGATCACTTATCATAAGAGAAATTGTAAAGGAAGGAATGATCTCAAGAGCAGACCTTTCAAAACTGACAGCTTTAACGCGTGCTACGATATCCGTACAGGTTTCCGATTTGTTAGAAGAAGAACTTGTTGTGGAAAAACAGCTAGAACATAATTCGGTTGGTCGGAGACCGATTATGCTTTCGATTAACGCAAAGGCTGGATATACATTAGGGATTGATCTGGATGCAGGGCATATTTCTTTTCTTGTAACCGATCTGTTAGGCAATTCACTGTCATCTGCGACCATACATGTTGAATCTAACAGTTATAATGAAATTCTATCTCTTCTGACCCAGCAAATTGCGGAGTATATTACCAAATACTCCGATAACCGGTACGGAATTGTAGGTATCGTTATTGCAGTTCACGGCCTGGTCTCTTCGAATGAAGAAATTCATTATATCCCTCGTCTGGGCTGGAGCAGCGTATCGTTAAAAACCGATTTGGAAAAGGCCGTTGGTATTCAGATTCATATCGAAAACAATGCAAACCTAAGCTCTTTTGCTGAAAGTGTATTTTGGCATCATGAAACAGACAGTCTTCTTTCCCTCACACTCTATTCAGGCATCGGACTTGGAATGATCATAAACAACAAATTTTATCGTGGCCATGATGGATTTGCCGGTGAGATAGGCCACATGATCGTTGCGCCGGATGGCAGACCTTGTGAATGCGGCAATAAAGGTTGCTGGGAAAAGTACGCTTCGGAGGCCTCTGTGCTGTCCACTTTGGCAAAGCAAAAGAAGCTGCCTCATGTTACTTATGAGCAAGTTCGTGACTGGATTAATAGCGAGGATGAAGAGGTTCTGGAAACGATGGAGCAATTTATTAATTATCTCTCTATCGGGATTAACAACATAATCAATATTTTCAATCCTGAGACGATCCTTGTAGATAGCGAGCTTTTGCGTATTTATCCGGACTCCATTGACAAAATTAAGCAGAAGCTGACCTCAAAAACAAGCCATTATAAAAACCTGCTCATTTCCTCTATTGGAGAGAAATCCACCATTCTCGGCGCATGCGCATTGGCTATTCAATATTTTCTTGATGTGCCTGTATTAAACTTGTCTCATAATTTTGAAAAATCATCTACCGAGCCTACAAAAAAATAGGAATTTCTATTTGAAGAAGCATAAAACAACCTTTGCCAACTTTTAGTGCCAGCAAAGGTTGTTTGTCATAGGCTGTTACTTCAGATCAACTTCCCATTTTCCTTCTCAATTCATATGTGACATATATTCAAACGCTGTTGTTCCATATACACTTTTAAAGTGTTTATTTAAATGGGTTAAATCAACAAAACCGCATGCAGCTACTGCTGAATATATATCTCTATTTTTTTCGATTAAAAGCTTTGCACGTTCGATTTTGCAGTTAAGAAAGTATTGGTAGGGTGAAATTCCAGTATGAGCCTTGAATAACCGGATAAACTGAAATTTCGATAAATGAATCTCTTTACAGATCTCATCAAGCTTAAGTACATGTTCCAAGTTGGCATGAAGCATATCCTTTGCTGTTCTAATTAGTGCGTTATCTTTCTTGTCGTCTATAGAATGACTGGTCTGAATAAGGCTATCCGTGAAGGATAAAAACAATTCGCAACACAACGCTTCATCTTTTTCGCTCAATATGGCATGAGAAAGACTTAATATTCGTTGTTCAAGTTCACGATCATACACAATAGGAGTTGAAAAACGTACGATATCCTTTTTCTCTATAGCCTCTAAAAGCAATTTGGGCTCAATATATAGCATGACATAATCAAGGCCAGCCTTATCATGTGCCATTCCGTCATGGACTTGTTCCGGATTAAAAAGCATAATTCCATTTTGATAGGATAATTGTAAACTACCATTCAAATTATACTGTTGAATACCGCGCAATGTTACGCCTATTGCATACTCCTTATGAGCGTGCCTTTTATACTTAAATTCAGTCATACTTGCTGACAACGCAGTAACACCTGCCGATTTTTTATAGACAAACTTGTCCATTTCAAACACCTCTACATAAGGTTACACTACATCCAGATCATGATGGCAGCATAAGCTAAAAATATGGTCATCATTACATTAACAATCTTACTATGCTTCTGTAAAAATTCCTTGAAGACTGTACCGAAAAGAACCCATGTCACAAATGCTAAAAATCCAATAAGAGTTATAGCGACAATACTTATCGTCACCGCAGGTATTGCGATATAGTGAGGCATAATAAAACTAGGAATTACAGTCATTGTAAATAGTACTACCTTTGGATTTAAAAACTGCATCAAGAAGCCTGACATAAAGGTAGCCGTTTGGTTTACGGTTGGATTGGATGTATCCATTTTGTAAACTTGATATGCAAGATAGAACATATAACAGCTTCCGATTATCTGCATCACAATTAAAATTTTCGGTATGATCGTTACAAGCATAGTATTCAATATAGCAGAAATAACAAGTAATAAACCAAAAGCAATCGTTGCTCCATACGTATATTTCATTGCCTTTTTTGCACCAAAATTATGCACTGTGGATAATATGACGATATTGGTAGGACCCGGTGTAAAAGTGGCAATCATACAGTAAATCAAAAAAGATGTAATATCCATGAGAATGCTCCTTTCAAGCTCTTCTCATATCCTACATCTTAAAGTGAAATGTCATATAGTATATTATTGCAGTATCTCCAACTGTACTTACACAACAAAATAGTTCAAACCATGATAAACATGATTTGAACTATGCTTTTACTCATTTTGAAGACTGGCCTTGCAAATAAGAAACAGGCTCTTTAACCTCTACTTTGGTGCCGCCAAATTCATCTTTAATGTATTTTTGAGTATCCTCGTTATGGTAGAGGGCTGCTAATTTTTGCAGTCCTTTGTCATTTTCCTTATCGGATGTAGTAACCAGGACATTAATATTGTTTTTGGTTGACTGACTGATCTCTTCGTGGAACAAGGAATCCTTCAGCACATTCAGGCCACCCTCTAAAGCAATCGTATTCCCGATCAATACCAAGCCTACATCTTGAATGACACGTGGTCCTGTTTTATCGTCGATCAACTCGAATTTCAGGTGTTTGGGATTGCTGGTAATATCATTGACTGTACCCAAAGCATCATTAAAGTCAGCTTTAAGCTTAATTAGACCAGATGCCTCCAACAGCTTCAAGCCCCTTGCTGTATTGGCCGGGTTATCTGCCAAAGCCACCACAGCCCCGTCGGTCACTTCATCAATGCTTTTAAATTTTTGTGAATAAATTCCCATAGGCTCCAGATAGGTTGTGGCTATAGCTTTCAAATCGGCTTTGCTCTCTTTGTTGTAGCTCACCAGATACGCCCACGATTGGAATGCATTCACGTCCACATCACCATCTCTGGTCGCATTGTTCGTTTCGATTCCACCGTTAATATCTTTCACCTGGATGTCCAGCTTGGCATCCTTGGCTGCCTGAGAATCAGCAATATGTCTCCAAATCTGGGCGTCAGAGCCCATGGAGCCGATGACTACTTTTTGCGTTTCCGAGCCGGAAGCGGAGCTGGAGCCATTACTTTCAGTGCTTTTATTACCGCATCCTGCGGCTACCAATAATAAACTAATTCCTAATAGTACAGCGAATGATTTCTTCATCTATATTTCCCCCAAATCATGCTAGTATGCTAGTGCATCGTCATTCCGCCTGTAACATTGATCGCTTGTCCTGTCATATATGCGGAGAGCGGACTTGCCAGAAACAGCACCACATTGGCGATATCCTCCACCTCGGCCGTTCTCCCCAAAGGTACCTGCGAACAATCTTCCTCGTATATTTCTTGAGCAGTCATTCCGCGAATGATGCCCCCTTCAATCCGTTCACGCTGTTTCATCGGTGTTTCTACAATACCGGGACATACCGCGTTGACCAAAATGTTATGCGCAGCAAGCTCAATGGCCATCACCTTGGTCAAGCCGAGAACCGCATGCTTGGAGGCACAATATCCACCCATGGCCCGATAACCATTTTTTCCAGCCTGCGAGGCAATCTGAATAATTCGTCCTGGCTTATGTGCATCCACCATTTCTTTGGCAAAACGTTTGGACGCTACATACAATCCGGTTGAATTGATCGAAAATACTTTTTCCCAATCGGCTAATTTGGAGTCAATGACATAATCCATCGTAGAAGTGCCTGCGCAGTTCACCAATATATCAGGAACTCCCGCTTCGTTGAGCAGTACATTGCACCATCTGTCGATATCATCTGGCCTGGAAATATCCAAATGCGTTTCAACCAACTGCGGCTGGACTACTCTATACGGATCATCATAAGAAATATCAGCAGAAATCACTTTTGCTCCGCTTTGAATGAAAAGCTCGACAATCCCCTTGCCTATACCTGACTTGCCGCCTGTCACTACCGCTGTCTGATTAGATAAGTCAATCGAAATCATGGATTTTAAAATACTCTTTCAAAAGGATCGCGGCTAATGCCAGCCTCCAATACAATCTTCACATATTCCTGCGCTGAAAAAAGAGAGTGGTCCCTGTAATTTCCGCATTCCAAGGCAGTAACCGCCGGAACCTCAGTCGTTTCCAGAATTCGTTTCAAGGTTTTTTCCAGCGCAAGTGCAATTTCCTCAGGCTCATGCTCATTCCATAAAATCAGGTAGAATCCCGTTCTGCAGCCCATCGGAGAAATATCGATAATCCCTTTAATTTCATCTCGTAGATACGTCGCTAATAAGTGCTCCAACGTATGTACAGCGGCTGTTGGAAGTGCATCTTCATTCGGCTGCAAAAATCTCAAATCATACTTTTGAACCGTGCTTCCTTTTTCGTCGTGTTCTACTCCAGCCGCTCTTACATAAGGGGCTTTTACAATCGTGTGATCTAGTTGAAAGCTTTCTACTTTTGCCATTGTTCTCATCCTCATTTTCTATAATTTATATTTAATAATCTAAAGAAGCTAATCTGAAGTTTCTCTATTTTTCTAAAAATAAAATGCTGCAAATCAACATTTTTGTAATTATACATCGGATTACTCGGCTTTACCACCCTAAATAATTGTTTTTTCCTCCTGACCTGCTTTGCCTGCGGGTTTTGACATAGTGTACAATATATAAGGTAGTGCCTATATACGAAATAGATCGAGGACATCGTAAGCCTCATTGAGGAGAATGCCCTGTGAATGAACCGGATTGGAAGCACTTGAATGCTGTCCCTTTGCCCCTACAGGAATTTCAGCTGCAGCTGGATCAGAACAATGTGAACACCAAGCAATTGGAGGAGTGGAGAAAAATTCCTGTCCTGTATCAGTTGGCTTTGGAGGAATTAAAGAACAAAATTAAGCTGATTCAAACCGAATGGAAGCTGTTGGACGGTTTTAGCCCGATTGAGCATATTAAAACCCGTATCAAAGAGCCACGCAGCATTGTGGAAAAGGTTCGGCGCAAAGGGTATGAAGTTACCCTGGATAATATACTGCGTGAAATTCATGACATCGCAGGAATGCGAGTGGTATGCGCTTTTGTCAAAGATATTTACCGTCTGATGGATCACCTCCGTACACGAGAAGACATTCGTATCCTGGAGATCAAGGACTATATTGCCCATCCCAAGCCCAACGGATATCAGAGCCTGCATGTCATTGTGGAGATTCCGCTCATCCTGTTTGAAGGCACACGCTGGATCAAGGTTGAAATTCAGCTGCGCACACTGGCTATGGATTTTTGGGCCAGCATGGAGCATATTCTGTACTATAAGTTCGATAAGAAAGTACCTGAGCATGTCGTTAGCGGATTATCCGAGGCTGCACGTGCCACTTATGAGCTGGATCAGAAAATGTTGAAGCTGCGGAGCGAAATATTATCGCTGAGCGAGGAGCAGGATCTAGAAGAATCCTCCGAGCAGCCAACTGCTGCGGAACCTTCTTCGAAGACACTTTCCCTTGCCACGGATCACGCTGAATCCCGACCACAGACCTGCTAGACATTCATGTAGATGATCACTTGAACATGAGGCTGAGGCATCAACAGCCTTGGTTCAGCTTTACACTTGCTAATTATGCATTCTGTAATATAAATAAAGAGCACTTAAAACCACATTCAACGCGGTTTTGAGTGCTCTTTTGTTCTAGATTCTTTTATCTTGCTCTAACTTCTTTTATTCAGAACTTACTGCTTCTCGCGAATCTCTGTGCTGATTTTCTCAACGATATCCGCAATGCTGAGTGATCCCAGATCACCTTCGCCCCGTTTGCGAACCGCTACAGTACCGGTTGTTTTTTCATTCTCCCCGATGACGAACATATATGGAACCTTCTCCAATTGCGCTTCACGGATTTTATAACCCAGCTTCTCATTGCGAGTATCCACTTCGACACGCAGACCTGCTTGCAGCAGCGCTTCCTGTACCTGATTGGCAGTCTCGATATAGTTTTCGGATACAGGCAGCAGCTTCGCATGGACAGGCGCCAGCCACAATGGGAACGCACCTGTAAAATGCTCGGTCAGGATGCCCATAAAACGGTCGATTGATCCATAAATGGCACGGTGAATAACAACTGGACGGTGCTTCTGGTTATCCTCGCCCACATAAGTGAGGTCAAATTTCTCAGGCATTTGGAAGTCCAATTGGATCGTTCCGCACTGCCAGCTGCGTTTGAGCGCATCGAGAATGTGGAAATCGATTTTCGGACCATAAAACGCGCCATCGCCCGCATTGATACGATAGCTGATGCCCAGGTGATCCAGTACGTTTTGCAGAGCTTGCTCCGCTTGATCCCACAGCGCTGGCTCGCCCATAAAGTCATCCGGGCGTGTAGACAGCTCCACCGTAAAGTCAAAGCCAAACACACTATACATTTCGTTAATCAGCTTGATTACGTCGGTAATCTCCTGCTCAATTTGACCTGGTGTTACAAAAATATGTGCGTCATCCTGACAGAATGTACGAACACGCATCATACCGTTCAACGCACCGGACAGTTCATGACGATGCACTTGTCCAAATTCCGATATGCGAATCGGCAGATCGCGGTAAGAATGAAGCTCATTTTTGAACACAAGCATATGTCCCGGGCAGTTCATCGGTTTCAAAGCAAATGTAGTTTCATCTACTTCGGAGAAGTACATATTTTCTTTGTAATGCTCATAGTGTCCCGATTGCTCCCATAGACGATTGTTCATCATCAGCGGTGTACGTACTTCTTCGTAGCCATGCAGGCGTTGAATTTCACGGGAGTAATCCTCCAGCGCAGTACGGACAACCATACCTTTAGGCAGGTAGAACGGCATACCCGGTGCTTCTTCGGAGAACATGAACAGCTCCAGCTCTTTACCCAGCTTGCGGTGGTCGCGTTTTTTCGCTTCCTCCAGCAGGTGCAGATGCTCATCCAGTTGCGCTTTTTTCGGGAACGCAGTTCCGTAGATACGCTGCAGCATCTTGTTGTTGGAATCGCCTCTCCAGTATGCACCCGCTACACTCAGCAGTTTAAAAGCTTTGATACGGCCGGTAGATGGCAAATGCGGGCCACGACACAGGTCAAAAAATTCACCCTGATCATAGATCGTAATTTCCGCATCCTCCGGCAAATCACGGATCAATTCCAGCTTCAATGGATCTTCCAGCTCTCCAAAAATACGAGTTGCTTCCTCACGGCTGACAGCGCGACGTGTAATCGGCAGATTTTCCTGAGTGATCTTGGCCATTTCCTTCTCGATCTTCGCCAGATCGTCAACGGACAACGGGGTTTCAATATCAATGTCGTAGTAAAAGCCACTTTCAATGACCGGGCCAATACCGAGCTTCACGTTTTTCTCACCATAAATGCGTTTGAGAGCTTGTGCCAGCAAATGTGCTGTACTGTGACGATAAATTTCCAGACCGTCCCCACTGTCCAGCGTAATAATTTCAAGGTCAACGTTCTGATCCAAAACGGTGTTCAGATCTACAGCCTTCCCGTTCACTTTACCTGCTACTGCGTTCTTTTTCAGACCGGAGCTGATCGAACCCGCTACATCGGCAATCGTTACACCTTGCTCGTACTCGCGTACAGCTCCATCCGGCAATTTCACTTGAATACTCACGATTAAAGCCTCCATTCTTATTGTGTGCTATAGCTATATATCAAAATTGAACGCAAAAAAACGCCTCTCTCCCTCAAGGGACGAGTGCGTTCAGCTCGTGGTTCCACCCTAGTTCGGCCCGCTCCTGTGCATACATGCACAACATACGTGACCCTCCATTGGTATCCGTTAACGGGGATAAGTCGGTGGGCGCTTACTGATGCTCGCTGTCACATTGCACAGCTGCACGTTCAACGTCACGGCTACAAAGGGGTAACTTCACATGTGGATGCCGGAAAAGCTCTCAGCCTTGGCTTTTCTCTCTGAACGGTCCTTCAAGGAAATCATGTCTTTGGTCAATGCCTTGAGTATTACTATATGCTACAGCATTATAGATGAAATTTGCAGCTATTTCAAGAGGGGGTTTGTGTAAGTGTGCCTCCACGCTGTGACATTACATTCCATGAACCCTTCCCTGCGGAAATTCGAACAAATTCCCCCGTTAGACAGGTAATATTACAAAGTTGTGAGATAATGTATTTTTTTCATTCTATAAATGCGCTTTAATAGTATTGTAACTGTACTTATTAGCAATCCAAGTAAATATGAGAGGGGAATGAAGAGGCTAACAAATTTAATAAAAGGAGGAAATGAAAATGAAGAAGAACACCCATATGATTTGCAGCTTCATGCTCGTACTGGCTCTACTGGTAGGTTTATTTCCAGTGATGCCTGTGCCTGTTCATGCGGCGGGCGGCTATTCCGGAGCGCCGCAAAAATTATCCGTACCTCCATTAGCATTTGATGAATCAAAAATTGTACTTACCTGGGAAAAGCCGGACGACTATTACACAAGTGCAGTAAAAATCGTGGACTATGAGGTATTCCGGGATGGAGTCAGTCTCGGTCTTGCAAGCGATAATTTTAAAGAGAATTACTCCTATGTTAATGCGTATATGGACGCATTTTACGGGAAATTAAGCGCACAGCATCATCGGGTCAGTATTCTTTCCTTTACGGCGACCGGTCTAGCACCGAAGACGAATTATGAGTTTAAGGTGCGGGCCGTTTACGCCGACAAGACAACGTCTGCTTTTAGCGCGCCGCTTATCTTTTCAACCGCGGCTACACCTATCGTTATAGACGCCGCCAACTATGGCGCAAGCTATATTACCTCTATTTCTGGCGTCAATGCCGACTATAAAATTCGGCGCGCAAACAACAATGCAACGGTTATAAAGAAAATCGAAGACAACACCGCCGCGATACAGGCTGCGATCGACGCCACCCCTTCAGGCGGCAAGGTTGTATTGAAGGGAAGCGGAGACAATGCGGCGCCTCGGTATTATACAAGCGGCGCATTGTTTCTGCACAGCAATATGACCTTCGAAATTGAAAAAGGGGCTGTGCTTCTCAGTTCTCCTGTTTTTGACCACTACTCGCGCAGCCTTCTGGTTTATCCTTATTCACAGGATATCCGGACATATGGCCTGTTGAATGCTGTAACCTGGGACTATGGTTCCTTGGAGAACATCCGCATCGTCGGCAAGGGCGCAATAGACGGCAACGGATGGAAGAATACCGCCGGAAGCGGCTTACAGACCAAAACGGCGAATGATCCATCTCCCGGTTTCGCAGATCCAACCGGAAATGGCTGGAGTTTGCCGAACTACCAGGAAGGCAACAACACCAATGTTGATAATAATAGCGAAACTGATTCCGCCTCGGTAAGAGGCATTCTCGCGGCTGATGCGATGTGGCAGTCTCGTCAGGATCAAACACCGAATGCCGGTACCGCCCAATTCTACAATGCCCGCCCCAACCTGACGGTAGCGCGCGGTGTGCATGGCCTGTATTACGAAGGGCTGACCTTCTATAATCCGGCATTCCACGGAATCGTCAGCTATCAGTCCGAGCAGATTGCTGTGAACGGCGTTTCTGTGATGAGTTTCGACGCCAACAACGGCGACGGTGTCGAGTTTGGTGACTGCCTTGATCTTATGGTCATGAACAGCTTTTGGGATACCGGCGACGACGCCATCAACTTTGCAGCCGGTCAGGGCACGGTCGTACGCAATTTGGCTAACAAAGTGGCAAGCGGAGAGGGCCGCGTTGTCAATAACTTTGTGCGCAATGGCCATGGCGGCCTGTTGGCGATGGGTAGCCATACCGGCGGTTGGATGGGCGATATGGTCGCGGAAGAGAATGTCTATAATACGAGCGAAACAGGAAGCAAAGGCGTCTTGCGTATAAAGTCTGGCGCTACCACCGGCGGCGGCATCCGCAATATTGCAGTGCGTGATAATGCGGTCAATTATACTGCCGCTACTGAAAACAGTACGATTGTAATTGACACATCCTACAGCGACGGCAACGCCAGCACAGCTTTCGGTCCGGAAAGCGAGCAGCCGCTGACTTTCGAAAACATTCTGGTACGCAATATGACGGTATCAAACACTACCATACCGCTGATTAGCGCGGCGGCACCCGGCAGCTCCGGCTATGCTAAAAGCCCGGTGCTGCGCAATTTCAAGTTCGAGGATATCAAGATCCTAAATTATTCAGGATCAACTGGCGGTACGATTGCGATAAATGGCTTGTCGGATGTTACCTTCCGCAACATTACAGGTCTTCAAAATGCCATTACCACCACAAACAGCAAAAACGTCACGATCGAGAATGTCGACAAGACCACCGACCGCAAGCCGGATGCGCTGAATGCGAGTGGCGCACTAACCGTGATGGTCAATACTAATAATATCACTTTAACTTGGCCCGCCATCGGTAATGCGACGCAGTACGTTGTGTTGGTTGATATGCTGGATGGCCATGGCTATCAGCAAAACAAGATTGTAGCGAGTACGGGATCGGGTCCGCAGTCCACGGTAATCGCGCTCCGACCGAGCACCTCTTACAAAGTTGCGGTCCGACCGGAGACGATAGGTACAAACGCTTCCTATGGGAAACTGCTGGAGGCGCCGGTAACCACGGGTGCTGCAACGCTTGGTGGATCCACGATTTCGACTGCTTCGCCGAATTTTAGAGTCAGAGCTGCAGACATCACGGGCATTTCCTGGCAGGATTTCGCTTGGAATACCGTTACCGATGCTGTCTACGGCGTGCATTATTATGAGCTAACGGCAACGCCGAAAAACCCTAAATATGCTACCAAAAAATACAAAGCCTATTTTGACACCTCCACCCGGAAAGGTTATTCGCTGTGGGGGCTGGATGATGGCGTGACCTATGATGTTACGATGAAAGCCATCAACTGGGTTGGACAGGAAGGGCCTCAGTGGGGTCCGGTTACGATCACTACCGTTCCCGGCACTTTAATGCAGATTCCAAAGTGGGCTCCTGACAGCAAGCTTACCGTCAGCGGCGGCAAGTGGATTGGGCAAGATATGACCATCACATGGAACGAAAAAGACGTAACGGATTATTCCAATGGCGATACCGCACGATTTGCCGGCTACCGCATCTTGGTTAACGGCGTACCTGTGGACGGGGGGGCAGTTCAAGCAAACGCAAAACCAACCGTTCAACCGGGGCAACATACTTATGTGCTTTCCACTGTCGGATTTCTTCCCAACACTCCTTATACAATCTCGGTAGAAGCGGGAAGCGAGATTCTGAAATATGCGTCCGGCGCAGGCGGACTTAGCGGCTCCACAGGTTTTACCGGTACAAAAAATACCACCCTTCCTCGGAACCAGGTGACCTTTGGAAAATGGACCGGGCACGGGCCGAGCGTAACGCGCACATTATTATCGGGGCCAGCTACTGATGCAAGTGTTACAAGGTAGCTGTCGCTGGAGTAACGGTCACCTCTTGCGAGCAAACCGGAGTTTGCTAACAGGCGGCGGATTGTGGATTTGCTGAGCCGCGGTTCGCCTCCATTAATCCAATCTACAAGACTTGCAGCTTAAAGATTGGTACTGAGATCCGGAAAGCAGTTATTGCAGAGTATTCTCTGTCATAGCTGCTTTTTCTTTTTACTGCTCTGCCCCAAGCTAGTTCTCTTCTTCTCTTTATTCGTCGGGCTCTGCACTAATTCTTTGCAATAAATCGATGAGAAGATCTTCTTCCTCGTCAGATAAATTGCGGACAAGACCGACATTGAGCTCATCCAGGATTCCTTGCAGGACAGGAGAAAATTCTAATGCCTTGGCCGTTGGGGACAAAAGATGGGAACGGCGGTCATTCGGGTCCGTTCGCCGCTCAATGTAGCCGGATTCCTCCAAGTGCCTCACCGAACGTGCTGTGGTTGCCTTGTCAAATTTAAGTTCATTCGTCAATTGTTCCTGTGTAATGCCCGGACGCTGCAGAATAAGCTTTAAAAAGCTGTGCTGGCCGCCACTGCCGATTCCGTACGGAACCAATTTTTTGGACAATATTTTTTGATTTCGGCGCTGTAGGTGGGAAATCAACTTTCCAATCGGTTCTTTTCTCATCAAATACACCTCATCGGCTTACAAATTTCGAATCCGCAGATGGGACAAAGCCAAGTTTACAATAATATTGTTGCGCACGCAACTAATTTGCTGTAAACTAGAAACGTCAATTAGTTGCGAGCGCAACTAAATAGTAATGCTCAACGATGAAGAGGTGCTAAACATGAATTCAACCGCTACAACCACAGCAACATATCAGGAAAATAGCGAAATCCAAAAGAAACGTTGGATGATTTTGATTGTATTGAATCTGTTTACGTTTATGTCTACGCTGGATGGAAGCATCGTCAATATTGCTCTCCCCGTGTTGTCACGCACGTTACATTTACCCGTAGCCCAGATTGAATGGGTGACAACCGCCTATTTGATGGCTATATGTACAGCCATTTTATTTTTTGGCAAGCTCGGAGATATGATCGGTAAAATCAAAATATTCAAGATCGGTACGATCGTGTTCATTCTCGGCTCACTGTTGTGTGGTCTTAGTTCTTCGCTGCCCATGCTTCTGATCTCACGTATCATTCAGGCGATTGGGGCCTCCATGACCATGGCCAACAGCCAAGGGATCGTGACGGATATCTTTCCGTCCTATGAACGAGGCAAAGCGCTGGGCTTAATCGGAACCTTCGTATCCCTGGGCAGCATTGCCGGACCGAGCTTGGGTGGCATTATTGTCTCCTCGCTGGGCTGGCAGTACATTTTCTGGGTCAATGTGCCGATAGGATTGGTGGCTGTCCTTCTGGGCTGGAAGCTTCTGCCGAAGGACCTGATCAAGGTAAAAGGCAAGATCGACGTTCCCGGCAGCTTGATGTTTGCTGTTTTTATTCTCGCTTTATTCGCCGGATTGCTGCTGGGGCAGCAGGTCGGATATGGAGACAACCGTATTATCGCTTCGCTGGTGGTCGCTGTGATTGCTTTTGTCGTGTTCATTCGCTTGGAAATTCGCCGTCCACAGCCGCTATTACAGCTTGGTCTATTCAAAAATCCGTTGTTTTCGCTCAGTATATTGTGCGCTTTTCTCGTCTTCGTCGCTAACTTCTGCTTTAACATCATTTCGCCCTTTTATGCGCAGAATATGCTGAATTTGTCGCCTTTTTATGCCGGGTTCCTGCTGATGCTGTTTCCTATCTCCATGGTTATCGTGGCCCCCCTCAGTGGTGCGCTTTCCGATAAAATCGGGTCTGAACTGCTCACATTTGCCGGGCTTGTGGTCATGGCAATTGCCCAGATTGGCTTGGCCCGACTCCATGCAGGCAGTCCCGTTCCGTTCGTAGGTCTGTGGATCGCCATGCTGGGCATCGGCAGTGGTCTATTCCAATCGCCCAACAATTCGTTGATTATGTCCAAGGTCCCTCGTACACAGCTCGGCTCAGCCGGAAGTGTCAACTCGCTGGTACGTAACGTTGGTATGGTGGTGGGAATCACTTTGGCCACGTCCATCCTGTTTTATATCATGAGCAAAGAGGCTGGTTATCGCGTAACCGGATTAATTCCGGGTCACCCGGAGATCTTTCTGGCCGGGATGCATGTGGTTTTCATGACTTCCGCGTCCATCTGTCTCGTGGGAGCCCTGCTGACATGCTGGCGGTTGATCGGGGCTAAACGGGCAAAGGTACAGGAGGGAAAATAATAAGAATGCTAGTCTCCTACACTTCCACTAAACGCCCGTTCTCTCTCCAGGATTGCAGTATTTTTTCAAGGACCCACTGGTTTTTGTACCCGTCCTCGAACAATGGGGCACGATCCACGGACTCTCCCCTTGCCAGCTTCACGAAGTCTTCATAGGCCGTGTGGTCATAGATTGCAGGGACAGCCCAAGTCTCGTATTCGGCATCCGGATGCTCGGGGTCACGCAGCACAATGCGGATATTTTCCCGGTTGTTGAGACTGGCGTGCAGCGCACCCAGTTCGCCGTAGATATCCACTTCGATATCGTGACGTTTGCCAATGGCATTTTTGTGGGTGATGAATGTACCAACCGTGTTATCGCCCACAATCCCATGAAAGGAAGCGAAGTCTTCCACATCCACCTTTACAGGCAAACCTGTGGCCAGATCGGGACGCTCGGGTGTAATCGTATGCAGCAGCGCTGCGACACTTTTAAATTCACCTACCAGAAAACGAGCCAGGTCAATAATATGTGAGGCTGTATCGCCCACAACCCCGGAGCCTGCCTTGGCTGAATTATGGCGCCATGTATACGGATGTTGACGATAGGGTGAGAATGCATCCATCAGATACCGGAATTGAATGTTATAGATGTTGCCCAGCTTGTGTTCATCCAGCAATTGCTTGGCATATTGGAAGGCAGCGCCGTAACGATGCTTATAATGAACCAGAAAAGGCACCGGATTCGCTGTATACAGCTTTTTCAATTGATCTGCTTCCTGCCACGTGAGTGTCAACGGTTTTTCCGCCAGGATGGCTTTGTGTTCTTCCAGCGCAATCCGAATAATGTCAAAATGCACATCGTTGGGTGTCAGCGACAGAATCGCATCCACCTCCGGGTCACGGATTAAGGCTTCATAATGGGGATATTGCTTGGCAGCAGGAAGTTGCAATTGCTTACCCAGCAGCTGAAGGCGATTGGAGTCCACATCACTGATGGCTGCAATAGAAACTCCCGAGATCGTATATAATGATCTAATGTGATATTCAGCGATCAGGCCAAGGCCGATGACACCTATGCGAATGAGTTTGGTTGGGGAGATGGAGGTATTCATGTTATCTGGATTCCCTTCTCTGCAATTTGGCTTTATGCCTGCAGCAAATTTCCTTTTTGCTATGCAGTATCACCCGTAGCCTTGCAGAATAGTCCCTGCAGAAGCGACAGATATCTATAAAAATAAAAAAATCTGCAATTCCGCTGTCCGGTTTTGCAGATCCTTTTATACCTTCTCTATACCAATTCTCTATACCGATTCTCTGTACCGATCTCTATACAGGGCTACATCAAAAATGTGCCTACCACAAAAGACACCCCGACGATGATCGAGCGCAGCAGTTGCGCCAGAGCCACATTGCCTTTGGCAATTTCCTCGCACACTTTGGTACGCGGGGTCAACAGATCAAAAATAATATAGACCAGACACAGCACCACTATGCCTACGGCTGACCAAATCAGCATATCGAGCCATGAGTGGCTGCTGTATGACACCATGCCCACGATAATACACAGTCCCAGCAGCTTTGCCCCCATATAGATGCCTGCCGCCTCATTGCCGCGTGCAATTTCTTGATTATCGTTATAACGCGTCAGCAAGCTGAACACAAAATAACCTACGATTAAGATGGCAAACAGGATAAGCAGGCCGATGCCTACATTGCCCAATGCGTTGCCTAAGCTGATATGTGAGTCCAATCTTCTTCCTCCTTATAGATACTTAACCATATGGATACTTAATATTATGGATATTTAATCCTGGAGACACTTAAGCATATGCATACTTAACACTATAAATAGCTATGTTCAAATACTTATTAATCACGTGAAAAGGCTAAGAACGCCCAGATGACTCATGAGATGCGGTCGGTACGGCGGCTGCGCAATAATAGGCCATATCGCCGGTAACCTTTTCCCCGATCCGTGGCAGGATGCCCGCAAACCTTCCGCCGATGACGAATACGCCTGTCAGCACGTAGCCATGGTATAGCCCTTCTTCAGTCTGCACCTCTGCGCTCTGCATAGGCCATAGTCGCTGATAAATCTTGGGTTGGCCTTCGTAATAAGCGGCAATATGTGCGGCCTCCTCCTGCTCAGGCGTTAGCGGGGCATCTGCTTCATTAGGGTCGTCAGAGTCGTTAGATGGGGCAAGCTTCGCCCATTGTTCCGTGAGAGCTGGTTCCGTCAGAGCTGGAACTTCCAGCTTATTTTCGGTATCGGCAGGCTCAATCAGATGCGTCCCTTTTCCTTCCCGGCCCCATATGCCTTTGGCCACATAAGGCTCTTTATTTTGCACAAACACCGTGGGTTCAAAATACGTGGGCAGCAGGTAGGTTCGTATCACCTCCAGCTCCCGATCGTCAAACAAACGAAAGCCACAGAACTCTGGTGTCTGCTCATTGCGCTCATACAGCGACCATACAGTTGCGGTGAACCCCTTGCTTTGGGTAATCATATGCTGCGGCGGATTGATTAATCCTATTTTACCGTCCGCTACCATATCCATTAAGGCTTGTCCCACCTCTAGCCCCGTGTCTTCTTCCCGGTCATTAATCAAATATTCCAGCGGATACAGACGATAAAGGATATGTATTGGTTCTCCCCGGTGATACAATCCTTCGCCCGGTATAATTTCCAATTCTTCCAAAGGCGCATAAACCACTTCAAACCCGGCTTGTTCACACAAGCGCATGATATATTTCGTGTTTGTCTGATCCTCGATATGCCAGTCATAGCAAGTAAAATACACTTTTGTGCCTAATCCCCTGCGGCTATAAAAATGAATCAAATCAGTCATCGCACACCGAATCGCTTCATCCATTCCAGAAGACGGTCCCACTAGGACAGTATCTTCCCGTGATCCTCCGTCCTCATTCAGTATCTCCAGCAGCTTCCCTTCGAGATAGGCTGCCTCGGGGATTCCAGTCGGGGTGTCCGTATTGTTCTCAATACACTTGATACCCGCTTCTCCTACAATCCAATCCTGTCGGGTAATTCCATCCGGCGCGGCCTCCATGCGCGCAGCACGCAGCAAGCCCGGATGGATACCCAATCGTTCCACCAGATACTCATCCGGCATATAACGCTGAACGAAGTGCTGAACCTTGCGATAAATGCTATGTACCGCCTCAGCCGCAGCCTGAAGCTCTGTCAATTCGGTTTCCTCATACATCGTTAATGCGGGCACACAATAGGATTTACCGTACATGCGATGGTACGGAATCCTTCGGCTGATTTCACCGTTAAAAAGCTCGTCATGATCATAGGGCAGTTGCCGAATGGTACGCATACTCATCTTAACCTCCAGAGAAAAAGCCGCTACGCGAGCCGCTGCTGCCAAAGCCGCTGTGTGAGCCGGAAGATGAAGATGAGCTCTTGCGATAAGAGCTTGAAGAAGAACGACTGCTATTATAGGAGGAGCCTCCACTTCCACTATACCCACTATAATAGGTCGAGCCGCCATAGTAATATCCGCTGCTGCCTGCATCCCGACACGCTGTTTGCTCCGATACAGGAAGCTCATCACAGTCATAATACTCGTCGTCACCACAGCCCGTCAGGGCGGCTGGCACAGCCAGCATCAGAGCAAAGGCCGCCATCCGTGTACGAGAGCCGGGCTTGGATTTGATGTTCTCCCAAGAGTGCTCCATCACAGATCGACCTCCTTCACAAACAGATGTACCTTTTTCAGCTGCGGGTCCAGCACTGAATAAATAAATTCATATGTTGTGCCATTCAGCACCGTAAAGTGGTCCAATAGACGCTGGGCTAGCTCCAACGTAAATACCGATCCTTCCCGGTGCTCCATACTACGGAACGCAGGCTCATGCCATACCCAGTAAACTGCGCTGAACGTGGAGGTGTAACTCCCCTCACTTGCCAGCACGAGGTCCGTAATCGACGCACCGTAAGGCTTTGCACGTTCCCCTGTAAACTCGGTCACATAGACGGAATGCTCTGTGTAATCCTCACTTTCATTCGAGGTATGCGCCCATAGTTTGTCATGGAGACGCGTGGCGTCTACAAGCTTGCGCAAAAACAGCTCATCTCCTGATACGGATTCCCGTGTCAGGCTGCGCAGTTCCTTTTGTGTCTCTTCTGACCATTCCCGGTACGTTAATGAATAATAAATGATGATTCCCTTCCCTTCCTGTACGCTTCTGTCGTCATTCACTATACGAGATTCTACCTTGGAAAGGTTCAATTTGGAAGAAAAATATGTAAAAAAGCCGCAATCCCACAGGATTACGGCTTTCTTTATTTTTTGGCTGCTACAGTTTGATATTCTTATCGTCGAAATATTCCTCCAACGTCAGCCCTTGCTTGGCTACATCCTCCGCAATGTCTTTTCCCACATAACGGATATGCCAAGGCTCGTACACATAGCCAGTGATATCTTGCTTGTCTTTCATATAACGAATAATAAATCCATATTCCGGCGCATGCTTCTCCAGCCATTCGCCTTCCTTGGAAGCCCCAAAGGATTGCTCCAGCACATTGCCTACGCTCGGGCTGGATACGTCAATCGCCAACCCCGTCTGATGCTCACTCGTGCCCGGAACGGCGCTGACCTGAGAGGCATATGCCTCTCCCTTGGTCTTTACGTTGTTGTTGAAAATAGAAACCTGGCGCTTATAGGAACGGTATCCCGATACTGCACGCAGCTCTATACCGTCCTTCTTGGCACCGTCGAATAATTTCTCCAAGGCCTCTGCCGCTTCCTTGCGCATATGCCGTTTCTCATGCGGCCCGTCGAAAGAAAAAGGCACCTGCGGCTCTACCAGATCGTCTGGAGCATAGCCCTCAGGCAAACTGCGCTGTTTGTTAACAACGACCGTGTCAGACGTCGCATTGGTAACAATCGCGGTTCCACCCTCTTCCTTAACCGTGGCCTGCAGCGCACTCTGGCTTCGCAGTACCATCACAGAGTCAGCCTGTCCGCTTTCTGTACCTGCGGAAGCTTGTCCCGTGCCAGCGCTGCTGTTGTCCGCCTCCGGCTGGGTGAAAGGTTGTGCATTTTCCTGTACCGTAGTAGATGACTTCAACGGCTCGCTTTCCTGTCCACCTGAGCCTCCCTGCTGACAAGCCGCCAGCAGGAGTCCCGGCAGGATCAGCCCCGGAATGAGCGCCTTCGTCCAGCGCTGAGGGGGGCGAGTTTGTTGCATATGTCGTTTCATGCTGGTATCTCCTCCAATATCGCAATTGATGCATGACTTGCTATCACTTTCCGTTCCCCTATTGTAACCGAACTTTCGACACTCTTCGAAGCCGTTATCCAGTTCAATGCAGGTGAATAGGCCCGAAAAAGGAAGTATAGACCCGAATTGTTACGGAGTATGACGTTTTTGCGGGATTGCGGCCCGGGCGCGCTCAGCTACACGCTCACGTATGAGCTTCAATGCCTCTTTCGCGCGGGGTAATCCCGGCAGCAAAGCCGTAATATCCGCTTCATTCTTTGAAGCAAGCTTCTGCGGCAGACGAATCTCAATCGCATGAAAACCCGCACCAGGGCGGTGCAATGCTCCCTCGGCGGCAGATTCAGCAATCCATTCGCTAATCGCCGCCGATCCGCTGCGTCCGCCCTCTGACCGCGAGCTTGGCTCAAGTACGGGGGATGTCCCTCGCACATGGGACAGCTCTCCGGCCCAAGCGCTGAATACGTACTCCAGCAGCTCTTCCCGCGTCATTCCGATCAGCTCCAGGCAGAAGTGTGGCTCGCTTTTCAATCCGGCCTGCAGAGCTTTCTTTACATCGTCAGCTGTATCCATGCCATCCTTCAGGCTGGAAACGGCTGTTCCGGCTGCTGCCTGCACGACATCTTCCAGTGAGAGACAGGCCTCCCCCTGCAAGAAACGGTATATGTCCCATGGCTCCGCTTTGAGCTGCTCCAGCCATGCCGTCCGCTGTTCCGGGTTCAGTACAGGTACGGAACCCGTCCAACGGGCAGCTACAGCCGCCGAGCTGCCTTCCGTCCCGTCCACGTCTACTTCTGCTACCCATTGACTGTCAGCTACTTTCAGCTTCACTCGCGGCCTTGTCATCGCCTTCATCCTTTCTTTACTTAATCAATCCATACATCGTTTTGCAGCGCGATTAGACCACGCAGTTCATCGTCGGACATTTCGGTCAGCCAGTGTTCACCAGAGCCTACAACCTGCTCGGAAAGCGCCCTTTTGCTCTCAATCAATTCGTCAATCCGTTCCTCCAGCGTTCCTTGGCAAATCAGCTTATGCACCTGTACATTGCGGCTTTGGCCGATACGGAATACCCGGTCTGTCGCCTGATTTTCCACCGCGGGATTCCACCAGCGATCATAGTGGATAACATGGCTGGCACGCGTCAGATTCAGACCTACACCGCCTGCGCGCAGGGAAAGCACAAATATATCCGGGCCTTCTCCCTTTTGAAAGTTATGAACAATTTCGTCCCGTCTGGTTTTCGCCAGTCCTCCATGCAGAAAATACGGCTCTTCGCCAAAGATTTTGGCCAAACGCGATACTAGCAATTCTCCCATCGACACATATTGGGTGAAAATCAGCGCCGATTCACCATTTTCGCGAATGGTCTCCACCAATTCCAGCAGTCGCTCCATTTTGCCCGAGTTTTCGGTTTTACCGGCATCAGCCCGTCCCGGGACGATCAGACCCGGATGGTCACAAATTTGCTTCAGCTTGGTCAGCGAAGACAAAACAAGCCCCTTGCGGGCCATGCCGATCTGCCCCTCCAGTGTTCCCAGCAACTGATCCACCACACCGCGATACAATCCGGCCTGCTCCGGTGTCAGTACGCAATAGGACTTCAACTCTAACTTCTCCGGCAGATCCTTGCGTATATCCGGGTCGCTTTTGAGTCGACGCAGCATGAACGGGGAGACAAGCCGATGCAGCTCACGCAGCGCAGACCCGCGTTCCTCTCCTGTAGTACTCCCCGGAGTACTGTACCGCTGACGAAACGAAGACGCTGTACCGAGATAGCCTGGATTCAGGAATTGGAAAATAGACCACAGCTCGCTTAACCGATTCTCTACCGGAGTACCCGTCATGGCGATCCGGTGCGGTGCAGACAGCTTCATCACACTTTGAGCCTGCTTGGTTCGTGCATTTTTGATATATTGCGCCTCATCCAGTACGATGGAGGACCAATAGACCGCAGATAAATCACTGCCGTCCCGGCCCGCCAGATGATAGGTGGTGAGGACGATATCATACTCGCGTACACTTTCCTGAAACGACTCTCCGTGGAGTCGCTGGTTACCATGATGAATATACAGCGACAAATCCGGTGAAAAACGCTTCAGCTCCCGCTGCCAGTTGCCAAGCAGAGACGTCGGACAAATGATCAACGCCGGGCTCTGATCCACAGCGCCAATCCCCCCATCGAGCAGGCAGGTGATGACCTGAATCGTCTTGCCAAGCCCCATGTCGTCGGCAAGGCAGACGCCAAAGCCCAAACCGCGCATCGCAGCCAGCCATTGAAAGCCGCGCTCCTGATAGGGCCGTAATGCGCCGTGCAGCGTCTCCGGCACAGGTCGCGGCTCCACGGAACGGAGCACGCCGCCCTCAGCCAAAGACGCCAGCAATCCGACGGATTCTGCGCCGAATATGGACAGACCTTTCCATGAGGCCTCGCCTGCGCCTTCATTTTCCGCGGCCAGATGCATCCATTCGGACAAGGTCATTTCGCCGTCTTCCCCGCGCTTGATAAAGCGCAGCACCTGACGGATTTCCTTGGGATCGACCTCGATCCATTCCCCTCCGAGACGTACATACGGCAAATTCGCCGCGACAATGCTTTCCAATTCCTCCATCGTCAAGGTCGTATCGCCCAGCACAGCCTCGGCATCAAAGGAAATCATGCGGTTAATGCCGACCGACGACGTATCGGTGATCACGCCATCCGGCTTTGCGCCCCGCTCCGTCGAACGCATTTTGAGTCGCAAGCCTGCACGTCTCCGGCCTTCCCGGCTCCAGCGTGAAGGCATTTGCACCGTGATGCCGTTCTTTTGCAGAGCGGGTACAGCTTCCGTCAGGAAGCGGAAGAACATCTCGGGCTCCAGTATGAGCCCTTCGGGATAAGGACGATTCAACGCTTCCAGCAGTATAGGTGCCGCATCAGCCGCCTGCCCGAGCCGCATCAACAGCTGTGCCTGCACTTGGCGATATACGATTCCACGGCGAATCAAATCACGTTCAGGATGCGCCCACAGCGTCAGAGCAGGCAGTCGCAGGCCCGGCTCAGCATCGCTTTCCACCCAAAAGGTGATGCGCCATTCCTTCACATTCTCCTCCAGGGCAGGCTCCAAACGAAGGCACAAACGCAGCTGTCCTTCTATCGGTTCCTGCTCCTCCCGCTCCGTGACAGGCATCGCGCTTCCCTCAAGAGAGGACGCTTGAAGAACCAGCTCCTCCATCTCGACAGGCGTTCCCTGAATTGCAACCTGGCGTGAGCCTGTCAGCAGACTGTTCCACCACAGCTCCGCCAGCGGCGATCCTCCGCGCCGATATTCGGCGCGATATCTGCCCAGCTCACGCTCCGAGGCAGCCAGCACCGCGGTCGTTTCCGCATGGACGACCGCGCGCAGGAAGGAATATAGCACGATTCCAGCTGCATCCTCTCGTGTTTCCGGCTCCTTGCCCGCGAAGACAGCGGGAGCTGCCATACAGACAGCTGGCATCGCAGCAGCCAGCTCATGAAAGCGGCGGATGTCCTCCTCCTGGCGCAGCCGAGGAATCCACACCCCGACCGCCGCCTCCGGGCCACGACGGCGTGGTCCAGAGGGACGCGCCTCTGTAAGCGATGGCACGATTTCGCCCCGCTGCATCAGCTCCAACGCAAAATAGGCGGCCTTTTGCCAATATTGCATTTCCTCGCCCAGTGCAATGCCTGACGCGGCGCAGCCCTTCTCGTCCATGCGGGTCAGCAAAGCCATCGTCTCGCGCGGTTCCAGCGCCAAGCCCTCCAGCGTGCGCCCCAGCATGGAGCGTCTTTTGCCGCCTCTGCCTGCAGTCTCCACACGAGCAGTGTTCGGTATCCGTACCTCGGCAAGACGCAACGCAGCCTGCCGAAACGGCCGGAGGTCTCCCTTCAGCGTCAGCCTGCGGATTACACTGCTCCACGCATCTATACGTGGTTCTGAGGTCTCGCCAGAAAAGCAAAAAAACACATCTCCGAGCCATATTCCATAAAGCGGTTGATTCATATCTGTCTCCCGTCCAGCCTTTTGAATTATTACTCTTCATCATATACGAAAATCGACTCTTTTCAAAACTTTATCGCAAAAATAAATACGGGAGGCCATCCATTCATAACCTTAAATAATTATGTGATTAACGATTAATAGACTTATTTTTCATCATCCGCCTTTTCATCCTTCAGATAAGGATTCAGGCTGTCTTGCAGCAGCTGCTTGACCCGCAGCCGCAGCTCTTTCGGATATATGACCTCGGCCTCCGGTCCGTATTTTAACAGAAGTCTGGATACATATTTAAACTCTTCGGCTGGAATATGTCCCTGCCATTCCTGGCCCCGCCATTCCTTACGAGAAACACTTTGGAAGATAGGGTCTGATTCCGCCAGCCGAACACCCAATGGTGTGAATTTTATTTTTGACGGAATTCCCGTACGTGAATCCTCCGCAGCCAACCATTCCTTAAGGGTGGGAAGGCCGGATAAGGTGTCTTCCAGTATGGTCATTGTAATCACTCTATCTGAGCGGTACAAAATAATCCGATCTCTGCTATACGCAGGCATGTACCAATATCCATGATCAAAATAGAGCCCCACCGGATATACTTCAGTCCATTTGTCCCCGGAAGCGGAGCGGTAAAGCATGTTCACCCGGCGTTTATTCAGCGCAGCCTCCAAAATGAGCGAGGTATAGGGTGATTCTGCGTGAGTGGGCAGCATGCGAAAAGCGATATGATCCTTTAATTGATCAATGCTGTCCTGCACATCCTGGGGTAGCTCGGCATAATAATGCTCGGACAGATGCTCCCGCACCGATCCGAAAGGGACATCCGGAATGTTTTCCAGCAGTTGCAGCATGAGAAAAAGACCAAATGCCTCATCGCGGGCAAGATGAAGGGGAGGGAGAAGTCGATTGGGAAGTGCCCGATAGCCGCCATGAGGTCCGGTTTCGGTATACAGAGGTAATCCGGTCTGCTGCAAATAATCAAGATCTCTTTGTATCGTCCTGACGGAGACGCCAAAACGCTCGGCCAGTTCACGTGCCGTGTATTTTTTCCGGGAATCCAGTATTCTCATAAGAGCAATTCTGCGTTCGTTCATAAAGTACTCCTTTGACCGATTAGAAGTTAATTTCAAACGATGTCTTAACTACGACAAAGTATGTCATAAATATATTGTAACATAGGTGATAGAAAGGAGTGATGAACCATGGATGCTATAAAATCCAACGAAGTCGTATTGTATATTGCCGTGAGTCTTGACGGGTATATTGCGCTACCGGATGGCTCGGTGGACTGGCTGTTTGATGTCAAAGGGGATGGTGGCGACAATGGATATGCCGACTTTTACGACACTGTAGGCACGGTACTGATGGGCAGGCTGACGTATGAAGAGGTATTGAAGCTCTCCGATGATTTCCTCTATGCTGGCAAGCCTTGTTATGTACTCACCCGGTCATTAGCGAAGCATGAACAAGCACCGCATGTTACGTTTACGGACGAGGCTATGACTGAGCTTGTTCCACGTCTGCAGGAGCAAGCGGAAGGAGCGGTATGGCTGGTAGGTGGCGGCCAGTTAGTTCAAGCCTTCATCCAAGAGGGACTGCTGGATAAGGCTATCATTGCGATTATTCCCAAAGTGCTCGGACAAGGAATACCGCTATTTCCGAAAGGCACGCTGCCTAGTACGTTTGAACTCAAAGAAATAGAACGCCGCGGGGACATCGTTTTGCTTCATTATCAAATATAAGCCGAATTCGAAAAATGAACATAAAAACGGAGTAGGCGGAAAAAGCCCTCGTAATTTCAGGACCATATCTCTACCTGAAATACGAGGGCTCTATTGCATGCTTTATCGTTATTCCGAACGTCACCAACTTCAGTACTATTTATCCAATCGGTGTTCCATCAGGCAGCTTAGCATCCGGTTGTAAGAGAACCACGTCCCCTTTATCCGGCAATCCACCAAGAACTAAAACCTCTGAATTAAATCCGGCTATACGTCGCGGAGGGAAGTTGACCACCCCGATGACTTGTTTCCCTATTATTTCTTCAGCTTCATATCGTTTAGTAATTTGTGCACTAGACGTTTTAATTCCGATCTCTTGTCCAAAATCAATCTCAAGTTTGATAGCTGGTATTTTTGCTTCTGCGAAAAACTCAGCCTTAACAATGGTTCCAACACGAATATCCAGTTTCAAAAAATCATCAATCGTTGCCATTTAGAATTCTCCTTAATTTTTAGCTACTGTATTCTTAGCTACTGTATTTTTAGCAGTTGTATAGTTCATAGATTTTGTCCAAAAAAATCCTCCCATACCCAAGAGCGTCATAAACCCTCCAATGAATTGGAATATAGAGGTTGTTTCACCCAAAAATAAATAGGCAAGGATTATAGCGAGAACAGGTTCTCCAATAATACCTACAGAAACAGTGGTTGCGCCTAAAGACTTTAATAACTGATTAAAAATATATTGTCCAAAAATAGTTGGGATTACTGCAAGTAACAAAAAATATGTCCAATCAACAGAGTCATATTCTGTCACTGAATAATGTTTTAACAAACTATAGACCAACATGACGCTTCCGCCAATAAAGAAAACAATAACACTGTACAAATTGGTCCCTATTTTATGACTGACCTTTTGTCCTGCCAACATATATGCTGAAATGAAGATTGTTCCTAATAAAGATAATCCATCACCTATTAACGCTTCCCTTGAAATCCCTATGTCTCCCCAAGCTATGATGACTGAACCGAAAAGGGCAGCTATCAAACAAAGAATGGTTAATATATTGGATCGTTCATTGAACAGGAAGTATGAACCAATCATTACAAACAAAGGTTGTAATGCTAATATGACCATCGAGCTTGCAACAGAGGTATATACCAATGATTCCATCCAAAATAAGAAGTGTAACCCGAGAAACAGGCCAGCTAAAAAAATGGTACCCCAATCTTTTTTACCTAATTGCAAGGATCGTACCTTTTTCCAGGGTACAAAAGGAAGCATGATGATTACTGCCATGTATAATCGGTACATGCCAGCCACTGAGGTGGGAGTATCCGAAGATTTGATCATGATGGAAGAGACAGAAACAGACAATATGCTGATAAAAAGTAGAATATACGGATGAAACGCTAACTTTGTTTTCTTTATTTTCACCTTATTATGCCTCCAAGATGTTTTACCCCATTGTCTGTGCACAGGACAGTTTGATAAATGAAAGATCGGATATAATAATATCACCAGTACTCCTTTTTTTGTGCAATAATATCATTGAATTATATAGAAATATCATCATCGGAAAGGACTTCTATCATGTCTAAACCATTGCACGAGACTATTTTCTATCCGGATGTTTCATTTCCATACATTATGTACACCCATACTATTCATGAAAGTACTCCTGAAGGTAGAGGATTTAACGATTTACATTGGCATGAAGAACTACAGATCACTTTGGTTACGAAAGGAAAACTAGTTATACAAGTTAATGGGATTAATCATGAATTAGAAACAGGTCAGGCCATTTTAATTAATAAGGGGGTCCTGCATGTTACTACACACCTGACACATAACGGTCAATACGTGAGTTTTAATTTTCCTGAGAAGCTGTTGGCCTTTTATGCAGATAGTGCGATGGAAAAAAATTATGTGCTGCCTTTTACAAACTCTCTCTTATTGTCACTAGTAATCAAGGGGGATGTTGAATGGCAAAGTAAAGTACTGGAAATGCTTTGGGATATGAAAAAAAGATTTGATACGGAAAAAAACTGGGGATGGGAATATGAGGTTGCTATCAAAACTGTACAATTATGGTTCACCTTAATCTCCAACATTTTGCTGCCTTCTGAGGAAGCACCTAAATACTTAAAGCTGCAACAAGAAAGACTTCAATTAATGCTCAGCTTCATCCATCAGAACTACCCCAATAATATAACACTGCAAGAGATTGCTGATGCAGCGCATCTAAGTGTTTCGGAATGCACTCGCAGTTTTAAGAGAACCATTCATATGACACCTTACGACTACTTAATTAAGTACCGCATCAAGAAAGGCAGCGAATTATTAAATTCAACAGATTATACAATAACCGAGATAGCCCACAGAGTTGGTTTCAATCATGTAAATCACTTCATTCAGTCTTTTAAAAACCATCATCATATAACCCCCAACAATTTCCGAAAATCAAGCAATAAAATCAATGATTAAAATAAATAAAGCCTGTCGAGTTAAACTTCGACAGGCAACGAAACATGGATTGCATGAGTCCCCGATTTCGTTCCAACTATTTGCTTTTCAAATTATCCCACGTGCTCTGGAAATCCTCCAGCAGCTTCGCGACATCCGATTTGCCTGCCACATAGGCTTGCATCTGACTTCCGAATTCCTGCTGCGCTCCTTCAGGATAGCGGTTAAAGAACCAGCCCAGCAGCTTGTTCTCCTGACTATATTTTACTACTTCGGCACCCAATTGGCCCATATCGGCCTCGGCCCCTTTGATGCTTTTGAACGCCGGAATGAATTTGAACTCCTTCGTGATATACTGTTTCCCCTGCTCGGATGTCACCATCCAGTTCAAGAATTCCTTGGCTTCTGCTTTAACAGCAGAATTTTTATTAACCACCCAGTTGTTGGCAACACCTACAAACAGCTTATCTCCAGCGGCGGCGTCCTCACCAATCGGCATAGGCAGAATGCCCAGATTCAGCTTCGGATTAATCCCGTCAATTTGGACCTGCGTCCAGTTCCCCTGTTGCATCATTGCTGCCTTGCCGGTGGCAAAATTCGTTACCTGCGTATTATAATCAGTCGTCAGCGGCTTTGCATTGCCATACTTGAGCGTCAGATCGAACAGCTTCATCCACTCGGCGAATACAGCATTGCCCGGAATTTTCGCGGTTCCATCATTCAATCCCTTAACGAAGGCTGCCGGGTCCGTCTGATTGGCAAATGCCACGTTCAGCAAGTGATTGCCCAGCACCCAGAACTCCTGATATCCATTCGAAAAAGGTGTAATCCCTGCGGCTTGCAGCTTTTGAGCCGCTCCCTCCAGCTCGGACAGCGTTTTAGGGGTCTCGGTGATCCCCGCCTTTTTGAACAAATCCTTGTTATAAATAAAGCCGTACCCCTCCAGGTTCATCGGCTGACCGTACAGCTTGCCGTCTTTGGTCATCGGCTCTTTGGCGACATCGACCACATCACCGACCCAAGGCTGATCGGACAAATCCTCCAGATATTCCAGCCACGTATCCAGCTCACGGTAACCTCCGACGTTAAAAATATCCGGCTGTTCGCCAGCGGCGAACTTCGCCTTTAACGCAGCCCCATAGTCACTGCCTCCGCCCACTGTCTGAATGTCGAGCTTGATCCCCGGATGAGTCGCTTCATATTCCGCCTTCATGCGATTTAGCGCTTCTGCAATCTCCACCTTGAATTGGAAAATATGAATCGTCTTTTCCTTCACTTCCTCTTTGCCTGCGTTTTGTTCGCTGCCACTGCTGTTACAACCTGCCAAAACGAGGGTAAAAGCGGCGAGAAGCAGAACCAACGCCCGGACTTTCCTTTTAAAAGAATATGTTTTCATATTCATGTTCCCTTCTATTTTCAATTTCAGTTCATCCCTCACTCAGCCTTTGACCGAACCAGCCATAATACCTTGAATAATATATTTTTGCATGGCCAGAAAGAATACGATGACGGGCAGAATGCCCAGAACCAGAGCAGGCAGTGCCAAATCCCACTGCTTCGTGTATTGTCCGAAAAAGGCATAGGTAGCAATCGGAATCGTGCGCAGCTCAGCCTTTTGCAGCACCAGGGACGGCAAGAGATAGTCATTCCAGATCCAGAGCGTATTTAAAATAATAACCGTCACCATCATCGGCAGCATCAACGGATACACTATGCGGAAAAACACGCCGTAAGGCGTACAGCCGTCCACCGTAGCTGCCTCCTCCACCTCGACCGGCACGCCTTTGACGAACCCGTGAAAGAGAAAGATAGACATAGGCGCACCGAAGCCCAGATAACAGATCACCAGCCCACCGATGCTGTTCATTAAATCCAGCGTACTTACGACCTTGACTAGAGGGATCATCACCGATTGAAAAGGAATGACCATCGCAGCCACGAACAGGCTGAATAATACCCGGTTATAACGCGTCGGATGCCGAACCATCCGGTAAGCAGCCATCGAGCTGATCAGCACGAGCAGCAAATTGCTGACTACCGTCACCACAAGCGAGTTCCATAAGGCTTCGGGAAAACGTGTAATGCTCCACGCCCTGGCATAGTTGCTCCATACAAAAGTTTGTGGCCAGGCCGCGGAATCGGTGAGCAGGTCACCAAAGCTTTTGACCGAATTCACGAACAAAAAGTAAAACGGAACGAGGAATAACAAGGCGACGAGGATCATGACCAGCTCAGTCGTCCATGTTCCGAACCGGTAGCGCTTGCTTGTTTCCATTTACGCCTCCACCTCCCGGCTTTTCGTCAGGCGCACCTGAAGGCTCGTAACAAGCGCAACTATAATAAAGAAGATGAGCGCTTTGGCCGTCCCCAATCCATAACGATTATTCACAAACGCTTCATTATAAATATTGAGTGCCACCGACTCCGTAGACCCGAAGGGCCCGCCCTTGGTCAATGACAAATTAAGATCGAACATTTTAAACGACCATGATATCGCGAGGAAAAGACATACTGTAACGGCAGGTATGATCAAGGGCAATATAATCAACCTTAATATTTGCATGCGGCTCGCTCCATCGATTTCGGCTGCTTCCAGCATATCCCGAGGCACATTGGTCAGGGAAGAAATATAAATGACCATCAAATACCCGGCAGTTTGCCAGATAAACACGATCACAATGCCCCAAAAGGCTGTAATCTCGTCTCCCAGCCAGGATAGATTAAAGAAAGACCAATCCGTACTTTCCCCAATCGCAGCAAAGCCCTTGACGAAAATAAACTGCCAGATAAAACCGAGCAGCAGCCCCCCGATCACATTAGGCATGAAAAAAATAGTCCTTAGCACATTTTTCGTTTTTAGCGGCTTGGTTAGAAAATATGCCAGCAGAAAGCCCAAAACATTCGCAGCCACCACTCCAATCACCGTAAAACGGATCGTAAACCAGAACGCTGTCCTAAATTTGTCATCATCCCATAAAATGTGATAGAAATTATCCAACCCGACCCATTTCGCCTGATTGGCAACCCCATTCCACTCTGTAAAAGAATAGTACATTCCCAGGATGAAAGGGATTACAATAATGATAACGAAAAATAACGTCGACGGCCCTACAAAAATCCATTGCTGAAGCCATTGCGACGACTTGGCGCGGTTCAAACCGATCCCCCCCTTTGTTGTCTGTTGGTGTCTGGAACGCTCCTACGGCTTCCTCAGCAAGTAGCACGGACGCTTTGACCGTATGTCTGGCGGTTCACATCTTCATTATGTCGAATAAGCGCTCTGGAGAACACGCAAGATCGTGAACCATTAGGGGGAAATTATTGACCTCTGGCTTGTCTTGAATCGTGAAAGGAGCCATCTGTATGAAATTTCATAGCATTCGTTCCCGTCTGATCTGGTTTCTGCTCATTGCAGTCACCCTGCCGCTGCTGCTGTCGATGACCATGACCTTCCTTCTCACCAAGCAATCTCTGCGAGAGCAAGCCACACAAGAAAATGAACGGCTTATTTTTCAGGGAATCACGAATTTGGATAACTATTTACAGGGATTGAATCGGGCATCGATCGGGGTCTATAATGACCCTCACTTTCTGCGCAATCTGGCCAAAATTCCCGATGATTACCGGGCTGTCGCCGAAATTTACACGACGCTGCAAACGATGCTGAATGCTTCGCCAGGCATCGATCAGGTGTATTTGCACTCTTTTCAGGCAGCGGAATCTACCCTGATTACCAGTACGGTCCCTCTTCGGGAATCCCGGCTGGAGGCCTTCCCCGGCTCTGTTCATTACGGTTCCTCCGGATTATTCATACAGCCATCGCATAAAAAGCATTTGTACGGCTTTTCCGCGGTTTCCTATGCAGAACACGACACACAGCGGCAGGTATTTACACTCCATCGGGCGATTCGGAACATTCCTTCCTCAGAGACGCTTGGGGTACTGGCCATAGATGTTCGTCTGGAGTCGCTACGCAGCATTTGCCGTCAATTGTATAATGCAGATACAGAAGAGCTGTTCTTGGTCGATCGGCACGGAACAATCATATATAGCGGAAATGAAGCGGCAATTGGAACACGCTGGAAGGAATCTGGCCTGCTCAAGCGAATTTCTAATGAAGGCGAGCACGGAGTAATCGAGGATGATACGGCACTACACGTGTACGGCAAGCTGGATGCCAGCCTGTCAGGCTGGACGCTCGTTAAGAAAATCCCTAATCGAACGCTTTATTTACGGGCCACTCGCCTGACCCAGATCAATGTAGTTATTGCAAGCACAGCGTTGCTGCTAGTCATTGTCGCCACGCTATGGATTTCCATAAAAATTACGGAGCCCATCAAGCGACTGACTCGCTACATCAACCAGATCCAGTCGGGTCAGCTCGATGTAGACATTCAGGCCATGAGCAACGATGAGATCGGGGTGCTATCACGCAGCTTCAGACAGATGATGGATACCATCAACAACCTCATCTTGCGGGAATATAAGCTGGAGCTGGCAAACAAGACACATCAATTGAAAGCGCTTCAAGCACAGATTAATCCTCACTTTTTATATAATACGCTACAGTCTATCGGAACGCTGGCTCTGCAGCATGAGGTGCCGCGAATCTATTCTCTGCTTTCCTCCCTCGCCAAAATGCTGCGCTATAACATGCGGGATCATACAGTCGTTGCACTCAAGGAGGAGGCCGAGCATGTAAGGCAATATCTTGATTTGCAAAAAGAACGCTTTGGGGAGCAATTAGAGGTGACTTACCAGTGGGATGATGAGGTGCTGAATGACCGCGTGCCTAAAATGATTCTCCAGCCGTTAGTCGAAAACTACTTCAAACACGGTGCTGATCCCCGACTGGGTCCCGGTAAAATTCACATGACAGGCTGCCGAATTCGCGAAGGAATTGTAAGAATTGCAGTGGAAAATAACGGAGCATCCATTCCGCAGGCCGAGTTGGAGCAGCTTCAGCATATGCTGAAACGTCCGCTGAAAGCCTACGAGGAGCCGAACACCAGCGAACAGGATTCCATCGGACTCCGCAATGTTCTATTGCGTATTCAGCTTCATTCGGAGGACGGTTCTAACACCCTGTCTGTAGACAATATTTTGCCCCATGGCGTTCGTTATACACTCGAAATTCGTACCGAAGCTCATACCGGAATTCATATTAAGGGAGAGTGATCTGTCATGAAAGTCCTGATTGTAGATGATGAAAAGCATGTGCGCCATGCCATTCGGATGCTCGTACATTGGGAGGCTTGCGGCGTGACCGAGGTAATCGAAGCCGAGTCGGGCGATCAGGCGATTGAGGTTATCACCGCCCTTTCCCCACCTGTTGTACTCACAGATATGCGGATGCCCGGCAAAGATGGAGTAGCTCTGATGGAGTGGATTCAGGTCCATTCCCCCGCGACCAGAGTCGTGGTGGTAAGCGGCCATGACGATTTTGATTTGGTCCGACAGGCTATCCGCCGGGGAGGCATGGACTACATTCTCAAGCCTGTAGACCCTGTAGAGATTAACGAGGCTCTATCCAAAGCCACCAAGGCCTGGCGAACAGCGGAGCAAGATCGGCGCAGGCAGACAATGCAAGCCATCGAAGTAAACCGGATGAGGCCGCACTATGCGGATAAGCTCTTGACTGAGCTGGTGTCCGGTACGACGAATACCGCTCTTTCCATCACGCCCTTGCGCGAGGAGCTAGGTCTTCCCGCGGTGATTCAAATGTGCAATGCAGCCGTGATGAGCATTGCTCAACTGGATGCCGATATGCTGGATAAATACAAAACGCGGCGTCCGCTGCTGAGCTTTTCCCTGATTAACATCTGCAATGAGTTTCTCATGGCCTCCCAAACCGGAATTGCATTCCGCCATCTGGAGCGCATGGACGAAATTATTTTGCTGTATTGGGGCGAGCCGTCCCGTTGGCCGCTGCTGCTTCAGGATATCCATGCAGGGATCAGAACAGCATTGCGCTGCTATATGCATATCGGGGTTGGCTCTTTCGGTGCCTTTCCCGTGGCGGCAGCTACAGCCTACCATGAGGCTAGGCAAGCATTGTGGAAGAGAGATGTGTTGCAGGCCACCGCTTGGCTGCACCATAACTCTCTTGCACGACAGTCCGTACGTCTCCCCCTACTGCCCGAGATAGAAGAGGAGCTGCGACTTAGCGCGCTTAGCTGCAATGCCAGTCGTGTAGCTGTAACGGTAGGCCGCTGGATAGCAGCAGTTGCCGAGTTGCCTTCGATTACGGTGGAGCAGCTTGCCGTCTGGAATCAGGAGCTGGATTGGATGCTGGCCCGTTGGCTGAATGACAGGCCCGGAGATACCGAAGGCGAGGAACTGACCGATGGAGCTGGCTCCATTCCGGCCCTGCCCATCGATAATCGTGGACTGCTATCCCTGCCCTTATGGAGAAAGCAGATCGAAAACCGAATGCTGGCAGCCGGTCAGGCACTTACACCAAGCCATAGTCCCAATAACCCGACGATCCATAATATTGCCCGCTATCTGGTTGCCCACTATAACGAGGATATTTCTCTACAGGATATGGCTAGCCGTTTTTACCTCAGCCGGGAATATATCTCTCGCAAATTCAAGCAGGAATACGGCGTGAATCTGTCCGACTATCTGTGCCGAATCAGGATGGACAAGGCGAAGCTGCTGCTGCTGAATGACAAGCTGCGACTTCATCATATAGCTGGTATGGTCGGGTATCAGGATGAAAAATATTTTGGCAAGGTGTTCAAAAAACTGGAGGGGGTCACGCCTGGCGAATTCAGAAAACGCCATTCTGCAAATCCTCATCCGTAATCGCATACAGCACATGATCTTCCCAGACACCATTAATCTTCAAATAGTGTAGTGCCAGCCCTTCCTGGCGGAATCCGGCCTTTTCCATCACTCGAATAGACGGCGTATTCCTCGGCATGACCCCGGCCTGAATACGATGCAATCCCAGCTCACTCAAGGCATAGCGTACAATGTCTTTCACGGCGGAGGTGGCATAGCCTTGTCCGTGATAGGCAGGGTCTACAAAGTAGCCCAGATTCGCGTTTTGAAAAGGGCCTCTAGCTATGCCCGACAGCTCCATTCTGCCGATCAGCTTATCATTTTCCGGCAAAAATAGTCCAAACGTATATCCTTGTCCCGCTTGTGCAGCCTCAAGACCGACGGAAATCAGACGCGCCTGTTCTTCCAGCGTAAAGTAAGCCTCAGCTCGTTCCGGCTCAAACGGCTTGAAAAAATCAAAATTTGCACGTCTGATCTCTAATAGTCGTTCTGCATCACTTACTTGTAAAAGCCGAATTTGCAGCCCGGGATGGGTGGACTTTATCGAAGTCGAGCCATTGGCTTCATGTAACATTTTCAGCCTCCTTCTTTCTCTGTTATTGATATGCATTGTAGTCATGGAATACAGAACAAGAAAATACCCCGGATGCATGGAAGCGACCCAGGGTATTTCGATCCATTCAAAATTTAATCCGTAACAGGCAACCAGCCGGGAACCGTCGTCAACGCCCCCCACAGGTAGTCCGGAATGACCAGCTCCTGTTGGGCTTGCTTGGACAATGTCGTACGAATGGTATCTTCTGTGCCGTTTTGCACTTTCTGAACCCATTGCGGCTCCATCAAAAGCGGACGTCCCAGCGAAACAAGCGGCACACCTGTCTCCAGTGCTGCAAGCGCCTCGTCCGGTGTATTCAACGACCCAACTCCTATAATCGGCACACGGTTTCCAACCTTCTCATGGATGAGAACGGTACGTGAACGTTCGTCGCTACGGTCACGGAACGAACCGCCGAAGAAATGGTTTACGGAAATGTGCAGGTAATCCAGTCCTTCGTCTGCCAAACGATCTACGAGTACCATCGTGTCGTCCAGCGTAATGCCTGGCGTGTGTCCTTCCTCAGGAGACAAACGGTACCCGAAGATGAACGGTTGCTTGGCATGTGCAGCGATCACTTTTTTCACCTCATGGACAATCGCCAGCGGGAAGGCCATACGTTTTTCAAGGCTTCCTCCCCACTCATCGGTACGAATGTTGGAATGCGGGGAGAAGAACTGCTGCACCAGATAACCGTTCGCGCCGTGAAGCTCTACACCGTCATAACCCGCTTCAATCGCGCGGCGAGTCGCTTCGCCATAAGCGCGGATGACACGGTGAATATCGTCGGATGTCATTTCACGCGGCACAGGTGCGCCCTCTTTTTCCTCGGCTACTGCGCTGGCACTGATCGGCTGTCCGTCCGGAATTTGATCCGGTGGACAGAGGCGGCCGCCATGATAAATTTGCAGGATCGCTTTCGCACCCTCCCCATGAATCGTGTCAGCCAGACGACGCAGGCTCGGAATCATTTCGTCCTTGTCCGCACCAAACTCATTCACGAAGCCCTTGCCGTCTGGAGTTACATACACGCAAGCCGTAATAACTGCGCCCACCCCGCCAGAACGTTCACGATAGTACGCCAGCTCCTGGTCACTAACCTCGCCATTTTCATGGGAAGCAAAATTAGTCATAGGAGCCATCGTGATACGGTTTTTCAACGTAACCCCAGATGGCAGGGTAAAAGTATCAAATAGAGGGTTATATTTCGGGTTCATTCGTTCTCTCTCCTTCAGTTTAGGTCAAATCAGATATGAATTCGATCTTACTTTACTTCCATGGATAAAGCCTGTATACTACCGCTCACTTAAATACAGTGGTTATAATAACCACAGTATAATGATCCACCTCTATAAAGTCAAATCCAACCTTTCTGACCTTCCTTAAATGTCCGGAAAACCTGAACCTTAATTGCTCCCACCTGTGCTATTCTTCTCCTCCCGGCGGGAAAACCAGGTGGCGAGCAACGAGCCGGAAATATTGTGCCACACACTGAAAATCGCGCTCGGTACAGCAGCAATCGGATTAAAATGAGCGGCTGCCAGCGCAGCGCCTAATCCGGAATTTTGCATCCCCGTTTCCAATGTAACGGCTTTACGTTTGGAAAGATTCATGCCGAACAGCTTGGCAAACCAATACCCGAGCAGGAACCCGATACCATTATGCAAAATGACTACCGCAAAAATAATCGGACCAGTTTCCAAAATCTTGCCCTTGCTGCCTGCAACCACAATCGCCACGATCAGTACAATCGCCAGCGTCGATACAAGCGGCAGTGCCTTGACACTCGCATCCGCCTGTTTGCGGAATAGCGATTTGACGATAACGCCCAGCACAATCGGTACGATGACCACGATCAGAATATCCATAATCAGCGACTTGGCGTCAATATTCATCCAGCGCCCGGCAAGAAGGCTAATCATAGCCGGGGTCGCCAGCGGAGCAATCAGCGTCGACACTGAAGCAATCGACACACCGAGCGCCACGTCACCCTTTGATAAAAGAGTCATTACGTTGGACGCGGTTCCGCTTGGGCAACAACCTACCAGAATAACTCCCACCGCAATATCCGGTGGCAGCTGTAGTACCAACGCCAATACATACGCGAGAAACGGCATAATCAGATAATGCCCGACCACACCAATAGCTACATCCACCGGACGCCGGAATACTTCACGGAAATCTGCCGAGGATAGGGTCAGTCCCATGCCGAACATGACGATACCAAGAAATAGCTGTATGTATCCTTTCAACCCTATAAACGCCGCAGGAAAGAAAAATCCCAGACATGCAAATAAAAGTACCCAAATCGAAAAGGTTCCTCCTACGAATTTCCCTATTCTTTCCAAGCCATTCATTCTACTTATCTCCTCACTCCTATATAAGCTGAATTTCAGGAATTCTCAATCCAGCATATAGTGGTTCAAATTTTTATCATTGTACTACATATGACTGCATATACATACAACTTTTTATGAATTTATTTGGATTATGCGGCTTTCTCCTGTTCGGACATATTGGGTAGCAAAATGGGTATATTCATAATAAAAGTTTGTGACCAACTGGTCATTTTTGTTCATCACTCGACTAGGAGGAAATATCTCTATGTCACGAAGACATCCATATACATGGTGGAATATCCTTGCATTCATCGCTGTGATCGTCGTTAATATCTTGGCTTCTACGCTTCCCATCGGCGGCAAGAACACAAATGCTGTATCCAAAATGTATCCCACTTTGGCAACACCAGCAGGCTATGCCTTTTCCATCTGGTCGCTTATCTACCTGCTGCTCGCCTGCTTTGTCGTGTATCAAGCCACACCTGCAGGGCAAGCCAAGAGAAGTGTTCAATCCATCGGTATTTTCTTTATTCTAAGCTGTCTCTTCAACATCATCTGGATTCTCCTGTGGCAGTATATATATGTAGAGCTGTGCGTCATCGTCATGATTTTATACCTACTCTCCCTAAGCGTCGTATACGTACGTACCCGCACGCCACAACCCACTCGCGGGGAAATGTGGTTCGTCAAGCTACCATTCAGCCTGAATCTCGGTTGGGTATCCGTTGCTGCCATTATCAACATCGCGGGTGCCCTGAAAAAAAATGAATGGAGCACCTGGGGACTCCATAAAACTACATGGGCAATCATCATCCTGCTTATCGGCACCGCGTTAGCCATCATGGTCAGCTTCCCTTATCGTGACAGCATTTATCCCCTCGTATTCGTCTGGGCCTACGTCGCCATCGCCATCGGGCATCCAGACCATGAGAAGATACGGCTGGCCGCATGGATTCTGGCGGCAATTATTCTGGTGTACGCGCTATGGCTATTCTTGGCCCGCAACCGTGATCGGGATTAAGGAATCAAGATCATTCACTAACAAGCGCAAACGGGTGCCCCTATTGCAGAGGCGCCCGTTTGGCGTGTCATTTTTATTCTAACGAGTCTATTGGACCTATTCGCCCTTCCATGCAATGACTTCAATCTCCACCAGCGCATCCTTAGGCAGGCGGGCTACCTCCACCGCACTGCGAGCCGGATACGGCTGCTCGAAGAAAGAGCTGTACACTTCATTGACGCTGACAAAATCGTTCATATCCTTCAGGAATACAGTCGCTTTCACAACCTGGTTCATGCTGCTGCCTGCCGCTTCCAGAATGGCTTGTACGTTGCTCAGGGACAGGCGTGCCTGCTCCTGTACGTCTTTACCGAACTCACCTGTCGCCGGATTCAGTCCAAGCTGTCCTGAGGTGTAAATAAACCCGCCCGCCTCTACCGCTTGACTGTAAGGACCAATAGCGCCGGGTGCTTTTTCAGTTGCAATTGTTTTCTTCATATCTGTTGGATTCTCCTTCCTGATACTGGTTTACCGTATTATAGCACGGGAAGCTTAATGCCACTATTCCGCACTCATGCCCGCACTTATGGATTACCGTATCCCGAACGTGGTCTTACACATGGTCATCCGCACCGATAACTCGAATAATATCATTCGGATAAATATGTACGCCGCTTGCCTGCGCGAGGGCAATTCGCACCATGGCTCGTGCGATGACCGAAGCCGGGATGGCACGGTATGGAGCGAGCTTGCCCGTCATCATGCCATCCAGCGCCTTCATGACAACAGCGGCAACGGCTTCGCCAAGACGTCGTTCTGGCCTCGCACCCAAAATGAGCGACGGACGGAACAAATGGAGCGCCGGCAATCCAATAGCGGCAAGCGCCTCTTCCGCCTCGCCTTTGGTACGATTGTAAAACACACGTGAATCCGGGTCGGCACCCATTGCAGAAATAGCGAGCATTTGCATTGCACCAGCTTCTTTCCCCAAACGGGCAGTCTGAACCGGGTAGTCCAGATCTACCCTGCGAAACTGCTCCCTGGAGCCAGCCTTTTTCATCGTCGTCCCAAGACAGCAAAAAACATCATCAGCCCCTTCAAAGGCAAACGCAGCCTTCTGCGGCTGCTTCCAGTCGATAAGTGCCTGCTCAAGCTTGGGATGCTTGATTTCCAGCGGACGTCTGCCCATAACCATGACGCGGTTATACTCCTTTTGCACCAGCAGCTCCCGCACAACATATCCCCCGACAAGCCCCGTTGCCCCTACAACGACCGCTTTACGTTCCATGATAAACCTCCTTTCTCCACCCTAGTGCTCCTGCCATGATGCATCAGGTTAATTTAAACTCCTGTTCGTCTGCCTCCTTGCTTTCGGACGGACACATAGGCAGGTATAGGGAAAAGGTGCTTCCCTTGCCTTCTTCACTCTCCAGACGAATAAAACCGCCCAGCAAGCGCGAAAAATCGCGGCTAATGGACAGCCCCAACCCGGTTCCTCCATATTTGCGATTAATGGAACCGTTCGCTTGCTGAAATGCTTCAAAAATAATATGCTGCTGAAGCTCTGAAATACCGATACCCGTATCTTTTACCGCAATGACAACCCAATCCCCCTCCTGTCCCTTTCGATCCAGATGCTGTGTGCTGATTTCCAGCAATACACGTCCTTCATGAGTGAACTTAAAGGCGTTGGACAATAGATTACGCAAAATTTGCTGTACACGTTTGGGATCGGACCGAATTTCATCCGGTATATTTTCATGTACCTTCAGGCTGAATTCAAGATTTTTTTCCTTGGCAGTGACTTCAAAATGCATCATCATTACCTGCGCAATCTCGAGTACATTGACCGGTTCATTTACAATTTCCATGCGCCCGGCCTCGACCTTGGACAGATCCAGAATGTCATTGATCAATTGGAGCAAATCATGCCCTGAGGCATAGATCAGTTCGCTATACTGGTATAGCTCGTCCTCATCCAGTTCCTTCCCCTGCTCGTTGATAATCTGCGCCAGATTAATAATGCTGTTCAGAGGTGTACGCAACTCATGCGACATCGTTGCCATAAAATCCGATTTATATTGAGAGGCCATCATAAGCTGCTTGGCACGTTCCTCCAAAACAACCTTCGCCTTCTGCAACTCATTGCGCTGCTTCGATAGTAGCTGGTTTGCCTTTTTAATCTGATAATTACGCAATTGCTCCATCTGAAAATCACGCAAAATCAGAGCAAACAAGAAGCTGAGGACCACGCCGATAGGCAGTGTAAGAGGAACAACTTCCGCTACATAATAGCGCCAGGGAATGACGCCGAGGATGGAAATATTTATCGTATTGACGATATTAACCGCTAAAATGGTCACCGACGCCTTAATAATTAGACGCCAGGTGGACCGACGCATCCAATAGTTCAATCCAGCGCACAGCACGCCCAGAATACTCATATTCAGGAAGCCGGCCCACGCCGCCATATTCAAACCGAAGGTAAATCTCGTAAGTCCAATCGCTACCCCAATGATAATAAGCGTATAGGAACGCGGATACACCAACGCCGAAATAATCAACGGAACGAAGCGCAGATCAAAGATCACTGTCTCACTAAAATTAAAACCAAAGCAAGAGCTGATCCATCCGCCAAATACCATCAGCAGTACTGAGCTGATATATTTGAACCGCGAAGAGGTTCGGCTTAAGCCATATTTATAAATCACGTTTGCCACATAAGCAACAGCTATCAGCATCCCCAAATTGATTACAAACATTATTGAAAATTGCATGGACTCACACTCCCATAGCACAAAAAATTGGATGCCACGCCTATGCTAACCGCCCTTGCCTTTCTTGTAATCATAACATGAAGCCTCATCTTTCGACATGCCCCAAAGGCACTCCATGGGTGCACAAAAAAAAGCGAACCGCAGCGGCTCGCCCTCGTGAAGGTATCTCTGATTTTAGCTTATAATGCCTTTATTCCGGTGCCATTCCTGGACAAATAATTCGGCAAAATAAGGGTCCCACTGAGTCCCTTTGCCTTCCTCCAATATCATAACCGCCTTTTCTTCCTTCATACCTTTTCGGTATGGGCGATCCGATGTCATCGCATCAAATGCATCTGCTACGGCAATAATCCGTCCAAAAAGCGGGATATCTTCCCCGGAAAGCTGGTCAGGGTATCCCTTGCCGTCATAGCGCTCGTGGTGCGAACGCACGCCGGGCAAATAAGGGGCCATCGCATAAGCAGGCTCGACCCGGCGGAGAATGCTTTCTCCCATGACTGGGTGCATTTTAATCTGGTCAAATTCCTCGTCCGTCAGCTTGCCATCCTTGAGCAATACAGCATCAGGCACGCCGATTTTACCGATATCATGCAGTAAGGCTGTTTTACGCAACAAATCGAGATCCGTCTCGTTCAAGCCACCCTTTCGCCCAATGAGTACAGAGTACTCCGCCACACGCAAAGAATGTCCCGCGGTATACGCATCCCGCGCATCCAGTGCTGCCGCCAAGGTAACAAAATAACTTTCCAAGAGCTGGCCATTTTTTTCTTCCCGCTCCTTGAGGCCCTCGATCATCATGTTAAAGCCTTCGACCAACTCCGCAAATTCGTCGGAATACAAGTCGCTGGCATTACTGTTCAATCGGCCTTCCTTTACTTCGTTCATTTTCTCCAGCAGGTGATGAATCGGCTGCTCGATCTCACGTGTCAGCAACCTGCCTCCCAAATAGGCAAAGGCCACGCCAAAAATTAAAATCGTTCCCGCCCATAGCCAATAGGAGCTGGAATGCGTCGCATTCGATCGCTCCAACCGAATCTGCGTAGCCAGACAAAATAAAAACAACGGAAAAGCACCGATTAACGTGGCGCTCAACTGAAATTTATGCCGCAGTGATAGCAGCACACGTCCCCGAAGTGACAGGTTCAGTCCATAATGCTGATGGGTTTGTTCTCGAAGCTCCTCCAGCAGTGGCCGGATCGCTCTCATCGTCAGGAAAAATTCAACCAGTGCGTGCATAGAAGCAACCAAACAAGCCCCGATACAAGCAATTACTACGTAATAAAAAGGAAAGGTAAGCTGTCCGGTATGTATCATCCATAGGGCTAAGCCTGCTGCCGGAATGGAAAACCCCAACAAATGCGGCCCAATAATACGTAAAACCGACAAATTAGGCAGATGGTGAATTCGTACATACACCGCTTCTGCATCCTTGAATGTTGTGGATTTACCGTAAAAAAAACGACGAACCGGTCTCAAATGCATCTGAAACGCCATGACTTCACAGCCAATCATAATGGCACTGGAAATTACAATAATTTTCACAAGTCCGAGTAATTCATACTGGGCTACATTTAGCTTGGAAAATACAAAAATCGCACCTACCAATAATACAGCGGTAAACGAACCTATAACATAGTTCAGGATAACATGCTGAATAAAGCGCTTATAGATCGGCAAATTGCTACCCCTCTTTTCATCCGTACGCTCATATAATATCTTGTTTATTCAATATCGGAGTCCAACCATCAAAAGTTAACCTTCTTCACCAACAAAACAACCACATATCCGATGATACGCGGTTGTCGTGATTACCAATAAGACCCCTTGTGTTTTAGAATCATTCTTGCTATACTGTAAAAGTATGTATTAACCCCATAGGATTCCGCGCAATAGGCTACACTCCTAATCACCGCATGGAGCTTCTCCAAATTTTATGTATAACCCTAATGTAGAATTTTGAGCTTTTGCCAAAAGATTTTCACATTCACACTGGCGCGGTCATCGGAGCCGCAAGGACGAAAGAGAGGTAGGGCTTTTGTCGTTTGGAAAATGAACAGTGGAATCAGACTGCCCCTTATGAACATGCTGACCATATTATGCAAGGCAGCAGGGGTTGAATATATATTATGCCGTCAAACGATGAAGTTTGAACAGGCCATGCAGTATACGTAGACTGCACCCAATCCTCCGGATGATCCCCGGGGGATTTTTTATATTGATGAGCCTGTGTATGAACAAAAAAGTGGCCCTGCCGATACATCGGCAGGGCCTATAGCTTGATCAAAAAGGGGTTAATACGGTCATTATAGTCTCTCTTTCTTAAAATTAAATGATATGCACCTTAAAAACTCATTAATTTTCCAGTTTAAAATATCTGAGAATTTTGTTAACTCTTCACCTTCTAATAATTCGTCCAATATTCTGTGTTGTCCGGCGGTGTCGTTGGTGTATTGGAACGCCCTGTCTCCATTGGAGTACGGCTATGGACCGAAGGCCGCTCCCATCCTTCCAGTAAAATTACATGTTGGGTGCCTGTGCTATTTTCCCATGTGATATAGCGCTCTTGTTCCATATGTCGCAACGCGGCTGTAATTTCAGTATCTCGCTTGCCCGTTTTGACGGTTAATTCCGTCATCGTTGGCATATGGCGATGCTGGGCAAAATAGTTATACAAAATACGTAGCAGCTTTCGTTCCAAATCAGGCAGCATCATCTTTCCTCCCTTTCAGTTCCCGGCCAGCCATTGACCGAGATGATTATCATAAAGAACATATGTTCTCATTATAGCATATAAAAATGCATCCTCCTACTGGAAGATGCATTTGGGCTTGTATGCCCATGCCAAATTCAATTTTTTTCCTTCTCTTCGCGGCTGACCGAGCGCAGCCACCAGCCGATTCCCCCAACGCTTCCCAATGCCAAAACCGTCAGGGAAATAATGTAGAATAAATGAAATGCACGATCACTCATAGCAATCGCCTCCTTATTTTATGTATACACTTTCCAGCTAAGACTGTAAACCTCTTTTTGGCCTTCCGCTCTATTTTTACCAAATTCGCGACATTAAATATCTGCCTGCAAAACAAAAAAGGCTTTCGGCATATCACCGAAAGCCTTTATTCATCTGAAGTCCTCAGGCTGAATTACGCCTTATTCCTCTTGCTGTATCTAATAAAAGCAATCACAAGCGCTACGGCAAACAATATTCCGCTGACCACCCATGTTGTCAGAAATGCCATACCCAAACCGACATTCGCCCCCATCGTCGGGTGCTTCATTACATTTAACATCGAGCCCTGCATCATAAATATGGTACAAAATAAAACAACGGGCGCCAAAATAATCGTGCTTGCCGTCTTTCGGCTACCCGATACTGCGATCACACACAGTGCGGCGATCACCAGGATTATCCAATATATAGCCGCTTCCCAAATCATTGAAGTGCCCACCTGTTCAACCTCTTTTCTATCCATTCATAAATGTCTCTTCTATTGTAACAGACGTCACACAGTGAACCAAGCCATTTTTGATAAGAGAAGGGGTAATTCCCACGGACAACGTAAATAATGTATAGTAGTAGAGTAGAAGTCCTCTATCAAAGACATGAAAGGAAATGATCCCATGAGAAGTGCAAGCCCTTATATCATTGTAAACGATGTACAGCAGACGGTTGATTATTATCAATCTGTTTTTGGTGGAGAAATCAAAGTGCTGAACAAGCATGAAGGCAAGCTTTTACACGCAGAGCTTCACTTGGGCAACAGTCTTATCCATTTTTCCGATTCCTACGGTAAGCCGCTGAAAGCACAGCATGTACAAATCATTCTCGACTGTGAGAGTGAGGAGGAGCTTAAGCACGCTTACCACGCATTGGCCGAAAAAGGGACGATCACCGTGGAACTGCAGGATACCTTCTTTGGTGCGCTGCACGGCCAAGTAACGGATCACCTGAATCAGATTGAATGGGTAATGAACTATTTCAAGAGATGAGCACGTTCAGCGGCCATGACCGAATATGTCTTGTAGCCGCCATCAACATTTCTCACCGAATAACCATGTTGAGTCAAAATTCTGGCCGCCAGATAGCCGCGCAAGCCGACCTGACAAGATACCGCGATCTCCCGATCAAGAGGGATTTCCGACATTCGATCTCTAAGCTCAGCCAAAGGAATATGAATAGAACCTGGAATGGCTCCAGCCTGCAGCTCCACCTTATCCCTGACATCTATAATGACACCGCCATTGCGGTGAAAATCGTCAACTTCATGCCACTGTAACGTTTGGACCAGCCCATCCATGATATTGGAAGCCACGTAACCAGCCATATTCACAGGATCTTTTGCCGAAGAATAAGGAGGCGCATAAGCAAGCTCAAGGTCAGCCAGATCACGGACATTCATATTGCCGCGAATAGCTGTCGCAATGACATCAATCCTTTTGTCTGCTCCATCAGCTCCAACCGTCTGGGCTCCGTATATCACGCCAGTCTCTGGATTAAAAAGCAGCTTGATCGCAATGGGCGATGCCCCGGGATAATAACCTGCATGCGAACCGGGATGAATATGAATCGCTTTATAGGGAACGCCCAGCCGTGACAATGTTTTTTCGTTATTTCCTGTAGAGGCTGCGGTCAATGCAAAGACCTTAATGACGGATGTTCCGAGCGCGCCATCATAGGAAATCGCCTGACCATTAATGTGATCTGCCGCCAAACGCCCCTGGCGATTAGCTCCCCAAGCCAGCGGCACCATGGTTGCAAACCCGTGATTGCGGTCTTTGACCTGGATGGCGTCCCCTACCGCATAAATGGCCGGGTCGCTGGTTTGCAGCTGGGCATTAACCTGAATAGCCCCGCGAAAACCAAGCTCCAATCCGCTTTGCTTGGCCAGCTCATTTTCAGGAACCACACCAATTGCCAGAATAACCATGTCTGTCTGAAGCATATCACCGGAGGTCAAACGGAGCCGTGTACCCTGGCCTTCAAAAGCCGCAACTCCTTCCTCCAAACGTATCTCCACCCCGTTCAGCTTCATATGCTGCTCTACCAACTTGGCCATTTCAGGATCTAGCGGATTAAGGACTTGCTGTCCCATGTCAACAAGGGTCACCGCAAGGCCGCGTTCCCGCAAATTGTCGGCCATCTCCAGCCCGATAAATCCGGCACCGATCACCGTGGCATGTTTGGGCTGGCTTTCATCTACATACGTCTTAATGACATCCGTATCATGAATATTTCTTAGTGTAAATACATTCGCAGCTTCATGCAATCCGGGAATGTCCGGTATCATCGGCTTGGCTCCCGGCGACAATACCACAATGTCATACGGCTGCTCACCCGTCTCTCCTGTCGTCATGTCACGGAAGCGGACGAGCTTATGCTCGCGGTCGATTTGCACCACTTCGTTCAGTACCCGCACATCTATATTAAAGCGTTCTCTAATCCCTTGGGGTGTCTGGACAAACAGCTTCTCACGCGCCTGAATCGTCCCGCCAATATAGTAAGGAAGACCGCAGTTCGCAAAAGAAACATGCTCTCCGCGTTCAAACAAAATAATCTCGTCTTCCTCATTCCATCTGCGCAATCTCGCAGCAGCAGAAGCCCCACCTGCTACCCCGCCAATAACAACTATTTTTCTGCCCATTCCTTCGCCCCCTTATATACCCTACAGGGTATAATATATACCTATAGGGGTATGTTGTCAACGCAAAAAAAGGTAGAGGATATCCCCCACCTGATCAACCACTGAATCCTGCACAAATGCCATCACAATCATCTATCCAGCCCATAACGATCACTGTCTACTGCTGACTGGCCGCGATCGCTTGCTCCAAATCGTACAAAATATCTTCAATCGCTTCTGTCCCAACGGATAGACGCAACAGCTCCGGTTTGACTCCGGCAGCAACCTGTTCCTCCGCACTAAGCTGCTGGTGCGTAGTGCTCGCCGGATGAATGATCAAAGACTTGGAATCGCCTACATTAGCCAGATGAGAAAATAGCTTCACATTCGCAATCAGCTTGCTTCCCGCCTGACTCCCGCCTTTGATGCCAAAGGTCAGGATCGCTCCTTGCCCTTTAGGCAAATATTTTTGGGCTAACTCGTAGGATGGATGGCTTGGCAATCCGGAGTAGCTGACCCACTCCACATCCTTGTGGCTTTCGAGATATTGCGCTACCTTCAGTGCGTTCTGACTATGTCTCTCCAGCCGCAGATGGAGTGTCTCCAAGCCCTGCAGCAGCAGCCACGAGTTGAACGGTGAAATAGCCGCTCCCAGGTCGCGCAGCAATTGCACTCGCGCTTTGATAATATACGCGATGGCTCCCACCGCCTCGGTATACACAATCCCGTGGTAGCTTGGGTCCGGCTCGGTCAGTCCCGGGAAACGACCGCTCGCTTTCCAGTCAAACTTGCCGCTGTCCACGATCACACCGCCAATAGATGTGCCGTGTCCACCGATAAATTTCGTTGCCGAATGCACAACAATGTCCGCCCCATATTCGATAGGCCGCAACAAATATGGGCTTGGAAACGTGTTATCCACAATCAGCGGAATGCCATATTCGTGTGCAATCGCCGCCACCGCCTCCACATCCAGCACATTGCCCTGCGGGTTGCCAATCGTTTCAGCAAATATGGCCTTCGTTTTATCTGTAATGGCTTTGCGGAAGTTTTCCGGGTCATCCGAATCGACAAAATGCACCTTAATGCCCAATTTCGGCAGTGTGGTAGAAAATAGATTATATGTACCGCCATACAGGCTGGAGGCCGATACAATTTCATCTCCTGCTCCCGCAATGTTCAGGATGGAAAAGGAAATCGCTGCTGCTCCCGAAGCCGTCGCGAGCGCGCCAGCTCCTCCTTCCAGAGCTGCAATCCGTTGCTCGAACACATCCGTGGTCGGATTCATCAGACGCGTATAGATGTTGCCGAACTCTTTGAGCGAGAACAAATCAGCCGCATGCCCGGCATCCCGAAATCCATACGAAGTCGTTTGATATAACGGAACGGCACGAGCAAAAGTAGTAGGATCAATTTGTTGTCCGGCATGGACAGCGAGAGTTTCAAATGACAGCTTGCGTTCTTCTGACATGGTTATTTCCTCCCTTGTTATACGTGCTGTATGAATCGTCTCTTCCTGTATGCGTAGTCATAGATGATTTTTCAATCATTCTCGCACAAAAAGAACCTTTTGGGAAGATAATTCTCATTATTCGGGTAGGAAATATTATTATTTTGTTTAGTAATCAGGTTTCAGCTCGGAAGGTTTTGCCCAAATGGTCGCCCAAACCGAAATAATGACGAAAATTATAGATGAGCGGGCTCCACTTGGTCGGATCAATATGATTCTCTCCGAGGATCATATCCTGGTGAACATGTACCTGTACAGCCTGGGTTTCGACGATCGCAAAATAAGGAGCATGTTCAGGTACGCGTATATCCCTCACCTCAGCTTCAATCTGAATAGGACATTCCCTGATTCGAGCAGGCTTGACCGACTTGGAGTCGACCGAAGTTAGTCCACTGATCGCATACTTATCCTTTTGATAGGTAAATCCATTTTGCTGCTTTTCCGCCGGTACAGGATGTTTGCCTGTGTATGGAGCCAACCGTTCTACATTCTCCCACATGGAAGGTCCCGGAACGTTGATCACGCATTCAGGATGCCGTTTCATATTTTCAAACGCTTTCCCGCCTATTCCAATGCCTAGTACCAGGCAGTCACCCAATGCCCATGAGGAGGATATGGGGCTAATATTCGTCGTTCCATCCTCATTCAGCGTATTGAGTAGAATCACAGGCGTGCCGTAATATAAAATACTTGGCTTGATCGTTTTCATGTCTTGATTATGATTCATTGGGTACATCGTCCCTTCTCCTTCTGTTCATATCTGCCTCCTTATTGTAAAATGTAAACATTTCAACCTTCATCGAAGTATGGATTACAAAAGTATGAGTTACAAAGGGGGACACCTGTGCCATGAGCACCAAATCAAATGTAGCCATGATTGCTTCTCTCGTAAGCGAGCCTTCCCGTGCTGCGATACTTACCGTTTTATTGGACGGCAGGTTCCATACGGCAAGCGAATTGGCCCATATGGCTGGTATTAAACCGCAAACTGCCAGCTTTCATTTAGCTAAAATGACTGACGCACAGGTCGTTACTGTAGAAAAACAAGGACGGCACCGCTATTTTGGCATACAAAATCCTGAAGTCGCCCGGGTGATGGAGTCACTTTTGTCCATAGCTCCGCCTGTTCAAATTAAATCCTTCAAGCAAGCCTCTGAAAACGAGGCCATACGGCTGGCAAGAACCTGCTACGATCATCTTGCGGGTCATTTAGGCGTGCAAATTATGGATTCCTTGATTAATAAGGGGATGCTTTCCGAGGATCAGAACGGACTTTATGTCACGGAGAAAGGAGAGGCTTTCTTTGCAGACTTTCAGGTTAACCTTACACAAATAAAACAAAGGCGCCGCTCCTTCTCCCATAAATGCCTGGATTGGAGTGAACGGCGCCACCATTTAGCCGGAGCCCTGGGGAGTGCCCTTTTGGACAGATTATTGACATTACACTGGATTGAACGTCTGCCCACCACCCGGGCGATCCGCATTACAGCAGATGGTAAAAGGGGGTTTAAAGAGGTGTTTTCGATAGAGATCGGCTAGAGTTAGATAAGCTCTATGGAGAGCTATCAATTCATATAAGTGCCACCATTCATATTTATCGATTCCCCGGTTATAAAATCTGACATCTTCGAAGCTAAAAATAATACCGTATCAGCTACGTTTTCGGGAGTCCCCAGCTTCCCAAGCGGTATCCGGGCGATGGCTTGCTGACGATATTCCTGTGTCCATTGTTTGCTCATATCGGTATCAATCGGACCGGGACACACGGCATTTACGTAAATATTGTGCTTGGCCATCTCCAGCGCCAAATGCTGGGTTAAATAATTCACTCCCGCTTTAGATGCTCCGTACGACGGTGCCGCATTCCGATGGGGCGTTTTGGCGGTCGTAGAAGTCACATTTACAATTTTCCCATAATTTTTTTCAATCATATGGGGCAATACAGCCATGCACAAATATAACGTACCGTTCAGATTCACATCCAGCACTTTTTGCCAATCCTTAGTATCCATTTCCAGGGTTGAGGTACGCATGTTGATCCCGGCATTATTCACCAGGATATCTATACAACCAAAATGTTCAATAGCAGTATGGGCCACTTTATGGGCAGTCTCTTGATCCGAGACATCTCCTGTACAGATGACGCATGTCTGACCCAGCGCATTCACTTCCGCCGCCAGATCAAGCAGCAGGTCTTCGCGGGTCCCGTTAATAACCAGGGAGGCCCCCTGTTCGGCTAGTGTGAGTGCTATAGACCTGCCGATCCCTCTGCTGGCTCCGGTCACAACTGCTATACGCCCCTCCAAGAGCATCATGGGCCACTCCTCCCTTTCCATTTCTATGTTTTAACAAGGTTAAATTTTCACCTTAATAACCATTTTTTTGACGTGCTCGGTCTGGCCGGAACGAATACATGCCTGATGGCCATCTTCGGGGAAAAACACAGCAAACTGACCTGCACCTAGCTGCAATGAGCTGCCCCGACTCACTGGGGATTCGTAGTTGATCTTATCCTTATCCGCTACATAATCAGAACCCCCCGTGAGCTGATCAAGCGGTGCATAATTAATTTGTTCCCTGCCTGACACTATATATTGGATGTCGATATATTCACGGTGACTTTCCCAGCGGCATTCTGCCTCGGGCTTAGTATCATACTCTTGCACCAGCACATAAACCTGCTGACCGTTTATCTCATATTTCCCTTCTGCAAGCTCTGCCAGCGGCGTGTGCTGCAGAAACAAGAAAGCCTGCTCAAACTGCGGATGGATACGACGGTATCGCTCCTCCTCTTCCAATGTAGCCACGATCACGGGAACAACCTCCTTTGCTGCACGTGATTATCTGCTCTCTACAAATGGCTCAGTAATAACAACGTACTTGATGGCCTGCCGGAAGTAGGTAAATGCGATATGAATCTTCCCGTCTTTGGATTGCTTGATAGAAGGGTAGGAATATTCCCGGTTCAGCTTTTCCCTGGAGTTATTCGTCATGGCATAGCCGTCCCCTACCTCAATATTTTTGACTTCCGACCAGGTAAGCCCGTTATCTTGGGATATGGCAACGGTCATTGGCGCTCTCGGTGCTCCCCAGAAGGCCTGACGCTCCTCGGCTGCCGGAACAGTGACAGGCTCAACAACTGCTCCCTCCTCCTCATCTTCAATTTCATCATACAACGAAGCTCTGCGCTCCATGGATTCATTCGCACTGATGTTATTAAAAACTAGCGCCAGATGGCCGTTGTCCAGTTTCGTAAATTGAATTGACGAATTGTTGTTGGGCAGTGAGGTCGGCTGCGGACTGCTCCATGTTCTTCCGTGATCCACGGACTCACTTTGGTAGATATAATCAGCCCAGCGGCTGCGGAAAAGTGCAATCAGCCTGCCGTCATCCAATTTTTCAATATTCATATGGACACAACCCAAGCTGTCCGGCACGCTGACCTCTGTCCAGGTTCGACCTTGATCGGAGGAAATTTTCACCGCGCTTACATCTTTATTTCCCGTCCACTTCTCGCCGGGATTGGTATAGCAATACCAGATAGGCAATAGCCAGTCTCCATTGTCCAGCACCGTGATCGGCTGTCTAATAAAAGTACCGGGCGTATCGAACAACGTACCGATATCTCCCCAAGTGTAGCCTTCGTCCTCGGAGATCCGGTAACGGATAATTGCCGTGTCCTGGTTGCCGGATTTTTGCGCTGTATATAACAGCCACAGCTTGCCGTCAGGGGCGGAAAAGAGAACCGGATTCTGTTCCGAACGCGTCGGATCGTCAGATAGTTTAACAGGCTCCGTCCACTCCTCCGCTCCTTTATTCAATCTGGAAAGATAGATAGAAATATCAGGTATTCCTTCCTGGGTACCGGCAAACCATACACATAACAAGTCGCCGTTATCTAGAGGCAGCAGATTGGCCGCATGATTTTGTACGGCATCCGAAGGAATGAAAGCGTCTTTACGATATGTTTCGCCAGCCGTCTGCGTAACTTTATAATGAAAGGTAGCTGTTTCCTGCTCGTTATTCATTTTGAATCCTCCCTGTTTCTAATTCTCTTTTATAATTTCCGTCTTAGGAGTCTTTTCGCTTGGCTTGGGTTTACCGATGAACCGATCAATCAGCATCACAATCAGCGGTGTCACAACAGCAATGTACATATTATCGATTCCGTAAGGATCACCCAGCAAGTACCATATGGTTGTGCCTAAAGCGGACATGGAAAGCCCAATGGTTGCTCCACGATTGGAGCTGTACATTGGCAGGAAGAAGCCCATTCCTGCAACAACGGCAATCGATGCACGCAACGCGCGGGTAAAGAAGGAAAGGGACAGTAATTCCGGGGCAAAAGCCACGCCCAGCAACGGAATGATTCCTACCACAATACAGATGATCCGCGTCATTTTCAATTGCTTTTCCGGAGTAACCTCTTTCATTCTCGGGAGTACAAAATCATCCATTAACAACGTTGTCGTAGAAAGGGCTACGGTTGACACGCCTACAAAAATGGAAGCTACCAGTGAAGTGGCAACAATCGCACTGAGTATCGGATTCATATGCTGCAAGAACACGGGAAACGCGTAAATCGGATCAATATCCGGGTACAAATAGCGCGCACATACACCGATGATGGCTACAGCCAAACCAAGCGGAAGAAACAGCAGACCGGCATAGATGGTAGCACGCTTGGCCGCTTTGGCATTTTTGGCAGACGTAACGGCCTGAATAATAAATTGGGTTGAAAAGATCGCCCCCATCGTACCGATGATCCATGCGATAATTTTGCTCGTTCCGATGGTGCCGTCCCATGTAAAATAGTGTTCAGGCAACGCGAGTTGCATCGGCTTCAAACCACCTGTCAAATACAGCGCAATAAAGGCAGTAAGCAAAATGCCCGCATATTTGAAGGCCGAATGGATCATGGTGATCCATGCCACGCCCTTCATCCCGCCAAACGTAAAGTAGATGGTGCTGATAATCATCGTAATGATGGCGCAGGCCATAATCGGAATTCCCAAAATAGTAGAAATAGCCGCTGCCCCGCTCAGATAATTGCCCAAATTAACGACCAGCAGGGACACAATCATAATAATGGATACGACCGTTTTGGTGGATGCGCCAAACTTCTCACGCACGATCCCGGAAATGGTGTAATGGCCTGTATTATAAAACCTGCTGACCAGAAAGAAAGCGAATAGAAAAAAACCGATAGATCCCGCCAAAAGTGACCATGAAGAAGCTATACCATGTGTAAATGCGGATTCTGCAGTGCCTATCGTCGATTTGGTTCCGATAAACTCGGACATCATCAAGACACCAACGACAATAGCGGGTAAAGATTTGGCTGCATTATTAAACTCAGAACTGGATTTACTACGCATTTTAAAAGTCAATATGGTTGTAAGAACGATATAGACAGCAATTACGATCAATATAAAAAGTATCGTACCTGCGCTTAAATTTTCCATCTGAAAGCTCCCTTCATGCTCCAAAATACTTAAAAGTTAAATTATAAGCGCTTACAATTCCTGAAATGAACCGGCAGCAGCCGGATCATCAGGTCCTATTCGCATCTCTCGTACTCATATTATTTGGGCGATAGCTCTACAGCTGACGCTATGGCAGCCAGCATACTTCTTTCGTCAGCAACATTTTTGCCGGCAATATCAAATGCCGTACCATGATCCACCGAAGTGCGGATGAAACCGCCTTTTAGTCCGACTGTGATATTGACGCCTTCTTCCAGCCCCAGCACCTTGATCGGGACGTGCCCCTGGTCATGATAACAAGCGATAACGATATCGAAATCTCCACGTACAGCACGGAAGAACAGTGTATCTGCCGGATGTGGGCCGCTGGCATTGATCCCTTCCTGTATCGCTCTTTCAATGCCCGGAATCAGCTTCTCTTCTTCTTCCCCTTCACCGAACAGACCGTTTTCCCCGGCATGTGGATTAATACCGCACACAGCAATCCGAGGGTTTTCATAGCCAGCCCGTACCAGCGTATCATGCGCCAGGCGAATAACATTGTAGGTTCGCTCCGGTGTGATGGTATCAATCGCCTTTTTCAAGCCCACATGAGTGGTCAAATGAATAACCTTGAGCTTGGGAGACGACAGCATCATGGAGTAATTTTGGGTATCCGTCAGTTCGGCAAAAATTTCAGTGTGACCGGGATATAAATGGCCTCCTTTATGCAAGGCTTCTTTATTTAACGGAGCCGTACACACGGCCTGCAATTGATTGGACAGAGCCAGCTCAACTGCCTTCTGAATAAATTGAAAAGCCGCATCTCCTGCTTCTGCCGAAACCTCCCCTTGCTTCAGATGATCCGGCAGCAAATCCAGATCATAACAATCGATGACACCGCGTGTAAATTGACATTCCTCTATACTGTTCACCTTGTTGAGTACAAGTGCTGCACCCGTCTGATTGATAGCCCGAAGCATGCTTTTGGCATCTCCGATGACAACCGGTCTACACTGCTCATAGACCTGCTCATGCAGGAGTGCTTTGACGATAATCTCCGGCCCCACGCCTGCTGCATCCCCCATGGTAATACCGATAATTGGCTTGCCCACGCTTACACACCTCCTTGAAGTTTGACAATGACATTTTCCAAAGTCTTATCCGAACCAAAATTCCCCGCTTTTGTGACCACATACATTTGGTTGGCAATGGATTGGCCCAACAGCACACCCGGTTCCAGTTCCTCCACCAATTCAATCTCCTGGATATCCAAGTGCTCCAATACCTGGTATGCCGTATCACCACCTGTAAGAAATAATTTCTTGAGTTCAAGCTCTTCTACCAATTTCTTTGTTAATTTGCCCAGAACACTGGAAATCGCGTCACTGATCTGAATAGGAGTCATACCCAGTTGTGCTCCCATCGCTCTGGTTTCTTTCATGTTATCGGACGCTACAATGACGACATTTTTACCGTTGGACAGGCTGATGGATGCTTCTCTGTGTACACGTTCCATCTCTTGTTGTCTTTCATGACCTTCTGACAGTACCTTTTCCGAGTGAACCTCCACTCGGCTTGCACGACCGCTATCCATCAAGTGTTGGAGTTGAGCACGTCCCATTTTACTAACGCTGCCTATAACTAACAGAACAGGCTGTGCTGTAAGCTGAATCGGTTTGGTCACAGACTTCTCCTGAACCTGATAAGCTTTGGGCAAATGGTTCATCATACCAGCCGAGCCGACCCAGACAATTTTGTACGGCAGGGCTGTAATCGTCTTCACCAGCATCTCCAAATCCTGTTCAATTACAGAATCGGAAACAATATACGTAAGCCCCTGCTCTTTGAACGCGTGCAATTTCTGAGAAATATAAGCCTCGCCCTGATCCAGATCTGCTTTGGACAAATGGCCGACACGGTGGCCTGTTTGCTCTGCAATCAGGTCCACAACATCGGACTTCAATACAGGGGTTTTGGGGTCCCGGCTTACTTCGGTATGATGCAGCTTCCGGCCATTCAAGTGGTGTATTCGTTCAATAATTTGACGGCCATTTTTGGGATAACCGGGAGCGATCATAACAAAATCGGGTCGTATGACCTCATACATGGCGTTCAGCTCAGTACCAATATTGCCACGCATCGTGCTATCAATTTTTTTATAGATAATGTCAAAATGTTGAGCGTTAACGTACGTACTGATCTCTTTTACAATGATTGATGCCTGATCTGCGGGAAGAGAGCGACTGACCGTGTTAAACACGACGGCATCATAATCCGTTTCTTCGGAAAAAACCGGATTAATCTGGACGGAAACGTTCATTCCGTAACGAACCAACTGTCCCCCGCAATCATTTGCACCTGTAAGATCGTCGGCGACAATGGCAATTCTCACATAAATCCTCCCTTTAAGTGCGTGTTCAAAAAGTCGGCTTTTCAGCACCGAGAAGGTTGGATGAAGCTAGGGACTGAGTAGCGGAGCGTAGGTAAGCCTACGTGAGCAACTGAAATGTTTCCGTAGGAAACATACTTCGGAAGCATATGCTATAGGCCCAACTGAATTCAAGATTCGACGTCGAGACCACTTCCTGTCCTGCTTCGTGATCAAAAGACGACTTTTTGAACTACCTCTTTAAACGTCAAGCAGTTTGCGATAAATCTGTTCCATATCCTCAAGACTCAATACCTTGGGATTGTTGTTTAGCAGCCTGGTAACCTCGGAAGCTGACTGTGCCAAGGCTTTCAGATCCTTCTCCTGCACGCCGTACTCTTTTAGATCCTGTGGAATGTTCAGTTTTGCTGTCCATTCCCGGATTCGTTCGATCACACGCAGAGCTGCGTCTTCGGGTGATAGCCCTGCTGTCTCAATTCCCATCGGCTCGGCAACGAGTGTCAGCCTGTCTACACAATGGTCCATATTAAATTCCATCACATGCGGCAGCAGCATCGAATTGGCTACCCCGTGAGGAATCCCATACTTGCCGCCCAGCGGGTAAGCCAGAGCATGGACAGCCGCCGTGCCTGCGGCAGTAAGCGCCATTCCCCCATAGGTTGACCCCAGCAGCATTTTTTCACGGGCCGAGATAGAAGCGCCATTCTCATAGGCTTCAATAATGCTGGCGGAAATCAGCCGGATGGATTCCAAAGCGAACATATCGCTGAAATAGTTGGCTTTATTCGATATAAATGACTCAATCGAATGGGTAAAGGCATCCATTCCGGTCGCAGCGGTGATCGGCTTCGGCAGCCCCAATGTCAGCACTGGGTCGAGAATCACCAGCTGCGGAAGCAAATAGGAGCTGACAATGCCGATTTTCAATTCCTGATCCGGGATGGTAACAATCGCATTGGGTGTCACCTCGGACCCTGTACCCGATGTGGTTGGAATCAAGACCGTCGGGATGCCGGGATGCTCGACCAGATTCGTGCCCAGTATATCCTTGATCCTTTGGTCATTGGTCATAAGCACAGATAAAATTTTGGTCGCATCCAGCACACTGCCGCCGCCCAAGCCGATGAGCAGCTCATATTTGTGCTCCGAAAAAGCCGCAAACGTTTCTTCAATATTCTGCTCCGTCGGCTCCGGTAAAATGGTGGTGCATACATCGAACAAAATGCCCTTGTCCGTCAATTGCTGCTCTATACTGCTGGTGTAGCCCATTTCCTGGAGTGCAGGCTGCGTCAGAATGAGCGCTCTTTGAATATGAGGATGAATCGCTGCCAGATGGTCCGTCAGTTGCAATAATGTATTTTCACCAGCCAGAATACGGGCTGCTGTCTGAAATTGGTAAGTTGTTAGCATAGAGAGCCTCCTATTTGGATTGATAATATCTCACAGCCGCTTCTATTTGTTTAAGCGCCTCTCCTTTGGCCTCCTGAATAGGTGCCTTGGGTGGACCTACCGGAATGCCGGATAATTCGACCGCCTTCTTCAATGAAGCGGGTATACTCGTCAGCCCGAACGTGTCACGCAAGGGTTGCAGTTCCTGCTGTGCGGCCTGTGCCTTGTCGTTATCTCCGGCCTTCCAGTGCTCATAAATCGCTACGACCGTCTCCGGCAGCAGGTTGGCAGTAGCCGCCACAGCACCCGTGCCGCCCTCTTGAAGCGTTTGCAGAATAAGGGAATCTGTCCCTGCGATGACTGCAAAATTTTCATCACGTGTATGATCAATGTATTGCTTGATATTGTTAAAATCGCCGCTGCTGTCTTTGATGCCAATAATGTTCGGAACCTTGGCCAAACGAGCTACCGTTTCCGGAGTAAAGGAAAACCCTGTCTTAGAAGGGATGTTATATAGCAGTACCGGAATGGAGACCGAAGCCGCTACTTTGGTGTAGTGTTCCTCAACTTCCTCCTGCGTCGGAGGTATGAAGTAAGGTGTAATGACCGACAGAGCATCAACACCCAACTGCTCCATGGCCTGCGAAAGCTCAATCACTTCCCTGGTACTATTGCCCCCGCTTCCCACCATGACAGGAACTCTACCGGCTGCTTCCTTCACTACAATTTCAGCTACTTTCAGCTTTTGTTCGGTCGTAAGCACATGAAACTCTCCGTTGGTGCCCAAGGCAAAAATTCCATGTACGTTCGCATCAATCAATCGATGAATGAGTTGTCTCAACACAGGCTCGTTCACTGCTTCTTCTTTCGTAAAAGGAGTCAATAAAGCGGGGTATATCCCCTCAAAGTTAAGTAGCATGTATATCCCCCTGACGAATGTTTGTTAAGCGTTTACAATGAAATTGTAATTCAAAGTGTTCTATTTAGCAACATAAATTTATTGGAATTCAAAAAATAAATTTATAATGTTTCATATTGCAACAATCCCATTGCGTTGTTAAACCCTTTTCGAATAAAATACCCCCTAAAGCCGTATTGGATGAATTTCCAACGAATTCGTTCCGGCTTTAGGGGGCTGCAAGTATAGCCTGGTATACTATTTTAATTTACGCCATAAGGTGGTCCGGTTAATGCCTAGTCTTTTGGCGGTATTCGTCTGATTTTCGTTTTCCTCTATAAAAACCTTTCGGATGATGTCCTGTTCAATTTCCTCCAGCGTTCCCTGTAAATTTATCCCTGTTTCATACGTAGTGTCGGCTGCATATATTTCAGTCTCCAGATCATGTGCTTCCACATATGCTGTATTCGTCTGCATGACACACTGGTACATAGTTCTGCGTAATTGATCCACATTGCCCGGCCACATGGATGCTCTGAGCAATTGTTCTGCCTCTGGCCGCAGCCCAACAATCTGCTTTCCGAATTTTTCATTGCATTCATGGATTAAAAGATTGGCAAGACGAATCATATCCTCGCCCCTCTCCTTCAAGTCCGGAATACGGACATGAAGCCGACCACAGAGTTCATATAATGGATAAAGAACGCTGTCTTCCTGAATATCGTTCTCGGGGGTCTTTGCCCAGGACGTAATCAGCCTGGCTTTCGGTGCAGAGTCAAGTAACCACTGCAGTAGCATCTTCTGCTGTTCCGACGTAGTGCAATCTATATTTTTAATATACAGAGTTCCATCCGGCGGTATAGTATTTCCTTCAAATAAACAGCTCCATTGCTGGTCTGAAATTTGCAGGGCATCCACGATCAGCAACGGCGCATGGTGACGTCGGCTTTTAAAATGGATATATTCAGCCATCAATTCCTTTTCCGTGCCTACTCGCCCTTGAATCTCAAAATGTTCATCCATTTCCGATAGCTTCTGAGACTCGTCAATTAATTTCTTCATGGGCTCTGACTTCACCATATCCATATGATTCATATAGGTCATATTCTTTTCAAATGGAAGGATCATCGTAACGCCTTGTATTTCCCGGAATTTCACGTCACTGCTGCTTTTGATCTGGAAGCTGTACAGCGTGCGGTCCGATTGGTCCAGCCGCTCTCCCTCTACTTGCCAGCTCTGCTGGTCTGTTCTGAATGTCCCTTGGAAAAAGCCCTTTTCCTTTAGTACAGAAAAAGCATTCCTTTCCTGGACCATCTGTTCGAAGACTGCTGGATTCGGAGCAGAATGATTGGCAAATACAGTTTTCCCGTTCTCGTCAAATACCACAAACCCGGTAGATGACTCCTTGACAATACGATGCGGAACTATAAATTCGTCCTTCAATCTCTCCATCAATTCATGTATCTTCTTCGCATTCTGAAAAGCCTTTAGCACACTTTCTCTTCCTGATGTCAGGAGCACACCACTTAGTCCGAGCTGCTCAGCCTTGCCCACAGTCACTACATCACCGATAATCATTCTGTATCCCTCAGCTTTAAGGCGGACCAGTAATCCCTCAACGCTATCTTTATCCGTGACGTAAGTGGATATATCCATATCCATGACATCGCATACCGCAGCTGCACCGTGCGCAATTGGCGGAAAACCGACAATCGCTGTTTTTTCATTATAATTTTTAGTCAGTGTCAGCACCCGTAAAATATCGTAGCCCGAGATTTCAATCTCTACTACCGGCACCAAAACTTCCTTTTGTATCATCTCAGCCGTACCGCCTCTGCTGATGATCACATTTACACCGTCTGCTACAGCCTGTTTGGCCAGTCTCAGTCCGGCCTGCAAATCCCCAACCTCTATTTCCAGATCAAATTGCTCTTTTTCCGCCAGTTCGATCATCAGTTCTTTTAATCCTTCATACGGTGCAATTGCCAATACTTTCATTTGGTTCACCCCAGTACTCTCTCTTCTTCGTTTAACAGATTATATTTGCTATTGTAAGTTATACCCCATCACTCATGAATCGTCACCTTCTCTCGAAAAAATTCCAGCATTTCGTTTAACGTTTTTTGTGCTGAATGGACATGATATCGTGAAGAGTATGGGTCACTGAATCCATGTTGTCCGTTACATTGGTATGCGCTGACATTATGGTGGTGATCTAAAGTTGAAATTAGCTCATCTACATCAAATGATGGCTCCTCCTGTGGGAAAAACAGCAGTGTTGGACATTGTGGAGTCAATTCCAAATAATTTCGAATACGTGAACCATAAAATCCTACAATTCCATCGATACCTTTTTCTTCACTACACAGCCAGGCAATCGTTGCCCCTATACTAAACCCGACGATACATATTTTTTTATAGCGATCTCGAATACTTAATAATAGGCTTTTAATTTGAGATGAAGCGTGGGCAAAGCCTACATTTTCCATGAAATTCAGATAGGCAGCTTCTTCTTGCGAATAGTCAAAGGGGGTTTCTCTTCCCAATAAATCTGGGCAAATAACGTCATAGCCCTGATCCGATAATAATTTGCACATATGCTGCATATGCTGGTTAATCCCGTAAATCTCGTGCAGCACAACGATTACGGTGTCCGACTTTTTATCCATGCTTATCATGTTGCACCCCTAACCAGGTTTGAATATGGGAAAACAAGTAGTGTGGATCAATTCCGCAAAAGATCTTTTCAATCAGCAATGCTTACAATAGGAACATTATATCGATTTCGGTGATGGTGGTATATATAGAAACTACGTTGTATGACTTTTTCAAGGGGCATTCATCCAACAATATGAGCACGAATAATATAGCACCATATGCAGTTGCGATTAGCATCGAAATTTATCGATACAAGGGAGTGAAAGAGGATGTACGACAAAATAACTCCGTACTGGCTATAAACCAGCGGAGTTATTAGATCATCCAGCGTTTTTTCCTGCTCCTAGTTCTACACGAAATTCAAGCTGGTCTCGCCTGAAAATTTTACCCGCAATCCTGACCGATTCCGACGTAATCTTCTCTACTATTCCCCCATAATCCTCAAATGTCACGCGTAACTCCTCATCAACGGACACAACGTATACATGCAACTGAACCAAAGCAGCTCCAAACAATTCCATGTCTGTCTTCAATACCTTAAATGTGCGATTCAAAACGATCACCTCAAATATTCCATTCGGTAAACCCTATATGGATTCCTTCTACGCTAGCCATTTCTGTGTATGTTATCCCTTGTTCCACCCAATTTTAATACCGAGTACCTTTATAAATTATCGACGACCACGTTTCCTCGAAATTTAAATTCCATTATAAATCTTATTTTTCAAAATACAGGATATAATGTTTAGACAATCTCCGCAAGTAGGTTTTATAATCCACTTGTTACTACATATATTTAGGAGGAAGTCATGAAAAATATTATATTCAAAAAACTAGGAACAATGATGTTAGCTCTACTCATTGGAGCTTCAGTGTTCTCCTTGTTCCCTACAGTTACAAAAGCTGAGACTACAAACGTAACTTGGACAAATGGATCTACAACAACTACTATTGATCGTGAGAAGGGAGAAACAAGGGACAGAGCGACAGTAGGGAAAACAAATGGGAAATGGTATTGGGAAGTAAAGGTAAACAATGTTGCCTCATTCGTAGGAATAACAGGTGAATCGGACAAACAATATCAAGCATTTTATGGGGCTAGTGGTGAAATTTGGAATAACATCAAATCACCAGTAAAGCTAGCTTACAATTATGGTTTTGGAGTTGGTTACGTTATCGGCATTGCATTGGACTTAGATAACGATAAAATAGTTTGGTACGTTAATGGGGTTTCACGCGGAGCTAATTCCATTAAACCATCTGAACTAGAGGGTACCCAGATTTTCCCTGTTGTTTTAAGCGGAACTGGTCAGAAAATAGGTTTTGAAGCTAACTTTGGAGCAAGCGATTTTAAATATCCTATTCCTGAAGGATTTTTACCTTATCAGGATTCGGGTACATCTACAACACCTGATTCATCTACAACGCCTGGTTCGTCTACAACGCCTGGGTCATCTACAACACCTGGTTCGTCTACAACACCTGGTTCGTCTACAACACCTGGGTCATCTACAACGCCTGGGTCATCTACAACACCTGGTTCGTCTACAACGCCTGGGTCATCTACAACACCTGGTTCGTCTACAACACCTGGTTCGTCTACAACACCTGGGTCATCGGATACAGATGGGGCCTCGCAACCTACTGGTGACCGCGCTATTTTGACTGTTACAATGGACAATGGATTTGATAAGGAATTTGATCTGAGTAAAAAAGAATTGAATGCCTTTATCGCCTGGTATGACGCTAAAGATACTGGCAGAGGTGCTTCATTCTTTGCCATTGATAAGCACAATAATAACAAAGGTCCTTTCAGCAATCGTAAGGACTACGTCATCTTCAACAAAATACTCACGTTCGAAGTAAGCGAGTATTCAACGAAATAAACAACAAGAAGGACTCTATCCGGCTAAAAGCCAGTGGAGTCCTTTTTACATTACTAGACTAAGGTTTGTAAACTGCTTGCCTTCGCCGCTTTTGTGCTGAATAAAATAGATGTACAAAAGAATAGAAAAAGGGAACGGCTATCACCGCTCCCTACACAACTACCGCTATAAAAACTGTCGACTTGGATTTATGATCAGAAATAGACCGCTAACCTTTGTCCGAAGGGCGATCTATTTCCGTTTATGGAAAGAAATTATTAGAATCACCAATGTTGCAAACTCACTCCAAAAAACATTTTAAGCACAATGAAAATCCCCGTCACCCAAATTGAGGTTAACGGGGATTTGGACTTTATTTGGAGTAAAGCTCTTTTGTATCTACAACATTAAAGCTCTATTACTCTCCAGATTTTTAATTCCATCATAACCCTTTTATTTGAATATATAGACATAAATGTTTAGACATTCCTGTAAACAAGTTTTATAATTCACTTGTTATTACATATATTTAGGAGGAAGTCATGAAAAATATTATATTCAAAAAACTAGGAACTATGATGTTAGCTCTACTCATTGGAGCTTCAGTATTCTCATTGTTCCCTACCGTTACAAAAGCTGAGACTACAAATGTGACTTGGACGAATGGATCTACAACAACTACTCTTGGGGCCGCAGGACAAAGCGACAAAGCGACAGTGGGAAAAACAAAAGGAAAATGGTATTGGGAAGTAAAGGTTAGCTACAGTATTTTATTAGTAGGAATAACAGGTGAATCTGGTCCGAAATATCAAGGATACTACGGTATATATGGTGACATTATAAATAATATTACATCAGACGTGAGAAAAACTTACGGTCCTACGTTTGGACTTAATGATGTTATCGGTGTTGCACTGGACTTAGATAACGATAAAATTGTTTGGTATAAGAATGGTGTTTCCCTGGGAGCCAACACCGTTAAACCATCTGAACTAGAAGGATCACAGGTTTTCCCGATGGTCATGAATGGAACATCCGGAACAATGACTTACGAAGCTAATTTTGGAGCAAGTGCTTTTAAATATCCAGTCCCTGAAGGATTTTTACCTTATCAAGATTCGGGTACATCTACAACACCTGGTTCGTCTACAACGCCTGGTTCATCTACAACGCCTGATCCATCTACAACACCTGGGTCGTCTACTACACCTGGTTCATCTACAACACCTGGTTCGTCTACTACGCCTGGTTCGTCTACTACACCTGGTTCGTCTACTACACCTGGTTCGTCTACTACACCTGGTTCGTCTACTACACCTGGTTCGTCTACTACACCTGGTTCGTCTACTACACCTGGTTCGTCTACTACACCTGGTTCGTCTACTACACCTGGTTCATCTACAACGCCTGATCCATCTACAACACCTGGTTCGTCTACTACACCTGGTTCGTCTACTACGCCTGGTTCGTCGGATACAGATGGGTCCTCACAACCTACTGGTGACCGCGCTATTCTGACTGTTACAATGGACAATGGATTTGATAAGGAATTCGATTTAAGTAAAAAAGAACTGAGTGCATTCATCGCTTGGTATGATGCTAAAGATGCTGGCAGAGGTGCTTCATTCTTTGCCATTGATAAGCATAATAATAACAAAGGTCCATTCAGCAATCGAAAAGATTACGTCATCTTCAACAAAATTCTTACATTTGAAGTAAGCGAGTATTCAACTAAATAAACAACAAGAAGGACTCTATCCGGCTAAAATACCAGTGGAGTCCTCGTTATATTTACCCCAAATTCAAACTTTTTCCGGATGAAATATGGACAGTCAAATCTTTATGGATTCCAAACAATCCTTTTTTCGCTTTTGTATAATTACTTAACAAATACAATAAAAAGGGAATTTACGATGAGAAAACTATTACCGATTCTACTTTCTTTATTCTTTCTTCCTTGGTTCGCACAAATAACACATGCTGCGACATCAGAAGCAACTAACTTAATACCTAAGATGACATCAGATACCAGCCCTTCAGGTAAAGTCACCTATAATGCCGCATACAGTGGCCTCGAAGGATATAAAGCGTTTGATGGAAAAGCGAACTATAGCACAGCTGGAAATTATACCGATTGGGGCACACCGCCTAAGGACGGGGGGCTTGCTTATGAGTTTCCAAATCCAAAAATTGTTACCAAATATGTTCTTTATTACGGAGGATACTCTACTAGCAATCCACCAGATGCTGGTAAGGATATGCCTAATACTTGGACTTTTGAGGGGTCTAATAATGGATTGAGTTGGACCGTTCTTGATAATAAAACGAATTATATTTTCACTACTGGTGCTAATGAGTTTTCACTTAATAATAAAGATCAATTTAAATTTTATAAAATAAATATTACTAATAATAATGGAGCAACTGGTAAAAATGTCAATCTATCCATTCATGAAATGGAAATGTGGGGTTATGCCACCTCTGAAGTAACACCCGATCCAGTGGAACCCTCATCAGAACCAGAACAACCAACTGGCGACCGTGCTATTCTAACTGTAACTATGGACAATGGCTTGGATAAGGAATTCGATTTAAGCAAAAAAGAATTGAGTGCATTCATCGCTTGGTATGATGCCAAAGATGCTGGCAGAGGTGCTTCATTCTTTGCCATTGACAAGCACAATAATAACAAAGGACCATTTAGTAACCGCAAGGAATACGTCATCTTTAACAAAATACTCACGTTTGAAGTAAGCGAGTATTCAACTAAATAAACAATTGGAAAGGACTCCATATCGGCTTACATACCAATGAAGTCCTTCTTTATATTCACTCCAAGCCCAATAATCACGCCTTAATTGATATACAGGATACTGCACTTTCTTATACCTAAGGATGTCAAACGTTTTAAAAATCCCCATTTCAACAAAAGACACAGCTTCCAAAAAGCTTGGAGGCTGTGCTTGAGTACACAAAATGATCTCAATCGGGTGTTCGTAAAGGACTGTTCCATAGTCTTTTCAATCAGCTAGCAACAAGAAATCTATACCTGACCCCCAACTTTGCTTGTACTTATATCAATACCTTTAGTGTACACTTTGTTGTTAATAAGACCAATAATGCTGTTAACGATAATAGAGGTAAGTACCGTTAACAACGCTAACCACAACAAGATCAAAATAGATACTTTAGGGAGAAAAACGATACTCTGAAAATAATAATAACAAAAAAAGGTATGGGTTAACCAAATATTCATCGAGTTCTTACCTAAGTAGGCAAAAACTCTTGACAGTTTTAATTTGCTCATCAAATGAATGCTAACAAGGATAAATAATGGAGCGATTATGATATCAATCGTTGTCTTCTCAAACAATTGACTAGTAGTACGAAAGCGAAATAGCACTACAATGATGATCATATCAAATATAATGTTATTGAATACGATGGAACCATAAATTTTACCAATCCATGAATATAATTTATATTTAGCAAAGAACAACCCTATCATGAACGGCAATTGCCAATACATAATACTGTAATAATTTCCTTGTGAATATGAATTATAAAAAACAAGACCGGCAATCAATAGAGTTACCCATGCATTACGTTGAAAAGCCTGGAAGGCAACTGGAAAAATGAGCAGTAACAGAATGTAATCATACAAAAACCACCACTCACCGTTATATGAGCTCGATAATGCTATAAAATTCCGTAAGAAATCCATTATCGAATATTTTGAAATCTGTCGGAATTTCCAAAGAAATATAACCCCACAGGAATGAAAAGCAGAAACACAATCCAGTAATTAATCATTATCTTTTTTAATCTTGTGTAGCTTTTTTGCATTAAATGATCTGGGCTTTGAACATTGCTTTTATATAATCCATAACCACTTAAAAATAAAAAAATAGATATTGCTATTTGACCAAAATGCCCTACATAGAACTCCCCTCGTTCATGAAATAAACTAAATAACGAAACATAGTCATACTTTATTCTTTCAGGAAAAGCAAAGAGATGATGAATCAGAAGCAGTATTACAGCAATACCTTTTGCAATATTTGTTTCTGTAAGCTTTAATTCCCTGTCATAGTGCACAAAATATCCCCTTTTCTAGTTGTAATTGAATAGAGATATATTAGCACAAACAAAAGTTATAAAATATTATTTTGTTAAGAACAGTGACTTATTTCCTTCCGCAGATAAAAGCAAAGTCATTAATCTTGTAGACAAAAGGATTTCCTGTCAAGCACGAAAAACGCTCATTCAACAAAAAATCACGGCCTCCAATAAGCTTGGAAGCCGCGCTGTGCTTACGTTTGTAAAGATGGTTCATTTCATGCTTTCGGATTCTACTGGAACCTTTGTTATTAATATGGAATCTTAGATATGCACCGTGAAAAAGCCATGTTTAATAGTTCCTGATTGTAAACCGGATACTTACGGTTTTGATCCAGCACCCAATTCACAAATCCCAAAGCTCTAACGTAACTATTGTAATCATTTGCATTCACATTAAACTGAAGAATATCCAGCATGATCTGATTTTCTTCATCTGATAATTCCAAGCCCATCTGGCTAAACTGTCTTTGTCGAATTCTCCGGGCGGTAACGTCTTGTATTGCCCTGTGCTGAATGGACACTTGTCCTTTATGTTGACGATAATACAATAAATTTATAGGAAGGTTAGCCATTTGTATTTGAGGCGCTAATCGGTTCCACAGCTCATAGTCTTCCGCATGAGGATAATTACTATCATACTGGATGCCTAGCCGATGAATCATGCTATTGCGTATTATTGTAGCAGGATGGCAGATGCAGCAATGAAAGAGCAACCATGTTCTAATTTCTTCATGACTGGCTGGATTAAATCTAGTCACTCCTCCTATTGAAGTAGTATAAGCGCTACCGCATAGATCAATCGAGGGGTTTTGATCCATAAATGATATTTGCACAGCTAGCCGATCTGGCGTAGAAATATCATCACTATCCATTCGAACGATGTAATCGCCTGTTGCCATATTTAAACCTTCGTTTAGCGTGGCTACCAACCCTCTATTTGGACTATGGAAGATCTTAATTACCCTAGGATCTGTTATTTGTGAAATAAGATGAGCAGATCCATCTGTGGAACCATCATCAATCAGAATTAATTCGAAATCCGAATAGGTTTGAATTAATATACTGTGTATCGCCTCCAAAACAAATGCCGCATTATTATAAACTGGCAGTATAACTGAAGCTCGTGGCATAAAAATCCCCCTCTAGTTAGTAATTTTATAACGATCGATTTTAGTATTTGTGAGAAAAAGTCTCTACGCATTAGCGAAAGATAACTACAAATATTATTAGACACGCTACAATATATGTATTTGGACTACTGGTAGACAGGACTAATCGGTAACAAAAAAGCGCGGCCTCCAATAAGCTTGGAAGCCGCGCTGTGCTTACGATTGTAAGGATGCTGGTGAAGGGAATTGACCCCCCCGGGCTACGCATTACGAGTGCGTCGAAATAGAGTTTTGCTGGGTTTTACAAGGCTCCTATAGCCTATCCACAATAAATAAGGTTCCGTCAGGTATTACAGATATCCGTATTTCGCTTTATTTAGAGTATTCGCTCACCTCAAACGTAAGTATCCGATCATACAGCATGTAGTCCTTGCGGCCGCTGAATGGGCCTTTATTGTTGTCATGATTGTAAATGGCAAAGAATGAAGCGCCTCTACCAGCATCTTTAGCATTTGAGGTTTGATCCAGAAATAGACCGTATCCTCGCTAGAGCGGTCTATTCGTATTATAAGACTAACCAGAATTTGAACTGCTCCCCGTCAAGTAGACAGTACAAAAAATAAAAATGAGTTAAGCGGCCTTGCTCCTGAATTTCATTGGACTGAGGCCGTTTAGTTTCGCTTGTAAACGCTCGTAATTATAAAAGTGGATGTAGTCCTCGATATCCCTTTTGAGATCCTCAAAGGTGTGGTATGTATGCAAATAATACTTTTCGCATTTTAAGGTTCCCCAGAAAGATTCCATGGGACCATTGTCAATGCACCGTCCCACCCGGGACATGCTCTGGGTCATTCTATACTTATCGAGCATCGTTTTGAAATCCAGCGAGGTATACTGGAAACCACGATCGCTATGAAGCATAGGTTTGCTTCCTGGGGCCACTTGCAAGGCCCGTTTTAACGTCTGGAACACAAGCGGATTGTTATTGGAGTGCCCGAATACATAGGAGACAATGGACTTATCATAAAGATCGAGAATCGCGCTTAAATACGCTTTCTGACCATTGCCATACTTGAATTCAGTCACATCAGTTACCCACTTCTCATTTGATGCGGCTGCATGGAAGTTACGGTCTAACAGGTTCTCAGCTACCTGTTGTGGAGTGGAATGTACATATCTCTTTTTCTTCCTGCGGATGACAGACTGGATTCCTTTCACCTTCATCAGACGGTACACGCGCTTGAGGTTAATGGTTTTTCTCGTCTGCTCCCGCATATGCAGGGTTAATTGACGGTACCCAAAGGTACGCTCCACTTTCTCATAAATAGACATCATAACATGCGTAAGCTGCTCATTCTCCTGCTCACGAGAACCGGGCTTGCGATGGAGCCACTTGTAATAGCTTGACCGTGGGATTCCATCAATTTCACAAAGAAGCTGAATGCTGACAGCTGTTTCTTCCCGAAGTGCCTGAATGGCCAGGTAGACGTTCACTTGACGATGTTGGCTTAGCTTCGCCTCCTTTGGACTTCCTGTAACTTTTTTAGAAATGCATTCTCCACCCGAAGCCGTTCTATTTCATATTGCAGCTTCTTCATATTGAGCTTCTGGAGGTCCGCTTCTGTTAACTCTTCCGGCACCTTCTTTCGTCCCCGGCCATCCTTTAACGTATCCTGACCACCATTTTCAAACTTCTTCACCCATTGGTATACCTGCGAGTAGGAGACCTGAAACTGCCCCGCCGTCTTACGGTAATCACGCTGATGTGTAAGGCAATACTGAACAATATCCATCTGTTCCTGCCAGGTTGTAGAACGCCCCTTCGTCATTGCTTTCGCCCCTCCTGTATAAGCTTTTAAGCTGCTATGACGATTATACTGCTTAATCCAGTCGGAGAGTTGTGTTCGACTTGCTATCTTGTATTTATCGATGATCTGGTACTGAGACAATTCCCCCTTCAGGTAATCCTGCACCGCTTGAAGCTTCAGTTCAGCAATGTAGCTTTTATTATAAGTACGAGTTTCTAAACCTTCATAACCATACACTTTGTAACGACGCTTCCATTTCCATAGAGTCACTTTATTCACGCCGTATTTTCTGCTTGCTGCATTAAAACCGATGTCACCTCGTTCAATCTCTTCAAGGATAGCTAATTTTTCCGAAGCAGTAGTATATGATTGTCTGGACATAAAAAACTCCCCTTTCAGTAGCAGGTTTTAACTATTTCACCTGTCTACCGTAAGGGGAGCATATCAATTTCTGGTTGATCTTATAATTTTGCACATTCGATACGTTATTAGCGTACACTAATGCTCCTTTTGAAATATGAATTGTGTACAACATGTTACCCGAAAGTAATTCATTAGGTATAATCTTTAATTTTGAATCATAGATGCTGTAAGTTGCATTGACAACATTCGTTCCGGCAGTAACTTTAATATCTTTGATATTGTTGCCTGCTCCATAGTATTTTAAATCTTCTCAATACTATATCGGTAGACATGTCGATGTATCGCGTATGTTGTCACAAAGCAAAAAGACTCATACACCTATTATGGTATGAGTCTCACACGATATTGGAATAATGATGTAAGAAAAAAGATATCTACAGTTCTATATCCATGGCCTTAAAGCAGTTTCTTTAATATTTTATTTCTGCATATCCTGCTTTAGACCACTCGGTTGAATCTACCGGTAGAATCCACCCATATATTTTATCGCCTGATTTAACTTTTTGTCTTATAAGATCAAGACGTTCACTGCTGGTAGCTTCATATAAAGTCCCTGTTTTTCGTGGAACTTTAGCACTTAAAATATTATCTACACTAGGCGTGTTGTCATTCTTTGTCCAAGCTACTCTTTGATAGTTACTAAGATTAAAAGGATGGTCTAAACCATTAATTGAGAACTTAACACTTGATTTCGTAGTAGATACATCTGTATATGCCGTGTCTTCTTTAAAAATTACTAAATTAGATAATGCTAGCGTTTGACTTAGAGATTGGTTGTAAGTATCAGATGTGACAGTTGTTCCATCTGCAAAAGCAGACAAAGGTGCCAAGACCGACAACAAAAGAGCGGCTGCGGAAAAACATAGGATAGATTTCCTTCCCGATTTCATCTTCATTTTTTAGTCCTCCTTTATAGTACCTTCATCTATAAATATATACTTAATGAATGTCTAAGTAAGGGGAGTTTTGTCTGACATAAAAAATACACATTTAGATTAGGAATCCTTATTCAAGATAATTAGTTTTTTATTCATTAATTTTCCTTTTTTGTATGTTATAATATCATTATTAAGCAATTGCATAAATAAAACAACCCTTTCTGGAGGAAAAATAATGAAGAAATTATTAATTTTTATCTGGTTTATGGTATTTGTGATATTTTTGAAATTAATTAATCTATTTAATGAATATTCCCAAAATCAAATGTCTATTACTTTTAAATATCAACCATATTTAACATATCAGTGGATTTTATACTTTTTACTAGGAATATACTTTTCATTAATTTTCACTGGAAGTTTGAGATTTGTATTCAAAAAAAATATTTTTATCTTTGCCTTCATCCCCTCCCTTTTAGTCATAATTTATTATTTAGCAGTAAATTATCTATCTTCAAATCTTAACTTAATATTTATGTTGTCTGGCTTCTTATTATCGTACAGCTTGTTAGGAGAAAAGAAATAACTTTCAAAAAAAGGACTCATACCAGTTCAAGAAGCTGGTATGAGTTCTTATTATTATTTCACTATAAATCTTACCTTTGTTCCATCAGCGTATTTATCTAACTGATGACTTACCCATGATCCTGCTCCCTGATTATTGCTGCCGGTTTAGCATAGACGCCTTGCACAGAAAAAATAGCCGCCAGTAAAAATACAATTAATCCTCTTGCGATTCCTTTTATCTAATGACACTTCCATAATAATTTATATCTTCTCAATACTATATTGGGAGACATGTCAAAGTATCGCGTACGTTGTCATAAAACAAAAACTTGGAGCCTAATAACCAGAAAAAATACTTTGCTATGTTAAATAAAAATCCTCATTTCAAATTTATTTGAATACAGACATTTACCTTTGGACAAATTTTGGAATATACTGTATTATTTTTATGGGTTTAATTTCTAAGGAGGGAAAAACATGAAAAAAATAGTTATACCTACATTGTTGTCTTTACTATTATTATTTTGTTTTGCCTCAAACACCTCTGCAGCTACTATAAAAGGGACTTTACTTTCAAACCCTGAGAAAGGTTGGCAAAGAATCAAACCAAATAATGAGAATTTCACGTATACGGGACAATATCAGCACCTGGACCAAAATTACTATCAATCAAAATGGCAAACATCAGGCTCTGCAATCAAGTTTAATTTCATTGGTAGCAAAATGCGCTATATTATGAACACTTGGTGGTCAAATTCAGCAAATATAACAATAAAAATAGACGGAAAACCTGTTGTAACTAACCTTGATACAAGAGGAAAAGATGAAGGATTAGCAAAGATAGGTTTTGAAGTGCTTAACCTTGAATTTAAAGAACATTATGTAGAGATCATTAATAACAGAAGTGAGTATTTAATTAACAGGGGAATCGATTTTGATGATACGGGCGAAATTAAACCGTACAACCCAGTTATCACACCACCGGTTAAACCCGTTCCCTCAGTGCCACTTGATCTAAAAGCAACTTCAGAAAATTTAAAAATAATACTTAATTGGACAGCTGATTCTGGAGCAATCAGCTACAATGTAAAACGTTCAACAACAAAGAGTGGACCTTACACCACTATAGCTACTAGCGTCACTGAATCTACTTACTCTGATATTAATGTAGTAAATGGAACTACCTACTACTATGTCGTAAGTGCCCTTAATTCTGCTGGAGAAAGCAACAATTCATATGAGGTTTCAGCTACTCCTGTTCCTAGCAGCGATCCTACTCCCTCTCCTGGTCCATCAGGTGATAGAGCAATCTTGGTTGTAACTATGGACACAGGACTTGATAAAGAATTCGATCTGAGTAAGAAAGAACTGGAATCTTTCATTCAATGGTATGACGCTAAAGACGCTGGTAGAGGCCCTTCATTCTTTGCCATTGATAAGCACAATAACAACAAAGGACCATTCAGCAACCGTAAAGACTACGTAATCTTCAACAAAATCCTTACATTTGAAGTAAGTGAGTATTCAACTAAATAAACCACAAAGGGCTCCTTACTAGCTATATACCAGCGGAGTCCTTTTTCACACTTACTCTAAATTCAAACTGATTACGGAAGAAATAAAATCCGTTTATCTTGATGAATTCCGGCATGATCTTCTCCACTGGACCGCCGTAGTTCACAATATCTATCAAGTCCTCGCCCAACGGCTGGACTACATATACTCTTACCCTGCTTAATACAGCTGCAAACAGTTCTATATCCGATCTCAACACTTTATATGTATGGTTCAAGCTGATCACCTCAAAATAGCTAGTCGTGATCGGTGTAGAAATTCCTTCAACGAAAAAAAAGACTCTGCCAGCATTACGCCAGTAGAGCCGTCTTTGAATCAAAGATAGGGTGTAGCACCCAACGAAATTACACCCAAAATGCTTTAGTGATGATAACCAACAGGATGAAGAGCACCAAAATTGCCGCTGTAGAAGTCCACACACCGCCGCCATATCCACCTGTACCTGCACCTTCATATGCACCCATGCCTTTAACCTCCTTTATTTGTCGTCACCTTAATATATGTACAGATACGTTCTGTGATAGGGCATACAGGCAAATAAAAAACACCTTTTGTAAATAATTATAATGTTCTACCACACTAACTATATGACAAAGGTAATCGAAGTGAGAAAATCATTATCTCCTTTTCCTCGCAACCAACTGGTGACCGCGCTATTCTGACTGTAACGATGGACAATGGTTTTGATAAGGAATTCGATCTTAGTAAAAAAGAACTGGATGCCTTCATCGCTTGGTATGACGCTAAAGATGCTGGTAGAGGTGCTTGAAGTAAGCGAGTATTCAACTAAATAAAACGACAGGAGGACTCTATCCGGCTATATGCCAGTGGAGTCTTTTTACATCTACTCATTTCACTAGACTAAAGGGTAGAAAAATGGTAGAAGATTGTCCAAAATCACAAAAAAGCGCGACCTCCAAAAAGCTTGGAAGCCGCGCTGTGCTTGAGTTTAATAGGATGCTGGTGAAGGGAATTGAACCCCCGGCCTACGCATTACGAGTGCGTTGCTCTACCCCTGAGCTACACCAGCGAGTCAGGTTAAGCTGACAACAAAAACTATTATACTCTTCCTTACATAAAAATCAATGACTTACATCCATTTTTTCAACTAGGATTTGGATTTAGTTCGGTGACGTTCCCTGTTCCTATCCCTGTGCCAGATAGCTTATCTGCGACGGAACGGAGCTTTTGACGGCTGGAGGAAGGCTTGTCACGGCGGTCGTCGATTTTGACCGAGGTGGAGACGCGCTTGGCACCTGACAGGAATGGCGCTTCGTGCAGCGCTGCAATGGCGGTAAACACATCGTCCAACGAGCCTTCAATAATCGTACTCATAGAGGTAAGCTCGTAGGTAATTCCTTTTTGCGTCTTTAACACTTTTTGCATCTGGGCAACATAGTCGCTCAGGCTGGTACTGCCCGTTCCAATCGGGATTACAGTCACTTCTGCAATGGCCATCGAGGTGTGCCTCCTTTATTTTTGAACTCATGCTTCACTTTTAAACAAGGCCATATGTATGCTGATATACTGATTGTTTCTGAAAGAAACCTCTCTATCATTTATTGTACCGTTCACACAGCCTCAATTCAAATACAGCCCGCGCTTCCTCTGCATATTTCGATTTTCCATTCCTTTTCCTTTACGTATGGCTGCGAATGTTGCTATAATACTCCTTGCACTTATTTGAAATTTTAAGTTTATAAACACAATATGTTGGGTTAGATATTCATAACGCTTCTAAATATAGTGATGTAGCCGATAAATTGCATGAGAACCAACTTTCTCCTCCTTCATTAGCAAGCGCATCGCTATTTCTATTGTTATGGGATTACATACAGCCCCAAAATGCTGTCGCTTTTTTCATTTTTACCTCTGTCAACATGTTCATTCTTCATGTCTATTCCCTAAGTATGTACTCCAAATCAGGAAAGCGAGGAATTAATCCTATGCCACAACTCGTAACAAAACCAAACAACCGCCAGTTGGCTTTTGATGAAATACGCATTTCCGTATATGCCGACCGTGTGCTCAGCGGATTGGACAAGCTGGATAAAGATCGCCTCATCCGCGGTGTAACCAGCAAGCTGCGCCGGGACGAAGTCACGGGAGATGAAATCAGCAACGCATTTGTGATGGCCGCACTTGAGCTGGTCAGCAAGGAAGAACCGGACTGGAAATTCGCCGCTGCGCGTGCTTTGCTCACTTCCTTATATAAAAAAGCAGCGACCCATCGCCGTTACAAATCCTATGCAGACGAGCCTTACGGCGCCTTTTACCCATTGATCACAGAACTGGTCGAAAAGGGAATCTACCGTCAGGAATTGCTCGACTACTACACCAAGGAGCAAATTGATGAGTTGGGCGCTTCCATTTTGCCGAAAAATGACCTGCTATTCGATTATATCGGGCTGCTGACGCTGTCTGAGCGCTATTTGGCAAACGATTTTGACGGACGTGTGATGGAACTGCCACAGGAACGCTACATGATCATCGCGATGTATCTGATGCACCAGGAGCCTGCGGACAAGCGTATGGAGTTGGTCAAGGAAGCTTACTGGGCGATGAGCAACATGTACATGACCGCTGCTACACCAACGATGTCCAATGCGGGAAAAAAGGTGGCCGGACAGCTGTCCAGCTGCTTTATCGATACGGTAGACGACTCGCTGGAAGGTATTTTCGATTCCAATACCGATGTAGCCCGTCTCAGCAAAATGGGCGGCGGTATCGGCGTATACCTCGGTAAAGTACGGGCTCGCGGCTCCGATATCCGCGGGCATAAAAATACAAGCTCCGGCGTGATTCCATGGATTCGCCAGCTGAACAATACGGCGGTCAGCGTAGACCAATTGGGTACACGCAAAGGCGCGATTGCCGTTTATCTGGACGTATTCCACAAGGACATTCTTGCCTTCCTTGACCTGAAGCTGAACAACGGTGACGAGCGGATGCGTGCACATGACGTGTTCCACGGCGTATGTCTGCCCGATCTGTTCATGGAGCAGGTCGAAGCACGCGGCGAATGGAACCTGTTTTGCCCGCATGAAGTGAAGAAGGTCATGGGCTGGAAGGACGAAAACGGACGTCCACTGGGGCTGGAGGATTTTTATGATGAGTCCTTTGGTGCCGGCTCCTTCCGCGAGAAATATGAGGAAGCGTCGCAGCATCCGATTCTCTCCCGTATCACGGTGCCTGCCATCGACATCATGAAACGCCTGATGAAATCGCAGCTGGAGACAGGTACGCCGTACATGTTCTACCGCGATACGGTAAACCGGGCCAATCCGAACCGGGCCCACGGTATGGTGTATTCCTCCAACCTGTGTACGGAAATTATGCAAAACCAATCTCCAACCGTGGTGGAAAAAGAGGAATTGGTGACGAAGGACGGACAAACACGCATTGTCATTTCCAAAATCCCTGGCGACTTCGTTGTCTGCAACCTGAACTCCATCCATCTGGCTCGCGCCGTTCCGGCAGGGGTATTGGATCGTCTTGTACCGATTCAGGTACGCATGCTGGATAATGTCATTGATATCAATAATATTGAAGTGCTGCAAGCACAATATACGAACAGCCAATACCGCGCAGTCGGTCTGGGCACGTTTGGTCTGCATCACCTGCTCGCACTCGAAGGCATCCGTTGGGAGTCCGATGAAGCGGTCACCTATAACGATCATTTGTATGAAAAAATCAACTATTTAGCCGTTAAATCCAGCATGGAGCTGGCAAAGGAAAAAGGGCGTTATGCCAAATTTGAGGGTTCTGACTGGTCAACCGGGCATTATTTTACATCCCGAGGCTATACGGACGGTACGCGTGAAGGCAAATTCGTCACCTCGTCCGAGTGGAGCGAGCTTGCCGAAGAGGTCAAACAAAACGGCATTCGCAACGCATGGCTGTTCGCCATCGCCCCTAACGGTTCCACGTCGATCATTGCAGGTTCTACGGCTAGTATCGATCCATTGTACGAGTTGCTTTCCTATGAAGAGAAAACAACCTACAAGATCGCGAATCCTGCACCGGACTTGAACGAAAAGACCATCTGGTACTACAAAACGGCTTTCTTGCTGGATCAGCATGCTTCGATCAACATGGCATCTGCACGTCAGCGGCATATTGACCAAGGCCAAAGCTTTAACCTGTACGTACGTCCGGATATTAAAGCTACCGAATTTTTAGAGCTGCACATCCATGCCTGGAAATCAGGTATGAAATCGACCTATTACGTACGCAGCCGCGCACTGACGATTGAAGAATGCGAAAGCTGCGCATCCTAAACTAAAGGAGAGAAGCTCTGATGCAGTTACAAAAGATTTTTAACACGGAAGCGCCTAACCGCTCTACCCGTATTATTGAAGGCGAAAACTCCGGCATTCTGAACTGGAACGATATTCGGATGCCGCATATGTACAAGCTCTATAAAGTACTGCTGCTCAACCACTGGATTCCGGATGAAATTCCGATGTCCAAGGACGCTTCCCAGTTTCCTATGCTGGATGCCGAAGAACAGCGCACATTCAAAATTAACATCGGCCTGCTGGCTGTGCTGGATTCCATGCAAACGATGTTTGTCGGAGATGTAAAACGCTATTTTACCGATTCCTCGCTGGAAGCTATCTCGGCCATTATCGGACAACAGGAAGTGGTGCATAACCAGTCCTATTCCTACGTTCTGTCCTCCCTGGTATCGGAGCAGGAGCAAAAGGAAATTTTTGAATACTGGAAAAATGATCCTGTCCTGCTGGAACGTAACACATTTATCTCGGATATTTACCAGGAGTTCCGTGATAAGCAGAACCCACAGACCTTTTTCCAGGCGATGGTAGCCGATTTGATTCTGGAAGGCATTTTCTTTTACAGTACATTCGCCTTCTTCTACAATTTGGCCCGTGACCAAAAAATGATGGCCACCAGCCAAATGATCTCATATATTCAGCGCGATGAAAATCAGCATTGCTACTTCTTTGCCGAAGTGTTCAAGCAGCTATTGGCCGATTTCCCTGAGCTGAATACCAAGGAAAATATGGACTATGTCTATCGTATGATCAACCGTGCTGTGGAGCTGGAAACGAATTGGGCGCATTATACGCTCAAGGAGGTTCGCGGCATCGACTTGAACGAGCTGAGCGATTATATCAAATATATGGCGAATATGCGCCTGAGACTGCTTGGTATGGACAAAGCTTATGAAGGTGTAGATGTAAATAGTATGCCTTGGATCAAGCCGTTTTCGGATGAAGCGCTAAATGCGACAAAAACAGACTTTTTCGAAGCAAAATCACGCAATTATGGCAAGGTCGGAGATGACAACGGATTTGACGATTTGTAAGTAGCAAAATACAGCCTTAACTCGGTATCTTCGGGTTAAGGCTTTTTTTCATGTCCCCGCGCCACATCAACAGCAATCACTAAACAATCCGCCTCCTGTCTCATTTCTTCTACAGGCAAATTGTTTAATACCCCTCCGTCGACCAGCATCTTGCCTTCATGCATCACAGGAGCGAATAAGCCGGGAAACGCCATCGTAGCCCGCAGTGCTGTCACCAAATCACCTTGTTCAAAAACGATCTGCTTGCCTTCCAGTAGATCGACAGAAACAGTTTTAAAACGGATAGGAAGCTCCTCGATCTTCTGCGTATGCTGCCCATACTGTTGCAACAGCTCATTCACCACCGTATTCATACTGTTGCCGGCAATTAAACCACGATGGCGTATGCCGATATCCAGCAAGCGGTATTTAGGTGTCTTTTTAATACAGTCCAATAGAGCATCCGCAGGAACACCCGCCGCATAAAGCCCTCCAACGATGCCGCCCATACTCGTACCAACGATACAATCGACCTGAATCCCATGTCTTTCGAACGCTTTCAGCACCCCCAGATGAGCAAGTCCTCTGACTGCCCCACCACCCAAAACCAATCCTACCTTCGGCATATGCGCAACCCCTTTACCTGTATTTTATTTACTGAATGCATTCAAACACACAGAAGACCCAAAAACTAAACGCAAGGAGACCTGCTCCCTCTTCTCACGAATGATTCATATCCTTTGATGGGAGCACTCTCCGGCTGCGTAATGACACGATAGGAAACTTTTCCATACGGCTTATATAAAAGCCTCGCTCAGAAAATTGTAAAGCAACCCTTTTTCCTCGTCAGAAAGATCCGAAATGGATTGCAGAAAACGGGAGACCAGCTCCGTAATTTCAAGGCCCAATTCATCGTTTATTGTTTGTACAGCCATGCCTAGCACAGTGCCAACAAACATGGTCATGCCCATTTCCTTGCTTGGGGCTGTAAGGACAATCTGCTGAATCCAGGGACCTGTTTTACCTCCCAGCTTCTTCAAGTACATCAAAAGCAGCCCTATAATATAAGCGCAAAAATTGATTCTGACGCTAGCTTCAGGAATTTCAGCCCAAATTTTTCGGACAGCCTCATTGAGGCTTGTGTTGTTCAAATCTTTAAGCAATTCTGAAATGTTCTCGACAGTTTTTTTCCAATCCACCAGATCGACTAATTTATTCCGGGACTGGTTGAACAATTCCGAAGCTTTATCTGTAGGCACAAATACGACCTGAGAACGCCCGGTTACCTTGGCATTCACCTCATAGCTGCGCGTAATAAAACCGAGCTTTTCTATTTCTTTCAGCATGTCATAGGCCGTCCATTTGCTAACGCCTAATGATTTAGCCAAGGCTTCGTAATGAATGGGTAAATTCGTTTTTTGATACAAATCCACCAATGTATGAAGAAATTGCAGACGACGTTTAGTAAGTGGCACGGTAGTGTTGTATACCTCCCTGTGTATTCTATATGAATACGTTCTTGGGTTTTTTGTGTCTAAATCTTAGCACTGAATATCTATATAATCAAGCAGCAGGAGCATTCCAGATTCCTCCGTACAGCAAGCTGTACTCGGCACATTTTCTTTTTAATCCGACTGTGTTATATTTTTATTCATACTAATTTTTTGGTTTTTTTGGTCTTTACGGTCTTTTGTGTGATTATTTCATTGGAGGGAAACCTACATGCAATCAGCTCTCAACCTGAACGGGGTTACAATTACAGGTACAGGATTCTACGTTCCGACCTCTCTATTAACCAATGTGGAATTAGCCGCATCTCTGGACACATCCGATGAATGGATCAGCCAGCGAACGGGCATCCGTCAGCGATATATTGCAGAAGCATCCACGGACACCTCTGACCTTGCCGTCGCTGCTGCAGCCCAGGCTTTAAGCCGTGCCCATTTATCCCTTGAAGATGTGGATCTCATTGTCGTGGCGACTTCAACTCCTGATTATGCCTTCCCCTCCACCGCCATGCTGGTCAAGCAAAAGCTCGGAAGCCGCGCACCTGCATTCGACTTATCGGCAGCCTGCTCCGGTTTTGTGTACGCTCTTTCAGTCAGCAGCGACATGATGAAATCGGGCGCCTACCACAATGCTCTGGTGATTGGAGCAGACAAGTTCTCCAAAATCATAGATTGGCAGGACCGTAATACTGCTGTCCTGTTTGGAGATGGTGCGGGCGCTGTCGTCCTTCAATCTCGCCCGGGCGCTTTCCCGTGCTTCTCCTTGCTGGGCTCGGAAGAACGTGGGGCAGAAGCACTGACATCCCCGGTTACAGGCCCCATCACCATGCAAGGTCGAGAGGTTTTCAAGTTCGGGGTGCGTATTGTGGAATCCATGCTAACTAAAGCGCTGGAAACATTGAATTTAAGCATTGATGATATTGCTTTAATCATTCCACATCAAGCCAACATTCGAATCATCGAGAGTGCCGCTGGCAAAATGAACATTCCTCTGGATAAATTTTTTGTAAATATCGAAAATTACGGAAATACGTCTGCGGCTTCTATTCCCATTGCACTTGCGGAAGCCATGGAACAAAAGCTCGTTCGTAGTGGTGATATTGTGATGCTGATGGGCTTCGGGGCGGGTTTGGCATGGGGCGTACAGGTCATCCAGATCGCATGAATTCTATACTTAACAGAAAAAGCCTCGGTCCAGTTCTATGAACCAGCTGTGCCCTTTGAGGATGGTTTCAGAAGAAACGAACTAAGGTTCTTGCGTATAAGCAGTCCCGGAACATTGCATTTTGAAAAGGAGATGAACCTGACGACGGTTATCGGGTAGGCCATCTCCTTTTTCCCCCTTTATCCAGGATGTTCGAGATACAATTTAAAATAGTCGCATGCCCAGAACCTGAAAAGTTCACCTTCATCCGGCGTGGCGCATACATATAACTAGGACTGTGTATTGAGGATCTTCAAGACGGGGGCATCAACGCTGTTTTTACCTGCTTCGTATAAGAGGGATAGCCGCCCGTATGCTGGAGCATCTCGATTTCACGTAGAATACGCGGCAAGTCAGCGATCGAGTTCATGACAATATGAGCTCCTGCCCTTTTTAATCCGTAAACGCTCTGTCTGCGTCGTTCTTCTGCCACTCTGTCGTCTATTTCACGGCTGCTTGTTTGCGCTGCGATTAGCGCGCTATCGCTATGGTTCAACACACCGATTGTCCATACGCCTGCATTCCTTCCCTCTTGCATATCGGCTGCCGTATCTCCTACTTTCACAATATCGCTGAGCGGAAATACCTGCAAACGATGTGCAATTTCGTAGATCATCCACGGGTAAGGACGTCCCTGCGACACTTCACAAGGGGCTACCATACAATCCAGCGTATAGGGTGACTGTGCAGGCGAGAAAATAGGCCCCAACATCTCCATCGGGCAGGCTGCGGTGGCACCTGACTGAATACGACGATCCTGCAATTCATGCAGCGCCTTGTCTATACCAATCGCGGGCTCGGCTCCTTGAATCAAGGAACGGAGAACCGGGACAAGCTCAAGATAAATATGCTCAATATCCGTTCTCCCGGGATGTGTACCGAAACGCTCCAGCCACTTTTTTCGAACCTCTGAGAGTCCCAGCACATTGGCAATATGGTCACGGATCGGCAGCCCTCGCCCATGAGATACCTGCTCTTCGGTTACTTGTACACCTTTCCATCTGAAAATATCAAGCATTCCCTGGATTAGCCCCCGTCCTCCGGGGTCCAACAATGTACTTTCGAGATTAAAAATAACCGCCTGTATCATGCAATCCCCGCCTCTCCGTACCGCGGCTATCCGCAATCTTTATTGCTTAGGAACATGATACACAGCTAACGTAAACTGAAATGCCGTAAACCGTAAGCGGATTGTAATAGAAATTAATTCCTTGTTTGGTTGTAGATTACTGAGTGCCATAAGGAGGAGTCGCAACATGAGACAGCCCTGGAATGAATTTAATTCCAAAATGCCTTGGCGGATGGAGCTTGGTTGTTATGCGCTGAACAAACTGGCCTGTGGAGGCTTGGTCTTTGGCCTCTTATGGATGTATTGCTATCTGACAGAGGAAATAACGGGGATACCCGTAACTATAGCAGGCAACAGCGGTGAGCTGACCGCGCAATTATGGGCCTATGGCTTTGCCCTCCCGGCAGCTCTTGCCGCCGATGCGCTGCGCGATTTTTTACCCTGGCTGCGAAAGCCCGAGCAGCTCAGCCTGTACCTTGCCGCAGGATTCAGTATCTTTCTCCTGCTAGGTACTTTGATGTCGCCTGCCGGAGCCGGCATTTTATGGAGCAACGGCATAGCTGGCGCAGTCATCACACTGCTGTACTACGGGGGAAGGCGCTGGCTGAACCGTGGATATGGAGTACAGATTATGCTGGCCTTCCTCCTGCCGCTACTGCTATGGCCTATAGGGCTTCAATGATGTCACCGGCCACCACCGCGGCGGGATGCTGGCGATGACGCGCGGCTGTTTCTCCAGCCACGCCATGCAGGTACACACCAAAGGCCGCTGCCTGCGAAGCGTTCAAGCCTTGCGCCAGCAAGCCCGCGATAATGCCTGTCAGCACATCGCCCGCGCCGCCTGTCGCCATCCCGGCATGACCCGTCGTATTGACGTAGGCCGTTCCGTCAGGGCACGCGATAACGGTACGCGCTCCCTTGAGTACCAGCGTAACCCCGCGTGTCCGGGCATACTGCCGGGCATGGGTGATGCGGTCACGCTGCACCTCTGCCGTCGATATGCCCAGCAGACGAGCCATTTCGCCGGGGTGCGGCGTCAGCACGACCGCCGCGCTTCTCGGCTTCCAGGCATCCAGCTCAGGTCCCGCAGAGGCGAGGATGTTCAGGGCGTCCGCATCAAGCACGAGCGGACCCTCGTACTCCTCCCACAGGCGGCGCAGCCAGCCGGTGTCCCCCGTGAAGCGGCCGAGGCCGGGACCGACGGCCAGCACATCGCGCGCCTGCGCGAGCTGCAGCAGCTCCTCCGCAGAGTCGGCGTTCCATTCGCCGTCTCTCCCCGTTGCTGCGGCCGCCAGCATCAGCTCCGGCGCGGTGCCGATCACATGCGGCAGCAGCCCTTCGGGCACCGCCCACGTCACAAGGCCGCTGCCGATCCGCAGGGCGGCACGTGCGGCCAACAAGCCCGCGCCGCTCATGCGCAGGCTTCCGCCCGCGACGAGAACGTGGCCGTAGGTGCCCTTGTGCCCGTCCGGCACGCGGCGGCGGCTTACGTCCACGTTCAGCGCTTCGCGCAGCGTGTCGCGGGTCAGAAGACGTAGCTGCACGCCGCATTCACGGGCAAGCCCGGGCGGGATGCCGATGTAGCGTACCACCACATCGCCTGCGGCCTCGGCGCCCGGGTATTGGACGAGCCCGCGCTTCAGATAGGCGAGGCATACGGTGACACGCGCACGAATGCACGGCTCGTGCAGCGCACCTGTGTCGGCATCGAGGCCGCTAGGCACGTCTACCGACACGAGCGGCGCGCCGCTGGCATTGGCCTCGCGGATCAGCGAGGCATAGGGCTCGCGCGGCGGGCCCTGTGTGCCCGTGCCCAGCAGGGCATCGACGATGCCTGAGGCGCCGCGCAGGTCGAGGGCATCCCGGCCGTAGACGATGACCGGGATGCCCAGAGCCGCGATGACATCGCGCTGCGCAGCCGCCTCGCCGCGCAGCGTATCCGGTGAAGCGGCGTAGACAACGGTGACGCGCAGCCCCGCATCGGTCAGATGGCGGGCTGCCACCAGTCCGTCGCCCCCGTTGTTGCCTTTGCCTACGAGGATATACCAATGCTCCCGTTGCCATACAGCATGGCGCCCGTGATTCCGCAGCTCCGTCCGAATGACCTCGCCGTGACCCGGCAGCTCGCCCGGTCCTGTCTGAGCGACTTTTTCTATCGCCTGCCCCCTGAACACATCAGCATCATCAGCACCGCAGGTTGGATTGGTATGGCCTCCCAAGCTGCCATTGCTCGATCCGCATCTCCCCGCGCAAAGCTTCATTACCTCGTCGGCTACCGCACGCCCGGCGTTTTCCATCAACGTGAGGGCCGGGATACCCAGCTTGTCAATCGTATACCGATCCAATTGCCGCATTTCATCGGCGGTCACCATGTACATATTTTTTCTCCTCCCGTATTGAAGTACCTAGCGCTTAGTATCCAACCGTAAAACGGGAATTGACAAATTCCCCTTCCACCAGCTCATCAATCAGGGCTACTGCATAATCCTCTACCGAGATACGGCTGTGGCCCAACTCGTCGACCACCAAGTGATCCAGGCCAATGCGGAAATGCCCCGTACGCTTCCCCGGTTCAATAATTCCCGCAGGACTGCAATATGTCCAATCCACATCGGCAGCGCGATACAGTTCGAGTGCCTCAGCATGTGCAGCCGCAAGTGGCTTGACTTCCTCAGGGAACTCGGCGGTATCCATCAGGCGTTCACCGTTTTCTGTTATCAGGCTTCCGGCTCCGCCAACCACGAGAATGCGCTCCGCACCGGAACGTCGAGTGCCTTCCAATAAAGACCGGGTTGCCTCAAGCAATTCTTCCTCCGCTCCAAATGTGGGACCGTAGGCGCTAATAATAGCATCGTGTCCTTTCGCCACTTCTGTAACTGAATTCGGATTTAGAATGTCCGCTTGAACGACCGCCAAATATTCGCTTTGCTCCGTCACCCGCTGTGGATCACGTACTGCCGCCGTTACCTCATACTTGCGCTTGATCGCTTCCTTCACTAACGCCTGACCAATCGTTCCTGTTGCTCCGAAAATAATAACCTTCATATGAACTTGCCCTCTTCCTGTAATTTACTTATTATTAGTATTTCGCAAAATTTGATTTCAGTTGTCTAAATTAATTCCTTGAATGGCGTATTCCACGCAAAGCTGTCCGTTCGGTTGATTCGATGTCATGCTGGATCGCCTCTCCCTGCTTGTAATCTTGTCTATTTTACCAAAAAATACTTTATATATCTTGGTCAGGCACAGACAGCCCTTGAAATGCTTGTGCGGTCTGTGCAATAGTGTAGGAAGAACAATGGAAGGAGGGATTGCGGGTGTCCCCGACGGACTTCGCGGCCTTAGCCGCATATATCTCACCCGGTCTGATTGCCTTACTGCTGGCGTTGTCCTTGCTGGTATGGCTGTACGTTCGCAGTGCAGTCCAGCTTCGAAATTCTCGTCAGCAGCGACTGAATGAATTACAGGAGTCCCTGCGCATCTACGGACGATTAGCAGGCTGCCTCCAAACCGCTGCCCTGGACAGCAGCAACGAAAAGCAGCAATACCCGAACGAACTGATTCATGCTCTTCAGGAGGCGAAGGCTGCTCCCTATTTGACTCCTCACTTGCAGGAGCAGGTGCAGGCATCCCTCCGGGAATGCGATGCTTTTCGCAGGGAATTGCTGCTCAAATCCCTGGAACGCGAAATGAACAAATTGATCGAGGAACGACGGCTTGTCTTGCTGGAGTCACATGCTCCAGGCTGGGGGACAGCTTTATGGAAGCTGCTTCGTCCGGCAGCCGGCCCGTTGGCCCTGACCGGAATGATCTGGCTGGTCTCAAGGCTGCTTGTGGAGTTGGCATCGTACAGCAATGTCGATAGCAGTCTGTCCAACACTACGCCATCTGCCTACTGGCTTATAGGATGTACATGGATGAGATTTGTATCCGGTTTGATCGCGCTGCTGTATGCATATCGGCTGATGACCCTACGCAGGCAAAATGATCTGGACGTAACGGCTTCCCATTTTCCAACAAGCCTGTTGTCTATGGTGATATCCGCTGTCGCTCTGTTTCAATGGATCGGACCGGAGGCTTCTCCTTACATACTGGCTGTGCAGCTTGTGCTGTTTTTGCTCGGCTTCCGACTCACCCGAGGCCGCTCACGGAGTGATCGTCCTTATGTCGGTCATCCCGGTCTGATGAAGGCTGATTCATCTCAGCAAGGTGGGCATCTGGCAGACAAAGATAGAACGTCTGACCCTTCTTTGACAGAAGAACATACCCGATATTAACCTTCAAACCACATACCATCATCAGGACATCCCAACAAACAGCGAATGGCTTTAGGGGTGTCCTGTTTTTTGAACAATTTTGGGCTTTTTGAGGGGTTAGGCTTGTGCCAGCAATCAAGGAAAGGGTATATTGTTTATATAAATGTAAATCATATCGTTTTTTATGTATGAATATTGAAAGAAATCCATATATGTTAAACTACCATCATTTGATGTACGTTAGAATTGGAGGAACTATGCAACTGGACATTTCTGAAAAATCACTTCCCGTATATGAAGCGCTGGCCAGTGAGGTTCGGCTGAATATGATTGTTCTGCTTGCGGAAAAGCCTATGAATATACGCGAGTTGGCGGAAGCGCTGGGACTTAGCAGTGCGATCATGACCATGCATGTCAAAAAGCTGGAGAGAGCGTCCATTATTTCGACTAAAATGCTGCCCGGACGTGGTGGAGTTCAGAAGGTGTGCTCGCTGGCTACGGACAAAATTGAGATCGCCATGCCACGCTATCAGCAGGATGTGCGGCAATTTCATCAGACGGAAATTTCCGTCGGACACTTTACGGATTTTGAAATTCAACCGACCTGTGGATTGGCTACCGTCGAAAAAATCATCGGAGAATTCGACGAGCCTCGTTCATTCCTGGACCCTGAGCGCTTCAATTCCAAAATCCTGTGGTTTAGCCAGGGATATATGGATTATAAGGTACCCAATTTCCTGCTGTCCAGCCAAAAGGCCGAGGAGCTGGAAATTTCGATGGAGCTATCGTCCGAGGCGCCTTTTACCAATGATAACTGGCCTTCAGACATTACTTTTTTTCTGAATGATGTCAATCTGGGGACTTGGACCAGCCCAGGAGATTTCGGGGACAACCGTGGTAAATACACACCCGCATGGTGGCCAGATTTCATCAATCAATACGGTCTGCTCAAAAGACTTCGCATTACGTCCGAGGGTACCTTTATGGACGGCAAGCAGATATCCGATGTGACTTTAAGCCAAGTGCTGATTGACCAGAAGCAATGGAAGTTCCGTATTGCCATACTGGATGATGCCCAGCATATTGGAGGGGTAACCCTGTTCGGTACCGGATTCGGTAACTACAACCAGGATATTCTGTTCCGCCTGTACTACAAACCTGCCGAAAGCCACACCAAAACAGCAGCGGTAGAAGCTGGCGAAGCCGGCAAATAGCTGTCGAGCCATTTCAGACCGTTTCAAGACCTGGAACACGGCGTTTTGCCCATGCCTTTCATGGAAGCAAGCGCCGTGTTTTCCTATGCCCTCTTTCGATGTTCTGTGGCTATCGGCCGCTCAATCCCCTCCACCCCGCCAATGATGCGCAAATCACCGTCTTCTATATCCAAAGCGCATACATAAATCCCTCTTTCATCCCGAGATGCATAAGTTCCTGTATAAAATAACTGCCCATTTCGTTCATCCATTCGGTTCACGCTTCCTCCGATTGCTGCGTTGTCTTGCATTATTACCCATAATCGACTCCGAAGTACACATTGATTCTCTTTACACAAACTTTTTGTTTTGTTATATTGTTAAAGTTAATTGTCAACCACATCAAATTCATTTAGGTTGACAATTAAAATAATAGATTGGCGAAGGATGGTGATCATTACGTACTATGAACGTCTCGCCGCCATGAATAAGGCGCACTTATGGCTTCCCTTTACTCAAATGAAAGATTACAACAAGTTGGACCCTCTTATTATCGAGCGTGGTCAAGGTGTCAAACTGTATGACATCCAGGGCCGGTCATATTATGACGGATTCTCTTCTGTTTGGCTGAATGTGCACGGTCACAACGTACCGGAACTCAATCAGGCGATCACGGATCAGTTAGAGCGGGTCGCCCACTCTACACTGCTTGGAATGGCGAATGTACCTGCCATCGAACTGGCCGAGAAGCTGGTGAGAATCACCCCCAAGGGCTTAAACAAAGTGTTTTACTCCGATTCAGGAGCAACTGGTGTCGAAATCGCAATTAAAATGGCGTTTCAATACTGGCACAACCGCGGAGTACATGAGAAAAAGACATTTATTACGATGAAGCAAGCGTACCATGGAGATACCATCGGGGCAGTCAGCGTCGGCGCGATTCCCCTGTATCATGATGTGTTCCGACCGATGTTGTTTCCCACAGAGACCATTCCTTATCCTTATGCTTACCGCCACAAAGGCGGCGCGGCGGGTGCAATGGAGTCTACTTTAACCGCTTTACGCAATCTGCTTGAGACTCGTGGGGATGAAATAGCAGCTCTCATCGTGGAGCCAATCGTGCAGGGAGCGGCAGGAATGATCATCATGCCGCCAGGCTGTTTGCGGGAAATGGCCTTGCTTTGCCGCAAACACCAAGTACTTCTCATCGCGGACGAAGTCGCAACAGGTTTCGGTCGCACAGGAGCCATGTTTGCCTGCGATCTCGAAGGCGTTTCGCCTGATCTGATGGTTGTCGGCAAAGGACTCACTGGCGGCTACTTGCCCGTCGCCGCGACACTTGCGACTGACGAGATATACGATGCCTTCTATGCCGATTATCAAGAGCAAAAAACATTTTTCCACGGACACTCCTTTACTGGAAACCCGCTTGGCTGTGCCGTTGCTTTGGCCAGTCTAAGACGAATCGAGGAGCAAGATATGCTAACAGGCGTAATAGCAAAGGCCTCATTGGTCGAGCAAAAGCTTATGGCACTTAAAGAACGGCCGCATGTCGGGGAAATTCGGCAAAAGGGCCTGATGATCGGAATCGAACTCGTACGTGATAAGACTTCACGCGAGCCATACGACTGGGAAGATCGGATCGGCGTTCGCGCTGCCGAGCGTGCAAGAGAACTTGGAATGCTCACAAGACCGCTTGGCAATGTTGTCGTATTCATCCCTCCTCTTGCCAGTACAGAGGATGAGTTGAATGCCATGACCGATATTTTGGCAGCATCCATTGTGGACGTCACCGAAAATGGAATAACGATATGAGCACATTACGGGGAATGTTTATAACCGGTACGGATACCAGCGTTGGAAAGACCATTGTGACATCGGCGCTTGCCGCTGCGCTGCGTGCAGAAGGTCTAAATGCAGGTGTCTGGAAGCCTGTGCAGTCCGGCGGCCTTCTTGGCAGCGGAGCAACGGATGCCGAACGTCTGCTGCAAAGCACAGGCATCTGTGAACGCCCCGAGGCTGTAGCACCTTTTACATTCGAAGCACCTCTGACCCCAATGCTTGCCGCCAAGCAGGCTGGTGTGACGCTTAGTCTTAAGGAGATTATCGCCGCAGGAGAACCACTTATCGGGCGCTATCAAGCACTGCTTATTGAAGGGGCGGGTGGGGTCGCTGTACCGTTGACCGATAACGCGCTGGTGATTGACCTGATTTCCATGCTTCACGTACCTGTTCTGATCGTGGCCAGATCCGGTCTGGGTACAATCAATCATACACTTCTGACCATTTCCTTCTTGCAGCAGCGCGGAATCCCGATTGTAGGCATCATCATGAACAACAACGAATGTGTTGATGCCCTGGATAATCCAAGTGCCGCGACAAATGCAGAACTCATCGAACGCTACAGCGGCGGCCTGAAGGTCCTTGGACATTTTCCATACCTATATAACGAGGCTAATGACAAGACAAATACCGAGATGCTTATCCACTCTGTTCGAAAAAACATTCAATTAGCGCCGATCAGGCAAGCATTGTCATTACAAGGCGGTGATGGTCATCCTTTGGATGAAAAAAGAACTTGAGGCATTAGACCACGCATCAATGGAACGCCGCTTGCGTATCCATATCCCTATTCCCGAAAGTCCTGGTTACGTGATGCATGGCGGACGAGCACTACTGGACTTGTCCTCGAATGACTATCTGGGGCTGGCCCAGCATCCTGCCATTATTGAAGCGATGCGTGCTGCACTCCTCAAGGAAGGAGTTGGTGCCGGTGCCTCCAGGCTTGTAACCGGCAATCGGCAGCCATATGCACAGCTAGAAAAAGCGTTGGCAGCATGGCAAAACTGTGATGCGGCACTTGTCTTCGCAAACGGGTATATAGCCAATGTTGGTGTCATTAGCGCGCTTGTGGGCCGCGGCGATGTGGTATTCAGCGACCAGCTCAACCATGCCAGCATCGTCGACGGTATTATTTTGAGCCGCGCCGAGCATGCGCGGTATCGCCATAACGATATGGAGCATTTGCGTGCCTTATTGCATAAATTTCGTGATAAACGACGGAAGCTCATCGTGACGGACGCAGTCTTTTCCATGGATGGTGATCAGGCGCGCTTGCACGACCTTATTGCACTCAAACGGGAGTTTAATGCCCTGCTGATGGTGGACGAGGCACACAGCGGAGGGGTTTACGGTCCACGTGGCGAAGGATTGACCTTTGCACTCGGAGTAAAAAATGATGTGGATATTCACATGGGAACACTCAGCAAATCGTTTGGCATCTACGGAGCTTATGTTTGTGGGAGTGAGACACTCATCAGATGGCTGATGAATAAGGCGAGGCCGCTTATCTATTCAACGGCGCTCCCCCCTTCTCTTATAGCGGGGGCTGTTCAAGCGTTAAAGCTGATACAAACAGAACACTGGCGTCGTAAGCGGTTGTTCGCGGCAAGCGAATTTTTTCGCTCCTCATTATGTGAAGCAGGTTTTAATATCGGCAACGGCGATTCCGCAATTGTACCTTTGGTGCTAGGCCATAATCATAAGGCTTTGCAATTTAGCAGTGCTCTGGAAAACGAAGGTATTGCGGCGATAGCCATTCGTCCTCCAACAGTACCCGAGGGGACTGCGCGAATTCGCTTCTCTTTATCGGCTGCACATTCCCTGGAGGAGTTAGCAGATGCCGTTACGAAAATTTGCAGGCTAGGACTTCAACTAGGGGTTTTGGAGTCATGAGGTCACAATTAGGCGGCACTATCCTGTGGCTAACCGGGTGGAGTATGTCAAATCAGGTCTTTGATCGGCTGCGCGGGCTTCTCCCTGATTTTCATCATGCTTCTGTAGATTACAGCGCTGCTGCTTCCTCTGAGGAGATGCTGCATTTGACCGAAACGGCAGCGAAAGGTCTGCTTTCCTCAGGCTCTGCTCCTTTTCTGATAGGAGGCTGGTCACTGGGCGGGCTATTGGCATTGAAACTCGCGGATCAGAAACTGGCAGATGGACTTGTACTTTTTTCAGCAACAGCCAGGTTTACTCGTCCCAAAGAACAACAGAATCGCGGCTGGGGAGACGCCTATGTCAGGCAGATGATCACCGGACTCCAAAGAGATCGGCAGGCTATAGAGAGCAAATTCAGTCAGATGATGTTTACGGACCTGGAAACAGCGTCGGATCTCAGGAATCATCGTTCCCTCGTAGGCGACTGGACAACTCCGGCACTCATCGCGGGGCTTGAAACTCTCCGTCATGTGGAGTGCCTCTCTCGACTTCCGACCATTCATTGTCCAGTTCTTCTTATACACGGCACCGAAGATCAGATTTGTCCTTACGAGGCGGCAGAGGAGCTGCTCATGCAATTGCCTCAGGCAAAACTACTAGCCATACCCGATAGCGGACATGCTCCGTTTGTGGGCAGGGAGGCATCTATAGCTGAATCAATTAGGAGTTGGTGGCATGATCAGTAGAAAAGCAGCGATTGCACGGCAATTTAACCGCAGCGCGGCAGGGTTGTATGATATGCATGCTCATGTGCAGCGCACCATGGCGGACATGCTTGCGGAATTCCTTATGCAACAGGCAAATATTGATGATTCCAATAAACTCGGCATGCTTGAGATCGGATGCGGCACCGGTATTCTAACTGAAATTTTGGTGAACAGATGGCCGCACTCGTCTATTACTGCACTGGATATTGCGCCTGCAATGCTTCTGGCCGCTGAACAGCGTGTGCTGGGTACTGCAAACCCTGTAGGCTCGAACGATAGGCCTTCATCTGATATTCGCTTTTTGCTTGCCGATGTCGAAAAGTGGGCGGCTCACACTCCTGCCTCTTCGTTCGATCTCATCGTTTCCAGTGCTTGTTTCCAATGGTTGAGCCAGCCGCAGCAAACACTGAATTACCTTTACCGACTGCTTCGCCCCGGAGGGATACTTGCATTCGCGACCTTCGGGCCTCGTACCTTCCACGAGTTGCATACAGCTTTTGAAGAAGTTTACCGTGCTAAAGGTATGGTGGCCCAGAGGCACGGACTCACGTTTCAATCTGCAAATCAATGGAAAGATTCATTAACAACAACTGGTTTCTCCAATATTCAATATAAATGTAAGCTGTTAACGGAAGAATACGCTTCACCAAGGGATTTTCTATTATCTGTAAAAGCGCTGGGAGCTAGCACTTCAGAAGCCGTTATTTCCCACAGTCTCGGATCGCGACGTCTGTTCACCAGCCTGTATAAAGAGTATGAAAATCGTTTTAGTACGCCGGAAGGTGTTGCAGCGACTTATGATATTGTATTTATTCAGGCATCAACACCTGAATGATCTTTAAGGATACAAATCAAAAAAACAGGACCGTTTCGTTCAAGAAACGTCCTGTTTTTCAATAATACTACACCGCTGTGGTTTGCGTACCTCTGCTGTTCCATTTTAAAGCCAGCCCCAAGCTAAGAATGAGAATGGCTGCCCCGAAAATGTACGGCAAATTGATATGCACCTTGAACAACGTACCCGCCAGCGCAGGTCCCAGAATATTACCAATACTCATATAGGCATTGTTCATCCCGGCTGCAACGCCCTGCTCATCTCCCGCCATTTTGGATAAAGCGGTATTAATGGCTGGTCGCAGTAGCGACGTGGCGGTAAAGAAGATAAGGGAAACCCCGAGTACATAATAAAAGTTACCAGAGAGCAGCATAAGCACGAGGGAAATCGCAGAAAACAAAAAGGAGCCTATAATAACACTTTTTTCACCAAAACGATTTAACAGCGGACTGATGACCACAGCCTGAATCACTGTTCCGACCAATGCACCTACTGTAATGATGATGGCAATATCACGCTCATTGTAATGGAACTTGCCCGTTACGAAGAAAGGGAACATGGTTTCAAAATGCGTTAGCCCAAAGGTGAGCGTGAATATCATAATCAGCAGCATAAAATACGGCTTGCGAAAAGAAAGTGCAAACTGCTTAATCACATTATCGCGCTTGACCTTAACATTCCGAAATTCCAACTGCTTCTCGAGCGACAAGGTTTCGGGCAGTAAAATCAATGAGATCAGCGCAGCCAAGCCCGATACGCAGGCCGAAACATATAAAGGCGTGCGCATGGAGATATCCGCCAGAAAGCCGCCCACACCAGGGCCGATAACAAAGCCAAGGGACATGGCGGCGCCCAGCAAACCCATTCCTCTGCCGCGATTGTGTACCGTTGTAATGTCGGCAATATAAGCCATCATCGGAGGAATCATAAAGGCAGCTCCCGCTCCTCCCAGCAAACGGGAAATATACAGCATCGTCAACGAGTGTCCAATAGCAAATAATACAGAAGACACCGTCATGATTGCCAAACCGATAATAATCATTTTTTTACGTCCGTATTTATCGGACCATCCTCCAGCTAACGGTGAAAACAGAAACTGGGTCAAGCCAAACACGGCAACCAGGTAGCCTCCCGTTTCACCACTACCTCCCAAGGAATTCATAAATTTGGGAAGGATCGGGATGATAAGCCCAATTCCCAGCATGGCAATAAACATATTAATCATCAAAATGACCAGCGGTCCCATTTTCAACTGTTGTGAATCTGACATGTTGCGTTTTGTCCTCCTCAGCCTCTTTATTTCGCATGCGAAAATCTTATTTTGCAGCTATTTTATCAACAAAACTATATTAATAGAGCGAGAGGCAAATAACAACATAAAATACTTCCGTTAGCCCTGAATCTTTCCTTTGACAGGACAGCAAAAAGGAGCCTGTGCGTTCAGAAATGGTATCCGTCGAATATCCACATTGAGATTTGAACTCATCCAGTTTCCTACTTATCAAGCGAATATGCTCCTCAATATCAGTTCCTTATTGGGAATCCTCGAATAGCTCATGCAGCATCTTTTCCTTGTTGTTCAAAAATTGCTTCATGATGACGAAATGATCAGTTTCCTCCAGCGTCCGGGTATCGATTCCTTCATGTGTCAGATGATACAGGACAGAGTCGGGATAGGCCATCAAAATCGGGGAATGCGTAGAAATGATAAACTGTGAGCCCTGCTGTACAAGTTCGTGAATCCGTGCAAGCATGGCCATCTGGCGCAAAGGCGATAAGGCGGCTTCCGGCTCATCCAGAATATACAGCCCGTGTCCGCCAAACCGATGCACAAATGCAGCAAAAAAAGACTCGCCATGCGACTGCTCATGCAGCGACTTCCCCCCGTAGGACTCTCGAATGGGTCGACCTCTTCCTTCTCGATCCAGCTCATCAATATGAGTCGCCACATTATAGTAGCTCTCCGCCCGGAAAAAGAAGCCATCCCTTGGCTTGTCTACCCCTCTTACCAGCCGGATATGCTCATGCAGCGAGGAATGTGTGGCCTGTGTAGAAAAATTAAAATTTTTGGTGCCACCCTCTGCATTAAATCCCCAGGCGACTGCGATTGCCTCCATAAGCGTGGATTTACCCACACCATTTTCTCCAACGATATAGGTAACGGAAGGATGGAACTTGAGTTCATTCCACTGGTGAAGAGCCTTTAAGTTAAAAGGATATTGGCTCCTGTCAGCATCTGGAGGCAACAACAGCTCCAATCGACGTATAAAAAGATTGCGATCCCATATACTCATTCCAGTTCAGCTCCATTTCCAAGCAATTTGCTAGGCATTCCACCATTATATTGGAATGATTTACAGCAATCAATCTGAAATCCCATTTTCGTAACCCTTCTGTTGTTATTCAAGCGGTAAATACAGGTATAATATATAGTAGGGTAAATTTCATTATTTTTCAGGCAGGTGAATCGATGAATCCAAATCACAAACCAATCCAATCCTTTAAAATCGTACAGTTCATAATAACTATCTACAGGCAGCGAATGACGCGTATTTTGCTACCGCTGGCTGTACTGGCTTTTATTATATGGGAGGCTGGACGTGAGCTGAAAAGCTTCAATCTGGCGCGTATGCTTCATGAGCTGCGGCGAATGGATGCCGCGTTCCTCATCGAAATCGGCTTGTTCTCACTGGCAGCCGTGGCGGCCATGAGCGCATACGATTACGTGATCAGGCATCATTTCAAGCTTCAGGTCAAGCCTGGAACGACATTTCGGTACGCCTGGATCGCCAATACCTTCAATAATGTCTTTGGCTTTGCAGGCTTTACAGGCGCGGGACTACGCACTGTGCTGTACAAAAAAAGCGGCGTGCCGCTGGGTGTCATTACCTCTGCGGTCGTATTCCTTTCGCCCATCGTCATTACAGGATTGTCTTTACTGGCTTGGGGAGCCATTATCCATCTGTATCCGGTCCAGCCTGTAGTAGATGCTCATCCATGGCTTCATTGGGCGCTATGGGGAATGGCGTTGTACCTGCCGCTGTTTCTGACCCTTCAACGATCCAAGCGTTACGCCAAATGGTTCAATAAGGGAGAAGGCCGGCTCTCCTGGTCCACGATCTCCGCCTCCATTGGCGCTTCGCTGCTGGAATGGCTGCTGGCCGGTCTTACCTTTGCATGGATTGGCTCATACTTGCTCCATGAGCTGCCAATCAGTGCCGTGTTCGGCATTTATGTCATTGCCGCGATAGCCGGACTCATCAGTCTCGCACCCGGAGGGGTTGGTGCTTTCGACATCATTGCCCTGCTTGGACTGCAATTGGCGGGTGCCAATCCAGATCGGGCCCTGGCTGTGCTATTGGTCTTTCGCGTCTTTTATTTCATCATTCCGTGGCTGATCGGCCTGGTCCTGGCCGCACTGGAGATGATTCCGCGCAACGAGCGCTTGAGCCAACTGGCCGAGACAGGTTGGGATTACTCCCTCAATGCCTGGCAGAAGGTATGGGGCTGGCCTGGTCAGTTCCGGTTTTTGGCCGATCTGGGGGTATGGGCGCTTGGCAAGCTGGTACTCATCTCCGGCGTTGTGCTTCTTTTGTCGGCAGCTACGCCCGGCCTGTTATATCGGCTCCGTTTTGCCGAGCATTTGCTCAGTTTGCCTGTCATGCGCTTATCGCACGAAATCTCGGTTATCATCGGGATTATGCTTGTCGTCCTGTCCCACGGGATATCTCTGCGTATTCGCAGAGCATTGCGATTGACATTGATACTGCTGTTGGCGGGCGCTATTTTCACCTTCATCAAAGGTCTGGATTTTGAAGAAGCCTTGTTCTTGCTGTTCGTGGCATTAATGCTGTGGATTTCGCGTTCACGGTTTTATCGGGTCAGTGCGCCGCTGAATCGGCACAACATTTTTATATGGGGCGGGTTATCTCTCCTCGTAACCGGGGCTTATTTTATGATTGGAGCAGGCTCCAATACTCCGTTTATGCGCCATCTGCATGCCAAGGTTCATCTGGATTTTTTTATGAACCGTAGTGATTACGGGGTTACTGCTGTGTTCAGTTTGATTTTGGCATGGGTGTTCCTGACGGTGTATTTCTTCCTCAGACCGCAACGCATAATCGGTAATCTGCCCGATACGCAGGAGTTGAATAAGCTAAAAGAATTTTTGGATCGACAGGGCGGCAATCTCGTTTCTCATATGCTTTTTCTTGGGGATAAGTATCTGTATTGGACCAAGAACGAAGAAGTGGTTATTCCCTATGCTCGCAGCCGGGACAAGCTGATTGTATTGGGCGACCCGCTCGGTTCAAAAGAGCATGTGAGTAAAGCGATTCAGGAATTCCAACGCTTCGCAGATCGGTATGCGTTGACGGCTGTATTTTATCAGGCATCACCGGAGTATTTGTCCATCTATCACGAGAACGGCTATCGCTTTTTCAAGCTGGGCGAGGAAGCGCTGGTGCCACTGGAGTCCTTTACACTGACAGGCAAAAGCAACCAGGCGCTGCGCAGCGCCAAAAACCGCTTTGACCGCGAGGGCTACTCGTTCGAAATGATTCAGCCGCCCCTAGAATCGTCACTCATGGAGGAACTGCGTCATATTTCTAACATCTGGCTGGACGGACGCAAGGAAAAGGGGTATTCACTCGGCTGGTTCAAAGAACCTTATCTTCAGCTAGCACCAATTGCACTGTTAAAGGACCCCGAAGGAAAGGTTATCGCCTTTGCTACAATGGCCCCTGCCTATGATCATGGACGGACGGTTTCCATTGACCTGATGCGCCACCTGCCTGACACACCGAATGGCACGATGGACTACTTATTCACACGGGTCATTGAGTGGGCCAAGGAGAACGGGTATACGACCTTTAATCTCGGCATGGCACCGCTGTCTCAGGTAGGACAAAGTGAAAAGGCACTGCGCGAGGAAAAGCTGGCCCGGCTCGTGTTTCAATATGGGGGGCATTTCTACGGCTTTCAGGGGCTTCGACGCTTTAAGGATAAATTCAAGCCGCAGTGGGAGCCACGCTATCTGGCCTATCCGGCTTCCGTCTTTTTGCCAATCCTGACACTGGATCTGGTATATCTGGTATCCAAACGCTCCGACTAAACGAAAGCATGCTGACAACAGCAAAACCCGACATAAAAAAGGTGTTCCCAACCACAACGGTTGCAGGAACACCTTTTGATTTGGAAAGGATTCTTAGAAACTGCCTTTTACAACTACTTCGGACAGTGGGAAACGTCCTGATGGACGTGCTGGAACTTGTGCCTTGCCTACGCTAATAAGCATGACTGGCAGGTAACGTGCAGGAATGTTGAATTGCTCGATCAATTGTGCAGGAATAAAGCCACCCATAGCACAAGTGTCGTATCCCAGAGATTTAGCAGCCAGCATAATGTTTTGTGCCGCCAAAGAAGAATTCAGGATCGCTGCATCGCGAGCTACTTGCGGATTTTGGTATGCACCATTGATTTGACCCACCAAGGCATCACGAATTTCTGCTGGCAATGTGCCTGCTTCTACCGCTTGATCATAAATGACTGTGTTACGGTTTGCTTCCAAATCGCCCAATACGGCAATCGTTACGGAGCTTTCTGCAACTTGACCTTGGTTGTAGGCGATAGGCAACAATTTTTGCTTGTCCGCTTCGCTTTCGATCACGAGAAATTTCCAGTGTTGAAGGTTCCAAGCAGAAGGGGCTTCAATAGCAGCCGTCAAAATAGTCTCCAGGTCACCCTCCGGCAATTTAAAATCCTTCACATAGCTTTTCACCGCGTGTCTTTCACTAATAACAGAAAGTGTTTCGTTCTTTTGGATGCTCGACATTGTGGGCACACTCCTAATGTTTTCATATTATATATCTAACTTGAATACTCATTAACTTCCCAAACTACTGCAATTATAAAAATGATAGTGAATGATGTCAATATGTTTAAGGATGATGACCCTTCACTCAAAATGCAGTAAAATACGAGTAAGACATTCATATCGGTAGATGCCCGCCGATCGGACAAGACATAATGAGTTTATTGGTTCTTATTTGATGAAAAAGGAGCGCTACTATGATTGGATCATTTAAAAAAACGGATATTGCTTTGTTTGCCGCCTGGGTTGTAGCTTGTGTGGCTACATTAGGCAGTCTGTACCTCAGCGAAATTTTGGGGTATGAGCCCTGCAAGCTGTGCTGGTTTCAGCGCATTCTGATGTATCCCCTGACCCTTTTGCTCGGGATCGCTTATTTTCGGGGAGATACGGGAATACGCCGTTATGTCATGCCGCTGGCTATCATTGGAGGCGCGATTGCAGCCTATCATTTTACGATTCAGCGTATCCATGCAGCCGCCAAAGCAGCTACGCAAGCCTCAACCTCCTGCGGCAGAGTATCCTGTGAACAGGATTACCTGAACTGGCTTGATTTTATCACCATTCCTTTTCTCGCACTCATTGCCTTTATCCTTATTATTGCAGCGATGGGATATATCATGCGCCAGGAGAAAAAATCAGCTCAGGGAGAGGTACAAGCCAAGGTTCTCGCATAAACATGATAGTGACCCGATTATAGGGGTCAGGCACCACCCTTGAGGCGTATAATCCGCTTGCCGGAGGAAAGACTGTGACTAATTATATCCATTACATATGTGTTATAATGATAGAGGTTTGCAGTCTGTCCAATAACGCTTACATTCCTTATAGAGGGGGCCCAGTTCATGTTTCATATCAGCACCCCATTTCTGCAATATGGCGCGACCTTCGGCATGATCCTAATCGCTATTTCGGCAATTTTTATCCGCATGAAGACAGGTCACCGTCCTATTAACGCCAAAAAGATCATCATCCCTCCACTCGGCATGAGCACCGGCTTTATGATGTTTGTCGTGCCAGAGATACGGGTTCCCTGGCTTTGGGCACTTGGCGCTTTTCTGATCGGCTGGTTTATTTTTTCCTATCCGCTGATCCGCAGTACCAAGTTTGAACTTCAAGATGGGAAGGTTTACGTACAACGTTCGCGGGCCTTCTTTTTTATCCTGATCAGCCTGCTGATCGTCCGGCTGCTGCTGCATGAGTTTATTCAGCATTACATCACTATTCCGCAGACAGCAGGGCTATTCTTTATATTAGCCTTCGGGACCTTGCTGCACTGGCGGCTGCGTATGTATTTTCAATATCGCGAATTTGTTTCGAGCTGAGACGTAAGCCTGCATCTGACCAACAGGAACCTACATGCATTATGGCATGTTGCTGTATAGACCAAAAAGACACGTTCTCCCAGCAGGAGCCGTGCCTTTTTGGTCTTTTGGTTTAGTTGGGGCAGCATGTGCTGTACGCTACCCGGTTGCTGTCTCTTCTTATTGCTGGGTCAAAATAATCGGGCCGTCCGCTGTAATAGCCAGCGTGTGCTCGTACTGCGCCGACAAACCGCCGTCCAGCGTACGTGCGGTCCAGCCGTCCGCATCAATTTTACTGCGGTATGTGCCTGTGTTGAGCATCGGCTCAATCGTAATGACCATGCCTTCTTTCAGACGCGGTCCGCGATGCGGTGGTCCATAATGCGGAACCTGTGGTTGCTCATGCATTTCTTCCCCGATGCCATGCCCAATAAATTCGCGTACGACCGAGAAGCCTTCTGCTTCTGCATAAGTTTGAATCGCATGGGAAATGTCCCCGATCCGGTTACCGATAACCGCCTGCTCAATCCCTTTGTACAGAGATTCTTTGGTGACGTCCAGCAGCTTCTGTGCCTGCTCAGACACGTTACCCACTGCATACGACCAAGCAGAATCCGCCAGCCAGCCGTTCAGGTTCACAACCATATCGATGGTTACGATATCCCCGTCCTTCAACGGCGTCTTGTTCGGAAAGCCATGGCAAATCACATCGTTAGGTGATCCGCAAGTTGCAAACTGGTAGCCGTTATAGCCCTTTTGCTCCGGCGTTGCACCATGCTTTTTCATGAATGATTCCGCAAAGGCGTCAATTTCCAGTGTTGTAATACCCGGCTTGATCATTTTGGCAATTTCCCGGTGACAAGCAGCCAAAATCTCGCCAGCTTTTTTCATATTTTCAATTTGTTCTTTAGTTTTAATGATAATCATTAAACGGTCTCCTTCTTTTCCGTGTTCGTTCCACTTTTCACTACTTCCTTTTGCTGCTTCTATTGTAACGCTAAAAGCAGCGAAATGGAACCAATGTCCGTTGATACCGTTTACAAGTATCTTAAATTGGGTATATAATACCCGTAACTTGTATACAAGGATGCAAAATCATTTCCAAGATAGGAGTATCCTATGAAATATCCAACAACCTGGTTACAGGGTGCAACACTTGGGGAAAGGATTGCTTGCGAACTCCGGCTCCAAATTATACGCGGCATACAGCCCCCCGGCACCGTGCTGTCTGAGAACCAGATTGCTGCCGATTTTGGCACAAGTCGTTCTCCTGTACGCGAAGCTTTGAAGGTACTTGCAAGTGAAGGCCTTCTCCGTTTGGAGCGCATGGGAGCGATTGTCATCGGCATGACCCCCGCTGATATGGAGGAACTGTTCGACGTAAGAAAGCTGATTGAGCATTTTGTTGTACAAAGGTATGTACATAGCGATAATACCGGGTTGGTAACCGCTTTAAACCGAATGATCGACAAAATGGAAGTCGCTCTCAAGCACCAAGATGTCGTCGAATTTTCTCTTCAGGACTTTAATTTCCATGAAGCCTTGGTTCTGGAGGCAGGCCATACCCGTATTCTTCATACCTGGAATGGAATGAGACAGCTGATCCTGACGGTTATGCTGGCTGCCACAGAACAACGCTTTGCGTCCAACATTGAAGAATCCCAAGTTACGATTCACAAACATCGCACCTTTGCAAACGCCTTAAATCAGGGTGACGCGCAGGAGCTATTCGAGTTTATTGAGGATCATTATCGAGATACTCGCAACGCGGTTAACGACAGCGTGCTGTCTCCCTATCACAAGGCACGCTCCTAGTTTGTACATACATGACAAAGAGCCGATGCACCGCGCTTTACGCGTTTTTAGCAGGTGCGGTTCTTCTTCCAATTGAAGTTGTCGACAAGTATACATCCAACTGCGCACGAATGAATTAGGAGGCACTGGTTAACGGGATGCCTGGGCATGAATGATGCCGGCTTTTGGATGATCAAGGAATTTTTCAACATGTCCGTTCCGCAGACTCTAAAATCATGGACCGTTATGGAAACCATTCTCTCCCTGGTTGCTTTCGGTTTGATTATGCTGCTGAGTGTGTTAATTTAACGATAATAGCTAATAACGGTAAGTGAAGGGGAGATTGACTATGGCAGACACCCGATATATGATCGGCGTCGATATCGGTACGACCAGTACCAAAGCAGTGCTTTTTGAGGAAAACGGCAATATTGCCGCCCAGCATCATGTAGGCTATCCGCTGCATACACCTGAGCCGGATGCGGCGGAGCAGGACCCGGAGGACATTTTCAAAGCCGTGGTGACGACGGTGCAAGAGGTCATGAAACAGAGCGGAGTCCCAGCCGGGCATGTGCTCTTCGTCTCCTTCAGCTCGGCCATGCACAGCGTACTGGCGGTGGACAAAAACGGCAAGCCGTTGACCGCCTCCATCACCTGGGCAGACAACCGCAGCGCCAAATGGGCTGAAGCGCTCAAGCATAAGTACAACGGACACGACATTTACTTACGCACCGGGACGCCCGTTCATCCCATGTCACCGCTGACGAAGCTGATGTGGATCACACGGGATTTACCCGATGTGGCGGCCCAGACGTACAAATTCATTTCGATTAAAGAATATGTATTGGCCCGGTTATTCCATCAATATGTGGTCGATCATTCGATTGCCTCCGCGACAGGTCTCATGAATTTGCAGCAGCTGGATTGGGACGAGGAGGCGCTGCGCATTGCAGGTGTGACGAAGGAACAGCTGTCCGAGCTGGTGCCGACGACTCATGTGCTGCAAGGACTGGATAAGAATTACGCCCATGACATGGGCCTGATGGAAACGACTCCTTTTGTTATCGGGGCCAGTGACGGGGTCTTGTCCAACCTCGGTGTGAATGCAATCAAACCGGGGGTTGTCGCGGTCACCATCGGTACCAGTGGAGCCATCCGTACCGTGGTCGATCAGCCGCTGACCGATGCCAAGGGACGCTTTTTTTGTTACGCGTTGACCGAAAAGCTGTGGGTGATCGGCGGTCCAGTCAACAACGGCGGAATTGTGTTCCGCTGGATACGGGATGAATTTGCAGCCTCCGAGGTGGAAACGGCCAAACGCTTGGGAATTGATCCGTATCATGTGCTGACCCAAATCGCGGAACAGGTAAGTCCCGGCTCCGACGGTCTGCTCTTTCTTCCGTATTTATCCGGCGAACGCGCACCTCTGTGGGACCCGAATGCACGCGGCTCTTTCTTTGGATTATCCCTGCGCCACAAAAAAGAGCATATGATTCGCGCCGCACTGGAGGGCGTACTGTTCAACCTGTATACGGTTATGCTCGCCATGGAAGAGGTGATCGGCAGGCCGTCAGTCATTCACGCCACTGGCGGATTCGCACGCTCGGAGCTGTGGCGTCAGCTTATGGCGGATATTTTCGATCAGGAGGTCATTATCCCCGAAAGTCTGGAAAGCTCCTGTCTCGGCGCAGCTATTCTGGGCTTGTATACCCTGGGACGGATTGACTCACTGGATGCTGTATCTGGTATGATTGGCACCACCCACCAGCATAAGCCTGTGGCAGAGCATGTAGATATTTACCGCGAGTTACTGCCGATTTATATCCGCATCTCACGTAAATTTGAAGAAGAGTTCAAGGATATTGCGGAGTTTCAGGCCAAGTCCCTACAGGCTTTAAATTAATGGAACCTGTTGCAGCCTGGTTGCGTATTACCGTTTCATAAGAACCTGTCTATGTAAGCTGGACAGGATAAGAAGGAGGATTAGACGATGCTCAAAAAAATGCTGCACCGCCTGCTACATTCCACCTCTCATTCTCATAAGCAGCGATACAGCAGCTCAGATCGTTATTACGACCGTAGACGCCATTCTTCATCAGACGGCTACAGGAACAGCCATAACGGGCACCGATATTATAAGGACAAACGTCGCCATTACTCCAGTTCCTAGTCCAGGAATAAGAAACAGCAACAGGATATTGCGATGGAATATATCGGAACACAAGAAGGAACGATAACTCCTTCAATCCTAATAAAGCGAAGATCCTTCTCATCAAGGAGCTTCGCTTTATTGTTATGCACCCTTCTTATGAAGGGCAACATCTGTGCATTTTACAGGAAATCGGCTTTTGCCGAAATTACAGAAACAAGGTTTTAGAGATAATCACCAGCAAAATAAACAGAACCAGAATTGCTCCTACAGAAGTCCAGACTCCTGGACCGTAACCCCAACCCCCTATACCACACATATGACTCATTTACAGCACTCCTTTCGCTCATTTACAGGAGCATTGTATGTAGATCTGGTCAAGTGCGTAAGGGGCATTCCCCCATTTTTACGGCGAATGCCTGGTTATCTCTATAGGCTGGCATTACGGATTAGCCTCCATCTGCTGTAATGCTTCCTCCAGCTCCAGTATAAATTGTCGGCTATGTTCATACCGAGGACCCATCTGAAAAAGCCGCTCCAGCATATGACGCACAGATGGACTGAGCTTCAATTCCTCCTGCCAGCTTCCCGGTGGTTGATCCGGCTGCGGCTCGTAGCTGCTATACAGCATAAAAAGCATCAAGTGACCGACATCATACAAATCGCTATAGACAGCGACGTCCTGTCGCTCAGGCGCGCGCTTGTCCAGCATGGCTTCGGTAAATACATCCTCCTGTCGTTCTCCTACCGCCAGCGCAAGACCAAAGTCGATCAAGTATAGTTTCCCTTCTCGATAAAGCACATTCGGGATGCGGATATCCCGATGGATATAGCCCCGTTCATGCACATGCATAACCCTTTCCATCAGTTCCAGCATGTAGACGATGCATTCCCGCTCTGAAAAAGAACGCTCCTCTTCAAATATAAGATCCTCCAGCGTTCTGCCCGAGATATATTCCATGACCAGGTACATTCCGTTCGGATGCTTTACCCTTTCGAGCAGCTTCGGGATATAGGGATGGTCCATCTGCTGCATGATATCAGCCTCACGCTGCAGCAACTGAACTGCCTTCGCCCGCTTGCTCGGTCTGGGCAACTTGACCGCTACCTCCTGCCCACTCTGCCCATCCTGACAGAGGTAGGTCAGACCATAGCTGCCCATGCCCAGCAGTGAAAGAATACGATACCGTCCGCTTAGTATATCGCCAGGCTGTTTCGGATAATCGATCCATGATTGATAAGTGTTTCGCAACCAAGCAAACATCTTTATGCCCTTTCCTTTACATGCCGCAGCCAATCTCTTTCCATGCGGCTTGTTCTCTTATTCTTTAATTCTTGTGTTGTTCTTGTGTTCCATCATTATACCATCACAATAAAGACCACCAGAGCCATGAAGGTCTGATGGTCTACCAGAAAAATGAAGCTCATGCCTCTCTACGTCTGCGCGGCGCCAACCCGAGCCAGGATAGCAGCGAACTGCGCGATTTGCGCTGTCTGCCCTGATAGGTACGCAAATTGGTAATTAGCTGTCGATCCCGTTCCTCGTCGGCCCGTTCTTTCATCCAGCGTCTCTGATCCTCCAATTGGTTAGAAAGGCTAATATTTTTTTCCACCAAACGGCTATGCTCCGCTTCCAGCACTTCCAAACGACTTCGCATCTCCAGCAAAGCACTTTGCACCATATCCTGCACCTGCGTCATTTCTTGTGACTCTATGGGCTCCTGCAGCTGTAGCTGTACCGATTCTTCTGAAAGTTCCTGTACATTGATTTCATCCTGTAAGCCTGTCGGCTCCAGAGTAGCAGCGGCTTGCGCCTGTACCCTATGCGCATCCCTGCCCTCAGCCGCCGCCAATATCTCCTCCCAGGTTGCAGTCAATGATTCCGCATCCGAGACGGGCGGCAAACGGAATTCTTCTTCCACGACTGGGAATGGTGCGGTCACCCTCTCAAGCACCACCTGTACTGCCTGATCCATCGTCATATGCTCTTCACGCAGAGCTCCCCGCATTACCTTCAGGCACTCGATATCTTCTGGACTGAAAACTCTCGACTGGTTCGCGGAACGCTGAAACACATAGCCCTGCTCCTCCAGTGCTGCCGCATATTTACGAAGGGTACTTGCCCCGATTTTCAACTGTCTGGCCGCTTCCGTCGTCGATCTGCCTTCTTCCATTGATCATTACCTCCCCGGATGGTATGGAAAGAAATAAGCTTGTATATGTACAATTCGCGGAATCAAATGGAAACCCTTTGGCAAAAAAGTTCTAATATTGCGGACTGCTAGGAACCTTTGTCATGGCCGAAGATTATAAAAAAATGCAAGAAACGACACGCGGAAATGCTTCTGATCTATGCAGATTTAGAGCTTTTTTTCGAAACGTCACATAAATGTCATACTCCCAGTATTTTGATGGCACTATTCCTCCCATAAACATATTGTATTTTTTTGTCCATATAGATGATTCCTCAAGCTGAAATTTGAACCACCTTATCCTGTATTTAAGCGAAAACGTCAATTAATTCGCGATTTTGCTGCAATTCATCTTAAAAAAGCAGCTCTTTTTACAGTTTCTTTTTAATTTTGCAGTATACAGGTAAAACAATGAATATTTTCAAAAGATCATCAATATGTTATGTTATGTAACGTAAAATGGATTTCAGACATAATTTGTAGCATATTAACGTTCACTGGAACGAGGAGGAAACATAAATGAAGGGGAAGGCAAGGAAAGTAGCGATTGTCGGCGCGGGAATGGTCGGTTCGAGCTGTGCCTACTCAATGGTCAACCAGTCCATTTGTGACGAAATTATGATGATTGACCGCACATATGACCGAGCCTTGGCACATGCCCTCGATCTATCCCATTGTATGGATTTTACGTCCACACGTACTAAGGTACATGCGGGAACGTTTGCAGATTGCACAGATATGGATGTTGTGATTATAACAGCAGGGGCCAATCCGAAGCAGGGGAAACACGACCGCCTGTCGGTATTGGATGACGCAGTGATTATCACTCGGGAGATTGTAACAGCCATTATGGAGAGTGGCTTCGACGGTATCTTCGTCATTGCAGCTAATCCTGTCGACATAGTGACCTATCTGGTGCAGAGTATTTCCGGTCTGCCGCGCAGCAAGGTGATCGGCACAGGCACCTCTATTGACTCATCCCGCCTCAAGACGCTGCTTTCTGAAGTATTTTCCATCGATCCCCGCAGCGTACAGGGCTATGCCCTTGGCGAACATGGCGATTCCCAATTCGTCGCCTGGTCACACGTCACGATTGGCGGAAAGCCACTCTTGCACATTTTGCGTCAGCATAAAGAGCGATTCAGCCACGTGGATCTGGAGGACATTGCCCGGAAAACGAAGGATGCAGGCTGGGAAATTTTCACCCGCAAGGGCGCTACTTATTTTGGCATAGCCAATGCGCTGGCCTACATTACCCGTTCCATTTTGAATGATGACGGTAAAATTATAGCGGTTTCTACCGTATTGGACGGCGAGTACGGGCACAGCGATGTCTGCACGGGCGTTCCGGCAATCATCGGCAGCGGAGGAATTCAGGAAATCATCGAGCTGGAGCTAAGCCCCGAAGAACAAGCCAAGTTCGACGCCTCCTGCCGTCTCATCAGCGATAATATTCGCGCCATGCCGGGCTTGGTGTAAAAACGTTTATTACGCCGGATTGAACTGTAATATTTCTTTTTCAATCCGGTGGGGATAAACTAGCTATCAAGTCACCACATTCTTTCCAAAGCGAGGTGTTCATATGATATATTTATTTTTCAACCAACTGAACCCCCTTGTCCCCACTCTGCTCATTTGCCCGTTAATTGCTATTATAATCGGGGTTATTTGTTCGTTTTTTCATTCGAGGGTTCTGCTGGCTATAGGTATCGCTTTAGTGCTTCCTCTGTTGTTTATTGCAACAAATATAGCCACTTTTAAATCCAACCTGGACGCATGGGCAATGTACGGGATTATGTATGCCCTGATTACCTATGCTTCATTTAGGATCACTTCACGAACCAGAAGCTGAAACTGTCAAACTCTATATTCCAATTCTGAGATGCCCCTGGAAGATGAAATATTCGAACAGATGGAGGTGAGCCCATGTACCAGCAAGCTAACCTCCTTCATCTGCCCTATATCTCTCTATATCGAAACACCATCAGGCCCGCAAACAAAAACACAACAAAGCTGCCCAGGATCACCGCAATCAGCGTATCGGTTGGCACCATGAACGCCCCAAAGTTGTCTTTTCCGCTCGGCATCATCACCAGCAAAGGCTGCACCCACGGATAATATGGGCCGTAGGTCTGGGAGTTGGCGATCAGAATATTCGGCACGGTGAAGACGAAATTCAATGCAAGCGGTGCGGCAAAGCTGGACCACAGGAAAGACACCATAAGCTGCAACGCAGCCAGCGGCATACAGGCCACCCAGCCTGCGAGCAGACTTTGGACGATCACTGCCCAAGGAATCGGTCCGTTCATACCCTGCATAGCTCCAACACCCAGCAGCGCTCCCCCGAACAATAGCTGGGTCAATCCGACCAAGGCCATAATGATCGTCAACTTGGCCGCGTACAGACTGGTGCGGGATAATGGCAGTGACAGCAGTTGCTTCCAACCGCCGCCCCCATGCTCGAATCGGCAAACCAGGGATCCAAACACGGCGGTCAGCATCGGCATGAACAGCAGCGCATGTACTGTAAGCATGGCAGTCAACAGCTGCAGCCAGTTCCCTCCCGGGTTCGCCAGCAATCCAATCAGGACAGCAATCGCCGGACTGACGAGCGCAAGCAGCCAGACGGGCGATTTAGCCATTTTCAACCGTTCGACTGAAAGCAGCCGTACATATCCTCCGAACATTACGCCACATCCTTTCGGCTAAAATGTACTGCTGTCAGCAGGCTAAGGATTACGCCCATTCCACAGCCGATGGATGCAAACATCCACGCTTGAGGCGCCACCCATGCGAATTGCGGCCAGGCCAGTGGAAACCATTCAGACAGCTGTGAAGCAAACATGCTGCCGATGCCCAGCGTAATGCCCAGTGTTACAGGCAGCGCCTGATTATGGAACGTGACCGTTAGCCACAACAGCAGTACGAGCATAGGCATTGTGCCACCCAAAGGCCAAAATCCGAGCCGCAGCAATTCGCCTATTGGTGCAGGCTCTTCCGCGAAACCAAGAAGCATTCCCAGTCCCCACGTTCCAACCGTCAGGAGCAGACAGGACACGCACAACATTACGATGGCCAGCGTCAGCTTCGCCATATAGACACTGAATTTCGAAATAGGCAAGGCCAGCAGCTGCTTCCAGGAGTTGGACGTATGCTCCACATTCGCCAGCATGGAAGAGACCATGGTGGCTCCTAGCACCAGCGCAAGGGGGACAAACATAGCGATGTTATCCATCAAGGATTCCCACAAATGTCCCTTGTAGCGCGGAATCAGATAGTCATAGCGGAGTCCGAAGTTCAGTCCCTGCATTGCCACCAGCCCAAGAGGGCCAAGGAATACCAGGAACCAGATTCCCTTTCTGCGTGCTTTGAGCAGATCCGCCGTCAGCGCCCGCATCATCATAGGGAGCCCCCTCCTTTGCCCACCACTTGCATGAACATATCCTCCAGCGATTTGCGGCGTTCCTCCACACGATACACGGCATGCGTGTTTTCGACCAATCTTCTAACCAGCAGTGCCACAGCCGCATCATTCATGTTTTCAAAATCCAGTGCTGTTCCGTCCTTTACCGAATGGTAGCCCTGCTCACGTGCAATTAGTTGAGCTGCTTCCGGCTCCGATACAACGATACGAATTCCCCCTGCGGATTCCTGACGAAGATTGTGAATCGTATTTTGGAAGACCAGTTCGCCCTCGCGAATAATGCCGACGGTATTCGCCATCTGTTCCACCTCGCTCAGCAGATGGCTGGATACCAGTACAGTGATCCCCCGTTTCTTGGGCATCGTCTGAATCAATTCGCGCATTTCCTGAATGCCCTCCGGGTCCAAACCATTCGTAGGCTCATCCAAAATAAGCACTTCGGGATTCCCGAGCAGTGCTGCTGCAATGCCAAGTCTCTGCTTCATGCCCAGCGAGTAGCCTTTGACCGGACGTTTGGCGTGTTTGGTCAGTCGAACAACCTCCAATACGTCCGCAATGTTCTCTTTGGGCACATTCAAAATGCGGCGAATGGCCTCCAGGTTTTCAATGGCGTTCAAATGACCATAATACGAAGGATACTCTACCAACGAGCCGACTTTGCGCAAAATATCGAGCTTATGTCTGCGAATATCCTGTCCGAATATACGGATCGTTCCCCGGGTTGGACGAATGAGTCCGAGCAGCATTCGAATCGTCGTCGTTTTCCCCGCTCCGTTCGGACCGAGAAAGCCATAAATATCTCCATGGCCGATTTTCAGGTCCAGTTGGTTAACCGCAGCACGGCCTTTGTATATTTTGCTGAGACCGTTCGTTTCAATAATGTATTCGTTCAAATTCCTCACCTCGGCACCTATCGTAACGTGCCAAGTTTAAAGCTGAGGGACCCTTCGTTTAAGTTTTGCTTAAGAAACGGATTTGTGTCCCGGCAGAGGAACTGACAATATCTCTCTCCAGATTCATTTCACGAGCCAGCAATTCCGTAATCGCCAAGCCGATCCCCGCTCCTTTTTCACAAGACTGGCGCTCCATTCCCGGCCCTTTATCTGCAATAACTAACGCCGATTTTCCGTAATGCTCCTGTACATGAATACCAATATAGTGGCCTGATGCAGCATGGCGAACTACATTTTGGAATAGATTATCCAGCAAACGGCGGAAGCCCTGCTCATCGACCTTCCATACGATACTATGCTCAGGCAGATCGATATCCACCTCAAAGCCTTCCTTTTCCCATACCGGATACCAGCTGGCTGCACATTCCCTCACCAGCCGCAGGATATCGCGTGGTTCGTTATGCAATGTGTATTTGCCACTGGACAGCAGATTGTAGGTGAGCAGGTTATCGATCAGACTCCCAAGGTCCTTTAACTTGTTTTCCATCAGCATAATCGACTGCTTCCCTTTGCTGCTCAGATTTTCCGCATCCAGTGTGTACAGATGACTGCGCACAACCGTAAGTGGTGTCCGAATATCGTGTGACAGATCGGCGACCAGCCTTTTCCGCAGCTCTTCCTCCTGTCGCTCACGTCCACGACTATCTGCCAACTGCTCAACCATCTGATTGAACGCTTCCTCCAGCTTGCCGATTTCATCCGGACGTCCAGTAGTGACGAGAATGGGTAATCCATCCTCTCCTCGCTGCGACATGGCCGCCTGAAGCCGCACCAGTCTGCGCCGAATGCCTACAAAGAACAGGAGAGACACGAATATAAAGCCTGCAAGCATCAATACTATAAAAAAGAGGTAGTACATCAACATACTGCTATCTGTATTCTGCTGTTCAAAGAATGAACGGGGCACTTTTAATACCATGTAGCCCTGATTCACATCTTCTTTGCCGCCGCCAATAAAGGCCACTACTGTGAACGGTCCCTCGTAGCTTGCTTGCTTCATAAAAGCAATAGCCTGCGCCGCACTCCATTGATCGGGGACATCTGATTGTGTAGGGAGCTCCAATCTTGTTTTCCCGGTAGCATCCACCCAAAATATCTGTGAATCGGGAAATATGTCCCGCTGTATTTTGCGCAGATGGGCTGAGATTTGCTCAGATGTGGCTCCTTTCAAGGCTACAGCTTCGCGATGCCAGCTACTTTCGGTACGGATAGTTGAGGGATAGTGTGAGTTTTTAGGCTTGAGATCCATCTGCCAGCTAGACAACATACTATAGATAAGCATCGTGGCAGGCAGCACGATAGGTAGAAGCATCATGGCTACCACAATAATGAGCAGATAGCGAAATAACAGCGAATTTCCAAATCGCCCTCCCTGATCAGGACCTGAGCCAGGACGCAGCCTCTCCCAACCATTACGCGGCCCGTTCATTACGCCTTCACCCGGTAGCCTACACCACGGATCGTCTCAATGATACGGGGATTCGCAGGGTCAATCTCCAGCTTCTCACGCAGGTGCCGGATATGAACCATCAGTGTCTTGTCTCCGTCGATATACGGATCGCCCCACACAGCCTCATACATTTGCTCCTTGGTCATAATCTGGCCCAAATGCCGCAGCAAATAAGCAAAAATATGATATTGCTTGCCTGTTAACGTAATTTCTTCTCCGGTATCACGATTCACAATACGGTTATCAAGTGGGTACACCGTGAGATGCGCCAGTTGTATGGATTCTTCGGGTGCGGCACCTGTTCGACGCAGCAAAACCTCCATTCGTGCAATGAGCTCATCTGGGTGAAAGGGCTTGGTCACATAATCGTCGGCAAAATCCAGTCCTTGCAGCTTATCGTCAATGGAGGTGCGAGCCGACAACATAAGAATCGGGAGCTCCGGGCGCTCTTTCTTGAGCCGCTTGCCAATCGTGAACCCATCCAGGCCGGGCAGCATCACATCCAAAATGACTAGCTGACACGTACGAGCCGCTTCCACAGCCCCATCCCCATTGCGAAGCCACCTTACAGCGTAATTCCGTTCTTCCAGATATTGATGCATCCAAGCACCGATATCCTGATCATCTTCAATGTACAGTACATTTGTTTTCATCATAGGCACCTGCTTATCTTTTTTTCTTAATGTAATGGGCATTATATCATTTATGGTACATAACCCGCCTAAAAAGGTTAATAACTACCTTATACGACATACACTATACGATTTCAAATTTTATGGCTTGTGAAAAAGGAGGCTATTCCATGCTACTGGAAGCGATATACCATCATCCGAAGCGTAATTGGGCTTTTGGCTATGATGATGAAACGATATTTCTGCGGCTTCGCACCAAGAAAAATGACCTGACCACCGTTCACGCTCTCACCGTAGATAAGTACGACTGGGAACGTACCCGGCAGCTTGTTCCGATGTCCAAATTTGCTACCGACGGCAGGTTTGATTACTACGAATGCAGCGTAAAGCCTACTCATCGTCGGCTGAAATATGGATTTTTGCTGGAAGATGGAGAGGAACGGCTATGGATGAATGAGGATAATTTTACTACCGAGGAGCCCAAAAATGCAGATAATCTGTTTCAATACCCTTTTTTGAATCCGATAGATATTCTGAAGCCTCCTGCATGGGTGAAGGATGCCGTATTTTATCAGATTTTCCCGGAACGCTTTGCGAACGGTGACCCCTCCATTAGCCCGGAAGGTGTGGAGACATGGGGCGGCACGCCGCAAAGAGACAATTTTTTCGGCGGGGATCTACAGGGAATTCTGAATCATCTGGATCACCTGAGCAAGCTGGGGATTAGCGCCCTGTATATGACCCCTGTCTTCAAGGCAACGACGAATCATAAATACGATACCGAGGATTATATGGAGGTAGATCCGCATTTCGGGGACGAGGAGATACTAAAGAAACTGGTGGGTGCCTGCCACGACCGGGGAATACGGGTGCTGCTTGATGCGGTATTCAACCATTCAGGGCGTACCTTCAAGCCCTTCGTTGACGTGCTGGAAAAAGGCGAAGCCTCCCCTTACAAGGACTGGTTCCATGTACATAGCTTCCCGCTGGAAGTGGTGGATGGCACACCAACCTACGATACATTCGGGCTGGAGCCAATGATGCCCAAGCTGAACACCGAACATCCTGAGGTGAAAAAGTATTTGCTGGGCGTGGCAAAGCATTGGATCGAAGAGATCGGCATCGACGGCTGGCGGCTGGATGTGGCTGACGAAGTGGATCACGCCTTTTGGCGAGAATTCCGTACGACGGTCAAGCAGGCCAATCCGGATGCGTACATTTTGGGTGAAATGTGGAATGAATCGTCTGAATGGCTGCAGGGTGATCAGTTCGATGCGACGATGAATTATCCGTTCACCTATGCGGTGAATGATTTTTTCGTCAAAAAAGTGACCGACGCCCAAAGCTTCGCCTTTGCCATCGGACAACAGCTGGCCCGCTATCCGCTGCAGGCATCCGAGGTGGCCTTCAACCTGCTGGATAGCCACGACACGCCACGCCTGCTGACGCTGTGCGGAGGTGATAAGCGACTGATGCGGCTGGCCGCCATGTTCCAGTTCACGTACATGGGCGCGCCCTGCATTTATTACGGTGATGAAATCGGCCTGGATGGAGAGGCCGATCCAGGCTGCCGCAAGTGCATGGAGTGGGACACCGATAAGCAGGATCATGAGCTATTCGCCTTTTATCGCGAGCTGATTGCGCTCCGCAAGGCGCATCCAGCCCTCCGTGCTAAGGGCAGCCTTACTTTTCTGGAGGCACAGCCAAAAAGTTCGTCCCTCGCCTACGAACGCCGGAGCGAGGAAGAAGTACTGCTCGTGCTACTCAACCGTTCCGGTAAGGATCACAGTTTTGAACTGGACATTCCCGATCAAGAATGGCAATTAGCCTTTGGCGCAAGCGAGTGGTCCACAAGAGCAAAGGGGTTGCGTGCCGAGCTTCCACCCTACGGCTACGCCGTGCTGAAAGCAGCACCTGTCCGGTCAGTGAAGCCTGCGAAAGAAAAGGATGGCAAAGCCAAAAGAAAGGCATAATGCCTATGTAGGCTCATGCTGGCGAGAGTACCGTACGAGCAAGTCCATACAAGTGAGACCACCAGGAACAGGTTGGAAACCTGTATATCCTGGTGGTCTTTTGATGTTGACGCCTCTAAGTTGGGATTCGTCTCTGAAGAGATATGCTATATGCATATGCTAGAGTAACAAAGCTTGTATCGGCGAATAGTAGATGATAGAGAAAAGAGGCTGATGTGAATTCAGTTGAATTTAGTTCACTGGATACGTTAGTTCGTCCAATCTAGGTTACTCTCAACTTCATATGCTAAACAATCAAGAGAAAAAGGAGGGAACAACATATGAAAACAAAAAGTACATCACTGAAAAAGAAAGCTGCCGCAGGTAAGGGCAGAAAAGTCATCCTTGGCCCAACAAGAGCCCGTGCTACCGGAGACCTCGGCAATGGATTTTTACGCAGTGAATTCAGCCCATTTACCATCGCACCCAATAGTTTTCTCACCATTACTTTTAATGCCGGATCTGGCAGGGTTGTCATCAATGCAGGCTGGACCATCAGCGGTTTGGCCTCGGCATGGCCTACAGACAGCTTCCCGGCTACGGACACTCAATGGATATTGATTATCGAAAATCCAACGAATGTCACTAGAACAGTCACCCCGTACCTAATTACCAAAACACGGTAATTCACACAAAAAGCGAGTGTTTCCATCCATGTAAGAAACCGCTTCAAAGGAACCTTTGAAGCGGTTTTTTCTGCTCTGCCTGAGCCAGTACTTGGCAGGCCATTCAGTTATTTTCCCTATTAACCTCTGCGCGCTTTACGGGACAACAGATTGCCTAAAGACTGAACACCTTGGACAAACAAGACCAGAACGACGACAGTAATCAGCATAACTAACGTATCAAACCTTTGGTAGCCGTAAGAGATGGCCAAATCACCAATCCCGCCGCCGCCGACCGCACCAGCCATAGCCGTGGCGCCAATTAAGCCAATGGTCGCTGTCGTTAACGATAAAATCAGGGAACTAAACGCTTCGGGAAGCAAAAAGTAACGAATGACCTGAAAAGGGGTCGCTCCCATTGCATCTGCCGCCTCCAATATTCCCGGATTAACCTCAAGCAGCGAATTTTCGACCAGCCTGCCGATATATGGTGAAATATATACAATCAGCGGGACAATCGCCGCGCTGGTTCCAATGGATGTATTCACAATCAGACGGGTTAGCGGAATAATCGCTACCAGCAAAATGATAAACGGCAAAGAACGAACGATGTTTATCATTGGATTCAAAACACCGTAAAGCCATTTGTTCTCTAAAATGCCGCCCGGACGGGTGACAACCAGTAAAATACCGATAGGTATACCGATTAACGCACCCATGAATAATGATATGCTGACCATAAGCAGGGATTCATACAATGCTTCCCACAGTTGATCCCAGGTTATCGTGGTTCCTGTAATCATCATAGGTCCTTCACCTCCTGAATATTGACGCCTTTGCTCTTAACAAAAGAAACAGCCTGCTCGACGGCATGCTGTTCACCACGCAGTTGGATCGTCATATAGCCAATCGTCGTTTCTTGTATTTCCGTCATGCTGGCAAACAAGATATTCACATGAACTTCATGCTTTCGAATCAATTCATGCACCACTGGATCGGAAGCAGATTGTCCTATAAATTCCAGCTTGTATATCCGCTGTGATTCTTGCTGTTCGAACGTCCGCAGCACACTTTCCGGCACTTTATCGTGAATCACTGTGCGTACAAAGCTTTGCGTCGTCGGATGCCGCGGCTGCCCGAATACCTCCAGCACGTTGCCCTGCTCAATAATTTCACCCTTTTCCATTACGGCAACCTTGTTGCAAATTCGCTGAATCACCGACATCTCATGAGTGATGATCAAAATGGTGATCTTGTATTCCTGGTTGATTTTGCGAAGCAAATCAAGAATAGACTGCGTGGTCTGCGGATCAAGTGCCGAAGTCGCCTCATCACAGAGCAAAATGGACGGGTTGCTCGCCAACGCCCGCGCAATCCCGACACGCTGCTTTTGACCGCCGGACAGCTCGCTTGGATAGCTGTTCGCCTTCTCAGACAAACCCGTAAACTCCAGCAGCTCCTTTACCCGCTGCTCAATCTTCCGTTTGTTGCGCTTGAGCAGCACCAGTGGAATTGCAATATTGTCGAACACCGTTTTCGATTCCAGCAAATTAAAATGCTGAAAAATCATTCCGATCTTCTTCCTTACCTTCCGTAGCCCCGAGGTCGAATAGGCATTTAACAGCTCCCCCTCGATAAGAACCTCTCCGCTGGTTACCTTCTCCAGACGATTGACCAATCGAATCAATGTGCTTTTACCAGCACCGCTGAATCCGATAAAGCCAAAGATATCCCCTTTATCTACCTTGATATTTATATTTTTTAACGCCTCTATGCTTAACCCTTTTCTTACATAGGTTTTGGATACATCTTTTAGTTCAATCATTACTCCTGGCTCCTTCCGTTCCTTCAAGTATGTAAGATATCACTGAGCTGTTTGTATCCCATTATTGTTTTAGTTCACTAATTCCGAGTATTCTAGTAAGTTTTATAAAGTATACTACTTCGATTTAATATTCATGTCAATACTACAGGGATTGTCAAAAGCCGAGCTCGTCTCAGTTGGGGGCATTTTTTGCATAAATAGGAGTGGTATTGCAGATTCTATGAAATATGTGAAGCATACACACCTTTCCCTAATGGGACGAAAGCGGAGGAACTTACATGAAGCGAATATTAGCCTTGTGGCTATGCGTTGCGGTTATGGGGATGTTAGCAGTTACGGGTGAGCCCCTACTCGCTACCCAGGCTGTTGACGGACAGCCTTATCATTTTGGGTTCAAAAAAAGCAAGGGAGGCGAGCTGCCTTCTATCGCACAAGAGGGCTTTATGCACCTGATTGAGAGACAGGGAGGCATCTTTCTCGGAGATACTACGAAAAAAGAATTATTTCTCACGTTCGACAACGGCTATGAGAATGGATACACGCCCAAAGTACTGGATGTTTTAAAGGCCAAAAAGGTGCCAGCCGCCTTCTTTGTAACCGGGCATTTTGTAAAGGACCAGCCAGCTTTGATGCGCCGTATGGCAAGTGAGGGCCATATTATCGGCAATCATTCTTGGAGCCATCCTGATATGAGCACCATTTCTCCAGCAGAGATCCGGTCCGAGCTGGATCGGGTACGAGATGCATCAGCAGAACTAACTGGACAAAAGGAAATGAAATACGTCCGGCCGCCTCGCGGCATTTTCAGCGAAAAAGCATTGGCCACCTGTCGAGAAGCAGGATATACGAGTGTATTTTGGTCTGTAGCTTACAAGGACTGGGACACGAATATCCAGCAAGGAGCAGACTATGCCTATCAGCAGGTCATGCGTCAGCTCCATCCCGGAGCAGTCATTCTACTCCATTCTGTGTCCAAGGATAATGCCGAGGCCTTGGGTTCGATTATCGACGATGCTCGCAAGCAAGGCTATGAATTCAAAAGCCTGAACGACCTGAAGGTTAAGCATTACCACTAAAGCTGAAGCTGAGTTTGACGAGTCGCTAAATGTTATTAGCCCGATCCACATGTGCCTACGGTAGGCTGATGTGAATCGGGCTTTTTTGGCGAGTATGGAACGCTAGAGATTCGATGCTATTTTAAAATTAGCTTATACACCCTTGCTTCATAAGGGCGCAGCTTCAATTCACGTAAATTCTCCCCTTGTGCCGGTTCGTAGTTAGACAGCAGCATTTCCACTTTGGCAGCAGCGTAGCCATCCTCCTCGGGCCAATGGAACACCGGATCACGGTCAAAGAAATTCAGGATGACCAGCAAATGCTCTTGTCCCAGCATGCGGGTGAATACATACAGTTCTGTATCAAGTGGCAACAGCAGCTTATATTCACCATAAACAATGACCTCATGCTGTTTGCGCAGAGCAATCAGCTTGCGGTAATAGTGAAAAATCGAATCCGGGTTCCTTCTCTCCGTCTCCGCGTTGATGTACGTATAGTTATCGTTCATTTTCATCCATGGATCTCCGTCGGTAAAACCCGCTGCATACCCATCATTCCACTGCATAGGAGTACGTGCATTATCCCGACTTTTTCTCCAAATCGCAGCCATAATCTCTTCCTCCGGCTCGCCTATCTTACGTTGCTGCTCATAATAATTTAACGTCTCCACATCCCGGTAATCATCAATCGACGGGTATGCGATATTGGTCATGCCAATTTCCTCACCCTGATAAATATAAGGCGTACCTTCGAGCATATGTGTGAAGGTTGCCAGCATTTTGGCTGACTCCACACGATACTGTCCATCATTCCCAAATCGTGACAGGGCGCGCGGCTGATCATGATTGTTCAAATAATTGGCGTTCCATCCTTCCAGATGAAGCACAGTCTGCCAACGGCTCATAATCTGTTTCAGCTCCACCAGTGTCCACGGCTTGAATTTCCATTTTTCAGTCCCTTGGCCTTCGGCATCGACAAACATATGCTCAAACTGGAAAACCATATTCAGCTCATGCCGCTGGTCACCTACATAATCAAGCGCTTGCTCCGGGCCCAGACCAGAGGTTTCACCGACAGTCATTAAGGGATAACGCATCAGCACTTTTTCATTCAGCATGCGCAGAAGATCATGCACCTGCTCCAGATTGGAAAAAAGCTGATAGGCTCGCACCCATGTTCTTTTATCGGGATTATCAGCATCCGGCAGTCCTTCAGCTTTGACAATATGGGCAATGGCGTCAAAACGGAAACCATCGATCCCCTTTTTTAGCCACCATTCCACCATACGATAGAGCTCGCCTACCATCTCTTCATTTTCCCAGTTTAAGTCCGGCTGGTGCTCGGAGTACAAATGCATGTAATATTCGTCTGTAAGCTTGTCATATTTCCACACAGAACCGGAAAAATACGATTCCCAGTTGTTCGGATATCCGCCATTTTTGCCTGTTCGCCATATGTAGTAATCCCGCTTCGGATTATCCTTGGATGAGCGTGATTCCGTAAACCACGGATGCTCATCTGATGTGTGGTTTAATACCAGATCCATCATGATTTTGATGCCTCGTTCATGCGCCTTGTGCAGGAGTTCATCAAAGTCATCCATCGTTCCGAACTCATCCATAATGGCATAATAATCACTAATATCGTAGCCGTTATCATGATTGGGCGATTTGTACACCGGGCAAATCCAGATCACATCAATACCCAGTTCACACAGATAATCCAGTCTGGACTGGATACCCTGCAAATCTCCTTTTCCGTCTCCATCAGAATCCTGAAAGCTGATGGGATATATCTGATATACCACAGCTTCCTTCCACCATATTTTTTTAAGCATGTTTCCCTCCTGTAGCTTCTCTGTACATCCAATAGCTTATGCTGTTAACATATACGCAATACCTGCTGGCGAATCGTTATTTAGAGGAATAGGATCAGTGAGGCCATTCTTAAATCAAAGGAGGAATTCATGTGAGACATCGAGCCAAGGAGCCCAGAGATCTGATTGTAGAGTCTGCTGTAATCCCCCCAAATATCCATGTGGATGTGGAATCAGCCACCGAAGGGGGAACCCGCCGCCTGATGCTTAGCGATAACCCGGAGACACTGACCCACGTGACTGTACCTACCGAGCAAGCCACCCTGTGGCATGATGTGGTTCGTACCACAACCCGAACGGTCAAGCACCGCATTTTCGGGTGGCACTACAACAAAATCGGAGGCCCCGTTAAGCTGGGCATTACGGTGGAGAACAAAAATCATGCTGTGCTGGAAGTACGTCATATGGAACGCGCTCTTGAGATTGCGCCTGAGGATGGCAACTGGATTATAGATGTCGGGCAATCCATTGCCAAAAGCTGTTTGGCGGGTACGATGAAACGTCGGAAGCCCGTTGACCGTCATAAATTCGGCAGAGGCACCGCCCTGTTGGAGGAATTCGAGCTGCCCGAAGGATCGCTGGCCGGATTCACTTACGACTTCACGGTGGAATATGGCGAAGGCCACGGTACGCTGGACTACGTCATTCGCACCGTGATCAGCAAGGACACACGGGTCGACCTGCGCCAGATTCATACGGATGCGCTTCCGCCCGTACCTCCACCACAGGCGCATCCACGGGGGGCATGGTCCTTTTCCGAAACGAATGCGCGGATGCCAGCGTACGTGGTAGGGCAAAGCGCCAATTATCGGGCGTGTGCCACTAAAAAACTGAACGGCGAGACTCCTGCCGATCTGCTGTTTACCGGGGCACGCAGCGAGCTGGGCCCCGCGCTGGACAACCGTGGACAATTCGGCACCATATACAATGCGACCATTCCCATCGTTAATAACAGTGACAAGGTACGTACCGTGCGGATTTATGCGAATCCACGTGGGGGTGCATTCGCCGGGTCTGTACGCATAGACAATCGTGTATATGGTATTCCTCTGCTGCAAGATAATACCAAGGTATGCCGATTGGCTGATATCAGCGTTCCGCCCGGCAGGTCCAGCTATGCTCTCAGCTTCATGGTCGCAGGCAGTGCAACTACGCCGCTAGGTCTGTACGTTATCACGCTATAGTTATACTCATGATGACTGCTTCGTCATTAGCGTAAAAAAAAGCGCGAGTTCAAGGGTTATTTCCCCCTATAACTCGTGCTTTTTGGATTATGCTCGCCCATTTGAGCAGGTTATGAATAGTTGTTCTTTAGTTGCCCAAACACACTTGATACCGCTCTATTTGAACCGTTGGACCTGCCTCGAAGGCATAATGGTCAACTCCGGAATGTTGACATGCTCCGGCTGCTCCAGTGCATAAAGGGCGGCTTCTGCAACATCATCAGGATGCAGCGGTAAAACGCTCGAAGCAAACGCCCGAATCTCCTGCTCGGGATATCCGGCCACCTGCGAAAATTCCGTCGCCACCGCCCCGGGGTGAATCGCAGTTACACGAATTCCTTGCGTACTGGTCTCCAAACGCAATGCGGAGGCTATGGCGCTAACGCCGTACTTGGTAGCGCTGTATAGTCCTCCTCCGGCAACCACTTCCTTCGCTGCAATAGAGGAGACAATGACAACATCCCCCTTGGCCTGTTCCCTCATTGGCTGAAGCCCATACTTCAGTGTCAGGACAAGACCGTGCACATTCGTCTTGTAAAGCTCCTCCCATCGTTCCAGGTCCACTTCTGCCAGTGGGCTTCGATACCCGAAGCCGGCATTGGCAACAATAATGTCAAGCCGTCCCCAGTGTTCAAGAATGGCATGGACCGCCTGCTGTACATCTTCAGCTTTTTGGATATCGGCAGGTATTGCCATGACCTCGTACAATCCCTCTTGGTGCAAGTCGCGAACCAATTCGTCCAATCGCTCCTGACGACGTGCCAATACAGCTACATATGCGCCTCGCTTTGTCAGTTTTCTTGCAATCGATGCCCCAATGCCGCTGCTTGCGCCTGTTACCAAAGCTACTTTATCGGCTAGGCTTTCCTTCCCTTTCCAGGATAAATCCAACTCATCCAATATCATGTTAAACCCTCCCCAAGCTTATTTGGTTAAAAGCACGCGATGAACGCCCTGGCTGCCTCCAGGAGCTGTGCCTATATATAAATATCCGTCATGGTTTACAGCCGTAGTTACGCCATAAAGCGAGCCTGCAGGATCATGCCAGCTTCCGATGAGTTTCCCCTGCGAATTAAGCTCCACAGCAAGCCCATGCTTCACAGGTGCGCTTGCACCGCTAAGCAGCGATTGAGGCAATTTGGCCATCATCCCAGCCAACCACGGGCTTCCATGCATCTGATCTACAAAGGGAATACGTGTCGTGAAGAGACCGACCCAGAAATGGCCTTGATAATCACGCGTAATGTTATCCGGAAAACCGGCGAGATTATCCGCAAAAATATCCGAAGTCCCCTTCTTCGGCCCTTTGAGCCAGTATCTGGTCAATTGGTAGTGATACGACTCTGCCACAAGCACAAAATCTTCGTCCGCAGACAAGGCAACCCCGTTCGCAAAATAAAGGCCCTCCAACATAACTGTCGTCTGCTTGGTCGCCGGATCATATTTCAGCAAACGTCCATGTGGCTTGTTCTCGGCGATTTCTTTGAAGGTCACTCTGCCATAATTGGAGGTGTCAGAAAAATAAATAGTGCCATCTTTAGCAATATCTAGCTCATTGGCCAAATAGATCGGTGTGCCGTCGACTTGATCGGCCAACACCGTCACGTTCCCGGAAGGATCTACAGATAGCAGCCCCTTCTGGACATCCGTAACGATCAGATTTCCACTAGCGTCAAACATAAGTCCATTGGGTGTTCCTTTGGTATCTGCATATAGCTGGGCCTTTTGCGGATTGCCCTTTCCATCAAAGGCAACCTTATAAATTTTCCCGTCGGAGTCTCCCGTATATAAAGTGCCTTCCTTGTCAAAGGTGATAAATTCCGGAAACTTAGGGGCATCTGTAACAAGCTCTGCGGAGCTGAGTTTGTTGTTTTGTTGCCATGGACCCGCTTGTTCAAAAGAGGGGGCCGAAGGTGCAAGCCATTTTGCAGGCTGGACAGGGGAAGGGATGAGCATAAAAATAACCACTCCCAGAAAGATTACCGCCAGCAGCGATAATCCGGTTCTGCGTACCCATTTACGCGGTTTCTTATTCTTTCTTCCTTGAGATTCTTTGATGGACAAATCAGGTTTACTGGGCATGAGTGCCTCCTATGTGATGTGAATAATATTTATATTTGAACGACGATTTTACCGAAATACTGTTTTCCTTCAGCCAAAAGTGCAAAGGCTTCACCGATTCGGTTGAGCGGGAATACCCGGTCGATGACAGGATGTAGCTGATGGTGGGAAATGGCACGATTCATGTTTTCGAAATGTTCCCTGTTACCGACTTGACTGCCACGAATCGTCGCAGCCTTCTGCAAAATGCTGGTGACATCGAACTCAGGAATGGTCAAGCCCGATAAGAATCCGATCATGCTCACAGTCCCTCCGGTACGAAGTGCATTGATGGATTGTGCCATTGTTGCCGCTCCCCCCACATCCAGGACATGGTCGACTCCGCCGCCTGTCAGCTCCAGAGCCACCTTATCCCACTCGGGAACTTCCGAATAGTTTATTGTCTGCCATGCGCCGAGAGCTTTTGCCCGTTCCAGCTTGTCATTGCTGCTCGATGTGATAATTACCCGTGCTCCTGCCATCAGAGAGAATTGAAGCCCAAAGATGGAGACACCGCCTGTTCCTTGCAAGAGCACCGTATCCCCCGCTCGCAGCCCGCCGGATTCCATCAGCATGCTCCATGCGGTTAATGCCGCAATTGGCAAGGTGGAAGACTCCTCCCAAGTAAGGTGATCCGGAATGGCGACGACCCCTTCTTCATGTAGAACGATATATTCAGCCGCCACTCCGCTGAGCGGGCCTCCCAGACTGTCCTTTAATACCTCCGCTCTCGTGCTCCCGCCAATGAATTTCTGTTGTAAATTTCCCGCTACCCTTTGTCCAATCTGAAATTTTGTCACTCCTTCGCCCACAGCTACAATTTCACCCGCTCCATCGGATAACGGAATGAAGGGAAATTGAATGCCGATCGGCATTACTCCATTAAGTATTACCAAATCTCGATAATTAAGAGACGCTGCCCTTATGCGGATCAGAACCTCCAGCCGTCCCGGCACCGGTATGTCGAGCTCCGTCAAGGTTAATTCTTCAAAGCCAAAACCGTTTTTAAGTTGCACTGCTTTCATTTTGGTTGTCCTCCCTGCAATGTTAAATTTTTTACCCATTATAGATACAGTGTATTATACAGGAAACAATGTTTCCTGTATAATACACTGTATCTATTTATCTTCAAAACGTCAATATTTACTTTAAAAATAAAACGCGTCGTAAAACTGCCTCCGCTTTTTTAACGTTTCTTACCAAGTAAAAATTGGAGGCAGGGTCACTTTCGCTTGCCCATAACTTGCTCAGGTAGGCAAGCATGAACCAAAAAACGCGAGTTGCAGAGGTGGAATAACCTCTGCACTCGCGTTTTTTACATTAATGGTGATATAAACACTGTCAATACAGTTAAAATTTTGCCTATGAGACAGACCCATTTAAGCTCCACATTTTATAGAACGTGCTTCTGACTACACTACTCTACTAAGCACAAAATTGGAGGGCGGGCCAGACTCCGGCTTGCCAAACAAATAACCCTGAGCCAGGGACACACCTGCTTCACGACAAAATTCAAAATCCTCCATCTGCTCAACGCCTTCAGCCAGCACCTGGCCGCCAAAGCGCGAAGCCGATTCCACGATCCCCGTAATTTGTCGCTGCTGATCACTGTTGCGATGACAACCATCAATTAAACTTCGATCAATTTTGACATAATCCGGCTGGAGGCAATTCATAAGCTCTGTCGTAGAATAACCCGCCCCCACATCGTCCAGTGCCACTGAAACTCCTCGTGTACGATATTGTTCAAAAATTTGATGCAAAACATTCAGGTCGTCAATTTCTTCCGTCTCTACGACCTCAAACACAAAATCCTCCGTATTCATGGACAACCGATCAATCGTCTCAAAGGTATGATTCAAGCAATAGGCCGGATTATAGATGGTTGAAGGGAGAAAGTTAATAAACCGTTTAATCCCCGCAGGGAGACATGCTGCACTTTTTTCAATAGCGGAAATACGAGCCAAGCGATCCAAATGAGCATGCAAGCCGGCTTCACGGGCAATTTCAAACAGTCGAAAAGGCTGAAAGGGCCGCTCCGAATGTGACGGACGCAGCAAGAACTCAAACCCGATAATGTTCAGGTTGTGGTCAACAATAGGCTGCATGTGGCTTGAAAAGCTTTTGTCCCTAATGATACTCATCATATCCGCGTGTTGAATTCTGGCTTGCAATTGGCTAAATAGAAGCCAGTCCTCATATCCTTCCACATGATTCAGTCCGATCGCCACAGCCTCCATATGTAGGAGCCATTCCTGGGGAAGACGAGCCAGTCCGTTAACCAGCTGCTTCAGCTCTGAATGGCTGTCATACTTAAACACTATTCCGTCCTCGCAGCATTGTTGCGGTAGTATACCCAAGCCATCTAATGCCAGATTAAGCGACACCCTGGGGTGCCTGATCTTCAGCAATCCTTGATCTCTAATAGGTAATATGATGCTGCAACTGCTGCATGTCATAATGGTCCTCCCTGGGAACAATTTTCCGGTTTTTTCACCATTATATCACAAATATCTAGAACAAAAGTACTATAAAATCAAGAAAAACAAGGTCGCCACCAGTCGAAACTTAGGACTTAAGTGTATATCCGACAAAAAACAAAGTCTTTTGCACCAATTTCCAATTTCAATATTATTTTTCATAAAAGGCAAAAAAAAACAGCAAGTCTCCTGAATAGAGACTTGCTGCTTAGCTCTGATTAAATCTGGAACTGGAAAGGCAAACTTACTTGGAAGCCTTGGGCTTGGTTGTTTTAGCTGGTTTAGCAGCTGCAGGCTTGGTTGTTTTAACAGCCGGCTTCGCCGTTGCTTTCGCAGGGACTGCAGCTTCCTTTGCAGGAGTATTGGCTGTATTAGGCTTCGCGCCAGCTTTTAAGCTGTATTTGGCAAAACCGTCTGCCGCGCTGTCCAAGTAAGCAATTTGCTGATTTCCAGCCAGCACATCCTTGGCATCAGGAGAGGACTCGAAGGTAACCTTAGCCTGACCAAAAGGAGCAATAGACCAGTTGCCATCCGCTGACGGATTAATCGTTCCGTTCGTACGGATATAATCAATAATGACTTGACGGTTTTCATCCGGCGCTGCCATCACAATGCGCTTGCCATCTGGATTCGCCAGTTTGGACGAGGACGCACGGTAGTTATTGGTCGCTACGATAAATTTCTGTGCAGGATCAATTGCCTTCCCATTGTATTGCAAGTCCTTGATACGATGAGCCGAAGAATCAATCATGTTTCCCTTGGCATCATAGCGTGCAGGCTGAGTTACATCGATTTGGTAAGTCACACCGTCAATGACATCAAAATTGTAGGTTGGGAAATCTTTGTTGATCAGTGCTTGTTCCTCTGTTTTGCTTGGATCGATGCGGTTGAACTGACCCGCAGACCACTCCAGCCACTCCTGGATTTCAGCACCGGTTACTTCTACAGCATGAACCGTGTTCGGGTATACATACAGATCGGATACGTTTTTAATCGCAATCGTACCTTGCGGAATGTTCGTGTAATACTCGGCACCGTTGCGACCACCGGCCTTGAATGGAGCGCCAGCCGACAATACGGGAAGATTTTCGTATTCGGTCCCTTTCAGATGGTTTTGTACGTACCATTTTTGTGCATTCGTCACAATCTGAATAGATGGGTCATCCTGAACCAATGCAAAATAACTGGTAATCGGTGCGGTTGTGGTTCCAACCGGTTGACGAACATAATCCAGCGTTCCTTTATGCTCTTCCTTGACCGCATCTACCAGTTTAAACTCAGGGTTCGTCTTCACAGCCTGAGTTTGGGTATTCACAACTGGACGCACTTCTGACTGAGAATTAGTCACGCTCCACACATCTTTTTTCTTTTCCAGACTCAGGTCAATAATACCCAGTTCCTTGCCCCAAGAGGAAGCTTCTACAGCCGGTACGCCATTAATGGTTCCTTTATCCAGATCTACACCGCTCATTCCTTTAAAATCAGGGCCGGGGAAAGATTTATGAGCATGCCCAAACAGAATAGCGTTGATTCCGTCCACCTGGCTCAAATATTTAACGGCATTCTCCATCATTGGTGTTTGCGGCACATCCTCATAACCCGTGTGTGCAAGTACGACAATAATGTCGGCACCTTCCAATTTCATTTGAGGAATGAACTTTTTCGCCGTTTCCACAATATCCTTCGTAACGACCTTACCCTGCAAATTGGCTTTATCCCACTGCATAATTTGAGGAGTTACCAGACCGATTACACCCACTCTGAGCGTGTGCTCTTGGCCCTTCTCGTCCGTTACCGTTTTATTGAGAATCTGATAAGGGGTAAAATAATTTTTAGTACCTTGGCCCCCGTTGTCATAGTAAACGTTCGCATTTACGTAAGGGAATTCGGCTCCCTTAAGCGATTTCTCCAAAAAGTCGAGACCATAGTTAAATTCGTGGTTGCCCACAGTAGCCGCATCATAGCCCATCAAGTTCATCATCTTGTAGACCGGATGGACACCGCCTTCTTGCAAAAAGGTTTTGTTTCTGGCCATATAATCGCCTAATGGATTGCCCTGCAACAAATCACCGTTATCGAACAGCATGCTGTTTCTTGTTTCACTACGCGCCTGCTGGATCAGTCCGGCAGTGTTAATCAAGCCATATTCGTTGGTTTCCTTATCTGCATAATAATCGTAGTTCATCAACGTCGTGTGAATATCCGTTGTTTCCATGATCCGCAAATTCACTATGGCGCTGTCCCGAGAATCGGTGGCAGCCCAGGACGGAGCAGCTGTAAACACCAGCATGCTGCAAGCTACAACCGCTGCTGTAAACCCTTTAAACCAATTTTTACGAAATAACAAAATATACCCCTCCTTATTAAGGTGTATGGCTCATATACATACTTTTGCACATATATGTAAGTTTCGAACCCACCATTCCTATTTTAATCCAACGCCAGACAAAAGAGTAGTCATTTGACCAAAGTTATTTATAAAAAAATAATTAATTTTCTCGCAAATGAACCGTCATCTCTTCCTCCATGCTGGACAGCTCCGCCTTCAAGGCATATAATCGTCGTAGTAAACCCGAATAAACAAACCCATCAAACCATACAATGCCAGGGGTGCTGGAATCGGCCGGCTGAGAGTGTGTCCCAAGACACTGACCCTTACAACCTGATCTGGGTAATGCCAGCGTAGGAATGCTTAAGCTAAGATGTGCCTTTTTTACATAGGTCCATCCCCTACTTTGGTATATACAAGCGCAAGCGTCCCGGAACACGGGGCGCTTTTTTTGTTGAAGATTAAGTTGTTGGAAAGAGAGAGTCCGGCAGATGTTATTTTTATGAAATGGGAACATAGGCTGTCTGATTCGACGGATGACGGGTAATTAAAAGGAGAGAACACAACGATGAAGCGCATGAAAATGTTAAGCCTGGGACTGATTAGTCTGTGGCTCATGGCCCTGACACTGACCGCCTGCGGCGGAGGCTCCCCCTCTACAACCCAGGAGGCGGCACCTGCTACCAACGCTCCAGCTTCCACCCCGGCAAAGGGGCTTAAGGATGTTAAAGTTGTACTTGACTGGACACCAAATACGAATCATACAGGACTCTATGTCGCCAAGGATAAAGGATTTTACGAAAAAGCAGGCTTGAATGTCCAAATTGTCCAACCTGGTTCAGGCGGAGCCGATCAAATGGTTGCTTCGAATGCGGCACCTTTTGGGATCAGCTATCAAGAGGGCGTCACTCAGGCTCGTACGCAAGGCGTACCACTCGTATCTATCGCTGCGGTTATTCAGCATAATACCTCAGGCTTCGCAGCCCCGGTAGACCGCGGCATTAAAAGCCCCAAAGATTTTGAAGGGAAGAAATACGGCGGCTGGGGTTCACCCGTAGAAGAAGCGGTCATGAAATCCATCATGGATTCAGACAAGGCCGATGTGAGCAAAGTGAAGATTATGAATATGGGCAATGCCGACTATTTTACAGCCGTGAAGCGGGATATCGACTTTGCCTGGATTTTCTACGCATGGACCGGGATCGAGGCTCAACTTCGAGGTGAACCCCTGGATATGCTGTATGTAAAAGATTATTCCAAAAGCCTTGATTACTATACGCCTGTGATTGTGAGCAATGAACAGACGATTAAAAATGATCCTGAGCTGGTCAAATCGTTCATGGACGCCACCGCCCAAGGCTATGAATACACCATTGCTCATCCTGAAGAATCCGCGGATATCCTAAGCAAAGCCGTACCGGAGCTGGACAAAAAGCTGGTACTGGCCAGCCAAAAATGGCTAAGCCCGCGTTATCAGGATGATGCTGCGCAATGGGGTGTGCAAAAAGCGGAGGTATGGCAAAACTATTCAGACTGGATGTACGAACGCAAGCTGCTCAGCAAGCCTTTGGAAGTCGACAAAGCCTTCACAAACGACTTTTTGCCCAAGCGTTGATCTTGTAAATCGAACTTGAAGTAGCCTTTGTGCCACTACGCGGTCGGATGATGCTTCCCATCGCCACCGCCCCCGGATTTCTCGAATAAAGCCTCAGCAGGGTAGAAATCCGGGGAGGTGATGCTTCCGAAGCGAGCTTTCCTACGGAAAGCTTTTAAGGCGGGCAGCAGCGGAGCGGTTCATTTGAATCTGGAGAAGCGGAGCGTTCGCCTGAAAGCTTTCTTTAGGAAAGCTGGCTTCGGAAGCATACGCTCAGGGGGATTCTTACCTTTGAATAACTTAAATAATCGAAGAATCCCACAGCAACAGCGATCGTAAGATCAAATGAAACGCGAAGCGGTCTTAAACCACCCTATTTTCTCTAAAACACTCCACATAAAGGACAGGTGAATTCGCATGGCTAACACTTTGCTCAGTATTCAAGTGATTCCTAAAACTCCCAATAACGAGGACTCTTATCCTTATGTAGATAAGGCGATTGAGGTCATTCAACGTTCCGGTGTCAAGCATCAGGTGAATCCATTGGAGACGACCATGGAGGGTGAGCTGGACGAGTTGCTGAACGTAGTTAAAGAAATGCACGTGGCATTGACGGAGGCCGGCAGCCCCAGCATCATTTCACAGATCAAAATCGCACATAACCCACAGGGCATCAGCATGAACAAGCTGACCGAAAAATATCGCCCATGAACCCAAAAGGCAAGAACGCATCCTGGTGGAAAAGCGTATGGCCGCCCCTTGTGGCGGTCCTCTTCTTTTTGGCAACCTGGCAGGGGGCAGTTTCCTATTTGCAGATTGAGTCCTGGCTACTGCCAGCTCCGTCTCTGATCGTACAGGAGGGCATGGCTCAGTCGGAGCTGCTTGGTGCCCATACGTGGGCTACGATTCGCCTGACGCTTGGGGGATTTGCAATAGGGACAGCAACGGGACTGTTGATCGCCGTCGTTCTTCATACGATTCCTTTTCTCAAGTCCGCCCTGTATCCACTGCTCATCCTTAGTCAAAACATTCCGATCATAGCCCTTGGCCCATTGCTGATGGTGTGGTTTGGTTTTGGCGTGCTGCCCAAGCTGATGGTCATTACGTTAGTGTGCTTCTTCCCCGTGGCTGTAGCGGCCATGGACGGGCTGACACGGACGGACAGAACGATGATGAACTACATGCGCATGTCAGGCGCGGGCAGGATGGCCATTTTTATGAAGCTGGAGCTGCCGCACTCCTTGCCACAAGTATTTTCCGGCATCAAGATTGCTGCCACCTACAGCGTGATGGGCGCAATTATTGCCGAATGGATCGGTGCCAGCGAAGGAATCGGATATTATATGATGCTGCAAAAATCGGCCTATCGCACGGATTTGATTTTTGCCGCCATTGGCATCATTGTTGCACTCAGCTTACTGATGTTTGTCATGATCGTACTGCTGGAAAAATGGCTGGTTCGCTGGAAACCGGATCAGGAATAGCTTCCAAATGGATTCAATAAACTCGAAGAAAGGGTGTGGCGCGTATGAGTCTGCATCCGCCTGACTTATCACCACAAAACATGGCTGATGGACAACGAGCCAGAGAGGAGCAGGAGCTTTCGATGGCTCCTCCAGCGTTGGAAGTGGATGGCATCAGCCTCGCCTTCCGTGAAAGACGAAGCTCCCTGCCCGTATTGCAGGATGTGGCCCTGACCGTTAAGCGGGGAGAATTCGTCTCCCTCATCGGCCCGTCCGGCAGTGGCAAAAGCACGCTGTTTCACATCATCGGCGGGCTGCTCAAACCCCAGCGGGGTCGCATCCGCATGCACGGACAGGATGTGACGGGTGAACGCGGGCATATTAGCTATATGCCGCAGCAGCCTGCCCTTTTCCCGTGGCGTACCACGCTGGATAACGTACTGCTCGGGCAGGAAAATGCGCCGCGCAATCATACAGCGGCACACTCCCAGTACGCCAGCGAACGTGAACGCCGCGAAGAAGCTCTGCAATGGCTGGAGCAGGTCGGGCTGGGTCCCTTCGCCAAAGCGTATCCGCATACACTCTCTGGGGGTATGCAGCAACGCGTGGCCTTCCTGCGCGCACTGCTCAGTCCGCAGGAGCTGATGCTGCTGGATGAGCCGTTCAGCGCCCTGGATGCGCTGACACGTGCGGACATGCAGCAATGGTTATTGCGGATGTGGGAGAAAAACCGCCGCTCTGTGCTGTTTATCACCCACAGCATTGAGGAAGCGCTGCTGCTCTCCGACCGGATTTACGTGCTGTCGGCACGACCTGCTACAGTGATGCATGTCGTAGATGTTCCCTTCCCACGCCCTCGCCGGGAGGAAATCACTCTTGATTCGCGTTTTAGCGAATGGAAGCGGACCATGACGGACTGGATGCGTCAGGAAAAATACAAGCTGGACGGCGGCATGGAGGAGCATGCAGAGAGTGTCCGCAAAAATCCCACGGATAACGGAGCGGATCAGTATGAGTGACATTTTGACCACGGCAGCACCCGCACCATTAATCGACGCGCACATTCATGTTGACAGCTACCCGCCTGAGCAGCAGGAGCCGTTGCTGGCTTCTCTTGCCGATAGCAGTGTCGAAGCCGTCATAGCCGTATCCATGCATCTCACCTCAAGCCAAACCAATCTGCGGTTAGCTGAGCGTTGGCCCGGGCTGGTACGCCCAGCCCTCGGGTTTCATCCCGAGCAGCCTCTTCCATCACAAGCCGAGCTTGATCTGTTGTTTGACTGGATGGACAAGCATATAGAGCAGATGGTCGCCGTTGGCGAAGTCGGCTTGCCCTACTACAATCGGCTGGAGGCCGCGCGAAGCGGATCTTTCTTTGACCTCACTCCATACATAGCGCTGCTGGAGCGTTTTATCCGGTTTGCACGGAAGCATAACAAGCCTATTGTGCTGCACGCCGTTTATGAAGACGCCGATATCGCATGCGATCTTCTGGAACGGCACGGAGTCACACAGGCGCATTTTCACTGGTTCAAGGGTTCTGCCGCCACGACCGAACGTATGGCCCGGAACGGCTACTATGTCTCCTTCACACCCGATCTTCTCTATGAAGAAGAAATTCGCAACTTGGCGAGACAGTACCCGTCCAATCAAATCATGGCAGAGACAGACGGACCTTGGCCGTTCGAGGGAGCTTTTACCGGACAACAGACGCATCCACGGATGACTGCCGACGTCATTCGCGCGTACAGCAAGCTGACCGATCAAGACGAGACTGCCATCCGCCTGGCATTTTATGAAAATACGATACGCTTCTACTCACTATCCAAGTGATAAAGTCATATTTAGCAGTCAGCCATTCCCCAAAAGAATAAGATATCTGCTTTTACAGCATAAGCAAAGAACCTCCAGATACGCATCATAAGCTGTGTAACCGAAGGTTCTTTGTATTTTTAAACCTATATAGAGGCTTTATAAGTCCCATATAGGCTTCTGCTTTTTTATGGCTGCTCTACTTTACTGCTTCAAAAATCCCTTTTGCTCCAAAAATGGCTTCAACTGCAACCGTGCAGGCTCAGTCAGTCTTGCCGCCATTTGTTCAGACCAAGGCGTAGAGCGTTGACCGCCCGTACGCTCCTTCAAATATTCAGCCGATGTGTGATCATATAGCTCTACAGCCTTCATCGTCTGATTTTGGTCGTAGCCGTTCATGTGCAAAACACCGGACAGCGGAAGACGTGGACGCAAGCCCGTGTCCTGATCCGGCACGCCGATACACATACCGAACACCGGATATACCAGTTCAGGCAACCCTAACAGCTCGGATACCTCAGCTATTTTCGTACGGATACCCCCGATGTAGACGATACCCAAGCCAAGTGATTCAGCGGCTACTGCTGCATTCTGTGCAGCTAGCGCAGCGTCAATGGTCGCAACTGTATAATTTTCGACGGAACCTTCGTAGGAAGGCTGACCTGGCTGATGGTGAACCGTGACCTGCTTCAAGCGATACAAATCTGCACACCATACCAGAAACACCGGGCATTGCTCAACATAAGCCTGACCCCCCGCCAGCTCAGCCAGCTTGGTTTTCAAAGCAGGCTCTGTAACGGCAATGACGGTATAAGCCTGCACATTGCTGGACGAGGAAGCCATTTGGCCAGCCGCCACAATAGCTGCGAGCTGCTCGTCGGTAACGGCGTCTGACCTGAATTTTCGTACAGACCGATGATTCATCAACAAGGAAATCGTATCATTCATGACTGCTTCACTCCTAATCCATAATATAAGCTTTTTATCTGTGTCAAGCTGTGAGTATTCGAAGAAGCTCTTGCATGCTTGCATGGCACTCCTACGAATATTATGAAACTTTCGCGGTTGATAAGCAACCTAACGCGATATAGGGCAACCGCAGGGGGAAAAGAACCAAGCATAACAAAAAAGCAAGCACGCTGAAAATCAAATCAGACGTACTTGCTCCAACACCAATTTTGTCACACTCCAAATGATTTTGCTTCTCGTATCCTGCCTAATTTACCACTTCCATTACAGCTTTACCCGCTGGAGGCGCAGCGCATTCAGCACGACCGAAACAGAACTGAATGCCATGGCTGCTCCCGCCAGCCACGGAGCGAGGAAGCCCAAGGCGGCAATCGGGATACCGATTACGTTGTAACCGAGCGCCCAAAACAGATTCTGGCGTATGTTAGTCATCGTCCGGCGGCTCATTTCGATCGCATCGGGAATGCTGTTCAGGTTGCCGCGCATCAGCGTAATATCGGCGGCCTCCATCGCCACATCCGTACCCGTGCCCATCGCCATCCCAATATCAGCCGTAGCCAGTGCAGGCGCATCGTTAATACCATCACCCACCATGGCTACGATCAAGCCTTGTTCCTGAAGCCGTTTCACCTCTTCAGCCTTGCCTTCAGGCAGCACCTCCGCCAGTACCCGCTCAATTCCGGCCTCGGCGGCTACTGCCCGCGCGGTCCGTTCATTATCGCCCGTAATCATGATGACTTCAATGTTCATCGCCCGCAGACGGGCAACGGCCTCCCGTGATGTTTCTTTGATCGTATCCGCCACGGCTACCAATCCGACATAGGCGCCATCCACAGCGACCAGCATCGCTGTTTTCCCAGCGTTCTCCAGTTCATTCATATGCAGCTCGGCAGAGTCAGCAATCGCGATGCCTTCCCTGCTCATCAATCGGCGTGTACCTGCAAGTACCTGCTTGCCTTCCACATGAGCCTTTACGCCATAACCCGGAATATTTTCAAAATCTGTCGGTTCCACCAGCTCAATGCCGCGTTCCACAATCCCCTTTACAATGGCTTCCGCCAGTGGATGCTCCGAGCTTTTTTCCGCCGCACCAAGCCATCGCAGCAGATCCGTTTCAGCCAAGCTGCCCTCTTTGACAACAACATCCGTCAGTACTGGCTTGCCGTTCGTAACCGTACCTGTCTTATCCAGTACCACCGCGTTGATGGAACGGGTCATTTCCAGATGCTCGCCGCCCTTGAACAGAATGCCATATTCTGCGGCACGCCCCGACCCTGCCATAATGGACGTTGGCGTAGCCAATCCAAGCGCACAAGGACAAGCAATGACGAGCACTGCAATCATTTTTTCCAATGAACCTGCAAAATCAGACGGTGTCACAAGGAAAAACCAGACGAGAAACGTCATCACGGCAACAGCAACTACGATGGGTACAAAGATACCCGAAATCTGATCCGCGATCCGCTGAATCGGGGCCTTGGAGTTTTGCGCATCTTCCACGACCTTAATAATACGGGCCAACGCCGTATCGCTACCCACCCGCTCGGCCTGGATACGAAGCACCCCGTTTTTATTGAGCGTAGCTCCTGTGACCGGGGAACCCGCCTCTTTTTCAACTGGCAGGCTCTCACCGCTTAGCATCGATTCATCCACTGCCGAGCGCCCATCCACGACCATCCCATCGACGGGAATTTTCTCACCGGGGCGTACAATAAAGATATCCTTCACACGTACCTGCTCAATCGGTACATCGAGCTCTTGTCCATCACGCACCACACGTGCCGTCGTTGCCTGGAGACTCATCAGACTCTTGATCGCCTCAGACGAACGCCCTTTGGCTACCGCCTCGAACCATTTACCGACCAAAATAAGCGTAATCAGCACTGCGCTGGTCTCGTAGTACAGCTCGGGCATAGTCATGACCCCTGTTCCTGTCATTCCTCCCATGTCCTCCATGACAGCAGATGGACGCAAGGTAAGGTACAAGCTGTAAAAATAAGCCGCAGACGTACCCAGTGCAACCAACACATCCATATTCGAGCTTCCATTGCGAAGCGCTTTATACGCACCCACATAGAATTGCCATCCAATAATGAACTGGATTGGCGTTGTCAGCACAAGCTGGAACCACGGGTTTAAAAACAGCCCCGGCACATAAATCCATGAGGTAAAGGAAAAATGAGCCACCATCGCCCACAATAATGGAAACGACAGTATTGCAGACACGATCCACTTCCATTTCTTACGCTGGATATCCTTGTTGCGCACATCCGCTATATGATCATCAGCGCTCTGCGGGATTGCTCCGTAGCCCAACTGCTCAATCCTGCTTACCAGATCCCCGACTGTAATACTCCCCGCCGTATATTCGACATGAGCCGTTTCCATCGCCAAATTCACCGTAGCGCCTGTCACACCCGGCATTCGATTCAAACCCTTCTCAATCCGGGTTGCGCAAGCCGCACATGTCATACCTGTCACATTCAGATTGGCTTCTTCGCTTACAGTTCCAAACCCAAGAGAAGCAATTTTATTGCGAAAATCAGGGATATCCACCTGCTTCGGATCATACGATATCGACGCCTGCTCCAGCGCCAAATTCACATTGGCCTGGGTCACGCCATCTATTCGATTCAGGCCTTTTTCAATACGGCAAGCGCAGGCGGCACAGGACATCCCTGTAACATGAAGCGTCGTCTGCTTATCGCCGTCGGTCATACGGTTCTCCATGGTAGTTCTCCTCCTACATACCCCACAGGGGTATATCATGTTCAAAAAGAAAAAGCTCCTGCTATCGAAGCTTCTCCTTTAAAAAACAAATCTCTTCTAAAAAACAAGTCTCTTCAGGCATGAAGCATCTAAATTTAGACAACATCATAGCCTTGGTCTTCGATGGCAGTTTTCAAGGCTTCCACGTTCAGCTTGGACTCGTCATACTCTACAGCCACTTGCTTCGCTTCAAGATTGACCTTGCCGGAAGCGCCGACCTTCTCCAAAGCTCCTTCTACTGCTTTCACGCAGTGATTGCAGCTCATGCCTTCTACGTTCAATGTAACTTGTGCCATTTCCTTTTCCTCCTCCGGGGCACTTCATGTACCCGATTATGTGTATGGGTATTGCTTTTAACGGATTAGCTTCTTGACCGTAACCAGCAGCTCGTCAATCACTTCCGGCTCTCCTGCCTGCATGCGCTCAATGACACAGCTTTTCATATGCCCTTCCAGCAGCAGCTTGCCGACACCATTCAGAGCAGACTGGACTGCCGCAATCTGGTTCAGCACATCATCACAGTAGGTATCCTTCTCGATCAAGCCTTTAATTCCGCGCACCTGACCTTCAATGCGGTTCAACCGGGATGTAAGACTGCTCTTGAACTCTGCCGAGTGATGACTTTTTCTAACTGTCTTTTCCCCGTCTGTTCCGCAATGATTCTCGTGAACTTCATGGTGGGAAACAGGTTGTTCCTCAGCCATACATCAGCCTCCTGTGTTGTGTATATGCCTGTGTAGTACATAGTGCATTTGTTAATATGTCCCTATCATAATATACCCCCATGGGGTATGTCAAGCTTCCAGAAAAATGTCACTCGTTTGCCTTATTTCAAGCCTTCGCGCGCGCTTCCTTGGCAAGCACCAGAAAGCTTAACAGCGCACCGATCTCTGCAATAGCGATAACAACCGCCATCGGTACAGGTGTTGTGCCGCTACCCAAGCCTACTAACGGTGAAGCGATGGAGCCAAGCAACAGAGGCAGCAAGCCAAGCATGGCAGACGCGCTGCCAGCAGAGCGCTGCTGGCTCTGCATGGCCAGTGAAGTCGTCGTCGTGCTCACAATCCCCACACAGGAAACGACAAAAAACAGGGGAACTAATACAGCAAACAATTGACCTCCGGTAAAAGCCACGGTAAGCAAGCTGATCCCGGCTACAGCCGCAATCACTAAGCCCGACAAGAGCAATTGCCGCTCGTTGAAGCGGCCCACGAGTCTGCCGGTCAGCTGGGAAAACAGCACAATTCCCAAGCCATTCACCGCGAAAATGATGCTATACGTCTGAGGAGAAACCCCGAAAATATCCTGAAGCACGAACGGCGAGCCAGCGATGTACGCGAACATTGCCCCTGTAATGAGTGCCTGCGAGAAGGCATAGCCCATAAAGCGTCGATCCGCAAACAAATGACCAAGCGTACCCAGCGTCTGCTTCAAGCCACCGGATGAGCGGCGATTAACAGGCAGCGTTTCCGGCAAGCCCAGCACGACGGCAATCAGCATAGCCACACCAACCAGGCACAGCACCATGAACACACCGCGCCAGGAAACAAAGTTCAGAATCACTCCGCCCAGCACAGGTGCGGCAATGGGAGCCACGCCATTTACCAGCATGAGCAATGAGAAAAAGCGCGTCAATTCTTTGCCTGAGTATAGATCACGCGCCACCGCTCTGGAGATTACGATTCCTGCTGACCCGGTGAGTCCTTGAACAAAACGAAGTACAATGAGCATACCAATATTCGGCGCAAATACGCATAGCAGCGAAGCGGCAGCGTACAGAATAAGCGAGATGACCAGTGGCCCTCTTCGACCTCTGACGTCACTAAGCGGACCAGCAACGATCTGACCCACTGCCAACCCCAGCAGACAGGCGGTCAAACTAAGCTGTGCCAGCGAAGTGGTCGTATGCAGATTGTCGGCTAATGTAGGTAATGATGGCAAGTACATATCTATGGACAAGGGTCCAAAAGCACTCAATGCACCCAGGACAAAGGCAATCCATAAAATTCGAGATTTGGTCATATCTGCGGCAACCATTACCGTATTGGAAAACCGGTTCATAATAAGAATCATCCTTTTCAAAAAGATATAAAATATGACTTCAATATATTATGATATCATCATTTCGTCCTGCTTCGAATAATTACACGCTAATCCGCGATTTTTTTTCAAAACTGCTATATATCAGGCAGGAATTTACCAATTTCAGGTCGAATTATACTATATCCAAAACATGTACTCAAAACAAAAAATTTATGGAATCTGGAGAATGATAATGGTCTATGATGGAGTGCTGCTGGGTCTCATTGTAGGTCTGCTCCGAGGAGGCTGGCGGCAAGGTCTGATCCGTTTCAGTCAAATTCGCCTTATAGCCGGCTGGATGTTTCCTTTGCTGCTGCTGGTGCAGTTTATTATTTTTTATGCCCAGGAAAAGTGGGCTTGGCTGGCGTCCATTAACGGATATTTATTTATGGGCATTTATGTGATTGGATTGATATTTCTCTGGTTGAACAGACATCATAAGGGATTCGGGCTTATTTTCATCGGCGTACTGTTGAATTTTATCGTCATGGCGGTGAATGGCGGCAGGATGCCGGTCTCGTTGAGCGCTTCGGAGGTGCTGGGTCCCTATTATACAGATATGCTTAAATCCGGAAGCGTCATCTCGAAGCATTATATGATGGATGCAGGCACGCATTTATCATTGCTCGGTGATATCATCCCCCTCTCCAAACCCTATCCCCGCACGCAGGTGATCAGTATTGGAGATGTCGTCATGAACTTCGGGATGTTCCTGTTTATCCAAAGCGTTATGATCGTGAACAAGAAGAAGGATAATCAGCAAGAAACTAATCCCCGCCACGCCTAATGCACACCTTATTCCAAGGAAGGGAGGGAATCCTATGAAAAACTTGAAATATTCCCGTGTGATTATCAATGCCATTATCGTCGCTTCTGTCGTAATCGCTTTGACTTCCGGTTACAAAATCGGGGGCTAGTCACCGATAAAAATAACAGGAAGCACAGGCTCAACAAAACAGGCTGGATTCCGGCCTGTTTTTTCATGTGAAATTTCCGATTACAAAATTGTAAATTATTCCATTCACCCCTGGTAGCTTTGACATCTAGATACGACAAGGCAGGAGAAGAAATGATGAGTATATTAAAAAAGCTGCAAGAACGGGTTACCGCGACGGGAATATACGTGTTTCTCATATGTACAGCAGGCGTGATCGTCTTGTTGTATACGAACCACTGGTCCTTTTTGCACTATTCGACAACAGAGTGGGTTACGATCTATTCCCTATTGGGAGCAGTTCTGATTCTGGAGCATTTTACCTTCCAGCTACCACCGGCCAGCAACAAGCAGTCCATGGACTCCTCCGTGTACCTTGCTAGTATTTTTGTGCATGGCATTGAAATTGCCATTCTGGTTTTGCTGTTCAATGCAGTCATTGCCGCGTTCCGGCATAAAGAGCTGTCCTGGTGGAAGCATACCGTCAATTTTTCCATTTATGCACTTTCCATTTTCCTGTCCTCCATCGTATTTGATCTAAGCGGCGGAACGCAGGGGACTTTGAATGCCGAACATTTTACTTCCTATCTGCTTGCGCTAATCTGCTACTTTGCGGTGAATACAATCACACTGGGGCTCTTCTTTTATATCGCATACAAAGGGTCCTTCAATGAGCTGAAACAGGCTTTTGTGGCTGAATCCCTGCTCGTATATTTATGTACGCTTATCCTGTCTCTTGTGTTGACTACGTTGATGTATTACAACGGCATTTTGGGACTTCTGCTGGTCCTTGGACTAAGCATGCTCCTGTCTCACGCCTTCAAGCAGATGTTCACGATGTATCGGGAAATCGAGGAAAAGGCCAACATGGATCGCAGAACAGGACTATACAATCACAGCTACTTTGAAAATATACTTGAAGCCGAACTGGATATATCCAGATCCCAGAACATTCCTCTCAGTTTGGCCCTGATCGATATTGATGATTTCAAAAAATACAATGATCACTTTGGCCACCTCAAAGGCGATCAACTGCTGGGATTTCTAGGTGATTTTCTAAAAAAGGAAACCTCTGGTACCCGCATCACTGTGTCCCGTTATGGCGGAGAAGAGTTCACACTGCTTATGCCTGACCATACCGCTGAACAAGCCTACGAAATCGTTAATGCCATCCGAAAAAGGCTAAATGACTCCCGCTATGAAGGCGTGGAAATTTTCCCGCACGGCTGCTTGTCCTTCTCCGCAGGCATTGCACAAAGCCGCATCGACATTTACGACAAGTCACAGCTGGTCGATCTGGCAGATAAAGCACTGTACTACGCCAAGAAGCAGGGGAAAAATATCGTTCATACCCATGGCAGTTTAAATGAAGTGGAACGTGAAGTCGATCTGGGACAGGATATTCGTGATATCGAACAGCAGCTTAATCTGTTTTTGTACAAGGATATCAATACCTTCAAACATTCCAAACGGGTATTCAGATATGCAGCAGATATGAGCGAAATGCTTCAGCTCAGCCCGGAGGACAAACGACGTTTTGCGCTGGGTGCTCTCATTCATGACATTGGCAAGCTGGAGATCCCATGGAATATCCTGAATAAAAAAGAGAAGTTGTCCTGTGAGGAATGGCAGATGGTGAAAGCGCATGTCACTTGGGGCAAACGAATCATCGAGGCAAACGAGCGATTCATAGATCTGGTTCCTTTTGTGGAATTACATCATGAACGCTTTGACGGGGGAGGCTATCCGTTTGGCTTTAAGGGTGAGCAAATTCCCCGGCTGTGTCGGATGCTGACAATTATCGACTCTTTTGATGCGATGACGACTGAACGCCCTTACCAACCCACCAAAACGTTCGAGGAGGCCATTGAAGAACTGCGCGCCTGCTCGGGCAGCCAATTCGATCCCGAACTAACGGCTATTTTTATCCATTATATTCAGCATAAGCAACCTGCTTTTATGGATTCTATGGAAACTGGCCACTAAATATTCTCTATATGCTTAATACTTGGCCTCATTGCCTCTACCGCCAGAAATCGTCCTGATTTCTATACCGGTAGAGGTTTTTATGTGAGTGGTACTTGAAACATACTGATTTATTTCAAATTTCATATAAATGTCATAATTCGCTCCATCTATTTACGCTGTATGGACTATGATAGATAGAGATTGGATTTGTCTGTATAAAATATTACAAATGAGGATATCCTCGCTTCAAGTAATCGAGAGAAGGTGACTTCACAGGCATGTCGTATCCGTCCAGGCCAGCTCGCGTGGCTTGTCTTCTATTGCTGTGCCTACCGCTTCTTATCCTGTTTCCTCGCTCATTATGGGCTCATGCATTTGTCATCGAATCCAGTCCGACCGAAAATCAGATTTTGGACAAGCCGCCTTCACAGGTGAGCATCACCTTTAATGAGGATTTGCAGTCTGCCTTTATGTCAATCAAGGTGACCGATGAGACAGGCAAGCGAGCCGATACCGGAAAAGCACAGCTCAACCCGGAACACAAAGCCACCATGGAAATCAAACTGATTCCGGGGATGAAAGCTGGAATTTATACCGTCAATTGGAGAGCCTTGTCTGCAGACGGACACCCAATTAATGGAGTTATTCCCTTTCAAGTCGGTAGCGGTTCCAATTCGTATACCAACGAGACTGCCACATCTGAAGGCTCAGTTGCATCACGACCCGACTTAATCGCTGTCCGGTGGTTCCTTTACATCGGAATATCGCTGCTTTTCGGAGCGCTTTGCTTCCGTTTGTTCATCTTGCCAAGCTTAGGCCAAGACAAGGGCAAGAAAGCAGGGGCGTCGCAGGAGCTTGATCAACACTCCTCTGCCGCATTACCTCGCTGGCCCGTGCTGCTATGGAGCGGCTACGGCATAACGTCTGCTGCCATTCTGGTCAGCTTGCCGCTTCAGGCCTCATGGGATGCGGGGGTTTCCATCGGGCAGGGCTTTACACTCCCGATCTTGGGAGAAGCTCTCCAGTTTACAGGGGCAGGACAGGTCTGGTTCATCCAGATGATTCTCGTACTACTGCTGAGTGTAACGCTGATTTACACGTTGGATCACAGCATTTCCATCCGCCAGCGCCGTCTGTGGAGCTACAGCTCTGTTATCCTGACGCTGAGCGTCATGCTGTCCAAGGCCTTTGTCGGCCATCCGGCAGCGGCGACCCATCCGGCTCCGGCCATTGCCGCGGACTTTGTCCACCTGGCGGCCGCAGCCTTTTGGATCGGCTCACTTGCCGTCATGGCTGTGTGCCTGCCTGCTGCCGGATCAGAGCTGCCCGCGTCGGAGCGGACGGCTCTGCGACAAGCAGCCCTGCGCCGCTTCGCCGGCTGGGGCATTGCCATGGTGGCTGCGCTGCTCGCCACCGGTATCTATGGAGCCGTGCTGTATGTACCGGCTCCCTCCATGCTGCTGAACACGTCCTACGGACTCGTTCTGCTCGGGAAAGCAGCGCTGCTGCTGGTCATGCTGGCCTTCGCGGCCAGCCAATTTCGCAGCGCACGGCAAGCGGCGGCGACCAAACGCGCCGCCGGAGGGTTGCGTGCCGAGCTGGGCGCCGGCCTGCTCGTAATGCTGCTCGCTGCGCTGCTCACCCACCTCTCACCCGGTCAGGCACCTGCTGTACCGTTCGAGGAGACTCGCACGACAGGCGAGTATAAGGTGACGCTGGCGGTCAGCCCCAATGCTGTGGGCAGCAATGAATTTAAGGTAGCCATTCAGGATCGCAAAGGGGCTGCGGTTTCAGGAATTCAGCAGGTTACATTGACGCTCGTTCCGGCAGACCCTGACAAAGCTCGGCAGGAATTTGTTCTCCCCGTGAAGCAGCAACCCTTCCGCAGTCAGGAATTGATGACCGCCGAAGGAACATGGGTGGTCAAAGTACACGCCCTGACGGCATCTCTCGATGCGGTAGATGCCGACTTTACCCTGCACGTGGGCGGGAAAAAATAATCATTTTATGACTTTAGGATTTTGCAAGATCCTCACATGAAAAAGGAGCGAAATAAATATGAATACAGCGATTCAATCGGTGAAATCCAGATTTTCCAGGTTTGCGGCGTCCGCGGGCCTGATTGCAGCAGGTGCCTTGCTTTTTGCAGGTATGGCCAGTGCACACGTGACGGTTAAGCCTTCTGTTTCACAGCCTAATGCGTGGGAAACCTATACACTGAAGGTGCCCGTGGAGAAAAACATTCCCACCACCAAAGTAGCTTTAAAAATCCCGAAAGAGGTTGTTTTTAAACAATACGAGCCTGTACCGGATTGGAAGGTAGCGACTGAAAAGGACAGCTCCGGTAAAGTGACTACCGTTACCTGGTCGGCGGAAAAAGACGGTATTCAAGCAGGGCAATACCAGCGCTTCAGCTTTGTAGCGCAAAATGCGAACCAGAATACCGAAGCAGCCTGGGATGCCTTCCAGTATTACAGTGACGGAAGCATTGTGGAATGGACAGGCGACGAAGGAAGCAACAATCCTCATTCCATTACCAAAATAACGACAGAGGCCGCATCCGAAGCTCCTGCTCCTGCTCCTGCCGCAGACAGCGGGCACGATTCGGCGGGCACCGCAGCAGGCCATGCGACCACAGGTACGGCTCAAGATAGCACTAGCCCCGCGCCCACTCCGAGCCCTGCTACCGAAGCCGCGCCTGCCGCTACTGCTTCAGCCAGCTCTGCCACACAAACGACTGCACTCATCCTCTCGATTATTGCAATCGTGCTTGGTGCAGCAGCTGTCGGCATTGCGCTCAAACGCCGCAAGTAAGTTTTAGCTTAACAAGCAAAAATCAGTCACCGTTACGTACCAGCAATTTCAGACTAAACTCAACCAGCGCACACCGATTGAATATCGATGTGCGCTGTTCATAGGATTACTATGCAAAAAAGCTCCCCCCCATTTTTATTGTTAAAGGAGCAAGCTTGGCATTAGATACCTATCCTTCGTCTCTTTCCGCCATAACTCATTAACCTTCCAATCTGTAAACACTTTCCCCTGCTTGAACGAGATCAGGAGATACTAACTTCTTCAATATAAAGCACTCCCTTTACATCACGTATACGCAAATCAGCACTTTTTAATCGGGTTATGGCATCTCTTAGTAGCGTCATTCGTTCTATTGATGCTAAATCGGGAGCAAACCTTGCTGCTCTTATACTAGCTTGGGCTTCATCTAGCGCAAAATTTCTTTTAAAGCTACCATCCTTACATTCACCTATCTATCATTTTTTTGGTAAAATGGTAGACACCTCACGATTCTAGCATAATAGCTTTGCAATCTATTGAGCATAGGAGATCATAGGATGAAAATCGTAAATAAGGCTTTGTTATCTAGCGCTATTTTTCTAAGTACCGCAGTGGGCAGTTTCAGCCCCTTGGCACAAGCGGAGGCAGGCAAGGTCAGCATTATGCTGGATGGATACCCGTTGCCGTTCCCCGTGCAGCCCGCCATGATGAACGGCACCACCATGGTTCCCTTTCGTGCTATTTCTGAGGCTCTTGGCATTACAGTGAAATGGGATCAGACCAGCCAAAGCATCACCGCCACCAAAACACAAGATTCTGCAACCAAGCAGGTGGTTCTGAAAATGGGCAGCCGCAATGCCACAGTAGATGGGCAAACGGTACAGCTAACAGCCGCACCCCAAACCGTACACGGCAGCACGATGATCCCGTTAGGCTTTTTCGGACAACAATTCGGGGCCACGGTCAACTGGAATCAGGCAACACGGACGGTCTCCATTACATCGCCACGTGAGGCCATGTATACGGTAGGCTTCTATGCGCTATCTTCCTTTGACCAGCGATCCAAGATACCCAATTTTAACGCCGTAGCCTTCGGCTGGAGCCGAATTGATACGAACGGACAGTTTACGACAACTGGCAAAGAATACAAATGGCCTCAAGCCGCTGGAGCCGTAACGCCGGAGTCTATCATACAAGACGCAGATAGCCAGGGAACTTCCCCTTACCTGATGGTTTATTCGGTCGACGGCAATCATGAGCTAACCAAGGTTTTGGACAATACGCAGCTTCAAGAGCAGACCATTTCCCAAATCGTCAGCACTGCCACTGACAAACAATTCAAGGGCATCACGCTTGATCTGGAAGGACTGGGCTGGAGCGGCGATAAAGCCAAAGCACGTTCAGGCTACAACGCCTTTATCCAAAAGCTGTCGACCAAAGCGCATCAGGCTGGTCTCAAGCTCACCGTCGTCCTGCATCCGCTGAACAGCTCATACTCTGGCTATGATTACAAGACGCTGGGCAATCTGGCGGACGATTTGATCATTATGGCTTATGATTATGGCCAAAAGTCGACGCCTGAGCCTTTGGACAAAGTGGACGAAGCCATAAAACTGGCCTTGAAGGAAACCTCGCGGGACAAGCTGATTTTGGGGATTTCGATGGGTAGCGAAAAAGACAGCACCGTTAACGCCAAGGTCGGTCTGGCCAAACGTTATGATCTCAAAGGCATCGCCATCTGGCGGCTGGGCATCATCGGAGAAACGGCTTGGGCGAAAATGAACGAGGCCATCGAGTTTAAATAGATTGTACATTTTATAAAAATAATCCTGCCCTTATTCTGCCCGCTAATGTTCTCATGCATCTGGTATGAAATCATCAGCGGGCTTTCCTTATGCCCACCTTAACAAAAATGCTTTCCCGAATTGGATGTTGTCGCCACAGGGTCGCCATTCTGCTCCCCATAAAAGATACCCCAGTCTCTCATAAAGTCCAGCAACGGCCTTAATGTATCCCCTAACGGGGTAAGCGAGTATTCCACACGCGGCGGATTCTCATTATAAATTTGGCGATGTACAATGCCATCCCGCTCCAACTCACGCAACTGCAAGGTCAACATCCGCTGCGTAATATTGGGCAAGGTCCGCCGAATTTCGTTGTAACGCCGTGGTCCTGTGGTCAAATGATACAAGATGACTCCCTTCCATTTGCCGCCTATGACTCCGACGGTTTTCGCTACCGGACATCCAAAATTCACACCAACTACATTTTCCATTTTTTGCGTCATGTATTCCCCTTCTTTCTGCAGGATGTAGATCCATAGCCCAGCTCTGTACAAGGAACAAATATGTGCGTACTTGTTCCCTCCAAAAACTTTCTATATGATGACTATATATTCGATATCAGCTCTCATTATATTAGCAGAGAATATATAAAGCACCAACTAAATCCAACTGGAGGGAATACATTTTATGTCCAATACATCCGCTAAAAAACAGGAAATTCTGGATGCCTTTCTGTTCAGACATGCCACCAAGGAATTCAATCCTGATCGCATCATACCGGAGGAGGATTTTCAATTCATACTCGAAACCGGACGGCTTTCCCCAAGCTCCGTAGGCTTTGAACCGTGGCAGTTTGTGGTCGTACAAAATCAGGCTTTAAGACAAAAACTGGCCGCGGTGTCCAGTGGGGGACAAAAGCAGATTCCTCAGGCCAGCCATGTCGTTCTCATTTTGGCGCGCAAGGATGTACGATATGATTCTCCTTACGTGGAGTATATGTATAAAGAGGTAAAAGGCATGTCCGAGGAAGACTTCGTTTCGCTACCGGGCCGCTACAAAATTTTTCAGGGTGTAAATCAACGCCTGCTGGAAAACGAACGTACACTGTTCGACTGGGCTTCCAAGCAGACCTATATCGCCTTGGGCAATATGATGACGGCGGCGGCTCAGATCGGCATTGATTCGTGCCCGATTGAGGGCTTTAACTACGATCAGGTGCATGCCATCCTGGAGGAAGAAGGACTGCTGGAGGACGGACGACTGGATATTTCGGTCATTGCCGCCTTCGGTTATCGCGCTCATGAACCCAAGCGGGAAAAATCCAGACAACCGCTGGAAAAGATCACACGTTGGGTCCTGTAAATATACGTCCAATACTGTTAGTCAAGCTTTAGGTTTAGTAAACATCATAAACAAGGCGGGCTTGCGATCATTCATCTTAACGGTGGCCCATCGCAGCCCGCCTATTTATTTAAAATTTTTTTCTTCTACAACTTTTGTTTATAGCCGCAGCCAAGTTATCCTATATAATAAGATGTATCTGCCTAAAAAGGAGTAAAGCACACGTGGAAAGATCAGAGAAATTGACAAGGATTGTTATTGTCGATGATGAAGAGTTAGCTTTGGATTATATGAAGCGTCTGCTTGGCAAGCTACAAGGCATACATATTGCAGGAGCTTTTACGAATCCGTTCGTGGCTAAGGACTATATTCTACTTGATGATATAGACTTGGCCTTTTTGGATGTAAGACTTCCAGAGATCAGTGGTATTGAATTAGCAAATCAAATTTTGGAGCACAAACCCCATATTCAGATTGTATTTGTTACGGCTTACGATAAGTACGCTATCCAGGCCTTCGAGCTTAATGCGCTGGATTATCTGCTCAAACCGGTCACAACAGAACGTCTCATCAAAACCATGAATCGTATTCTGAAGCGTGAGGATCAAGCTGCCTCCATACCTGAGGATCAGCCTTCCCTTCTTCATTTACAGGTTTTTCAACATGTCGTCTTCACATTGGCGGATCAACAGCCCACTGTTCTTCAGTGGAGGACCAAAAAGACTCAGGAGTTGTTTTTGTACCTGCTCCAAAACCATGACCAATGGGTTCGCAAATCAGCCTTGATTGAATTACTATGGCCGGAATATGAAGAAGATAAGGCCTACTCTCTTTTATATACTGCCGCTTATTACATTAGAAAAAGTATAGCGCCGTATCATTCCTTTTTAGATATTTCCAACACGAATGGCGGTTATATTTTGCATACGCAAAACGTGCTGCTAGATACAGAAAGATGGGAGTCCCTCCTGGCATCCGCTCCACAGATGAATAAGGAATCCATTCACTATTATGTTAAAATGATGGAATTATACAAAGGGGACTATTTACAGGAATATGATTTTTGGTGGGTTGAAAGTGAACGCCAAAGGCTGCATAAAATGTGGTTATCCACATCATTAAAAATGGCAGAGTGGTATAGAGGGAACTCTCAGGCTGAAGAGGCGGTTTCTATTTATGAGGGCATCTGTAGTCGTCACCCCCAAGCAGAGGAAGCCTACTGGGGATTAATGAAAATCTATGCTGATATGAACAAAAAAAACTTAGTTAACAAGTGGTATGGTTTATTATCATCCGTCTTATGGGAAGAACTTCATGAGAAGCCCAGTGAACAAATTACGAATTGGTTTATAGAGTGGCAAATGGCTCATGCCTAGTCTCACGGCTGAAGTCATTCTCCGGAACCCGTAGAGCCCCATCAGAACCGGCACTTGCTTCGCCTCGTTCTGTATGAGGTCCTACGGGACAGAGATATTAAGTTTCTTGCCTTTGTGCCCGGGGAACATGGAAGCTCACCGTTGTACCCTGATTGGGATGACTACTAATATACAGCCCCTTACCGAATACTTGCTTCAGACGTCGGTCCGTATTACGTAATCCAATCCCGCTATGCTGTTCTTGCTGAGGATCCAGCAGACGATCCAGTTCCTCCTGACTCATGCCCACACCGTCATCCATAATGGCTATTTCTGTGCCATCCTCCTGATGCTGAATTCGAATGCACAATGTTCCTCCATCTATCCGATTCATGATACCATGCCTGATCGCATTTTCCGCAAGTGGCTGAATGGACAACGGCGGCAGAAGCAAGGACACCTGTTCATCTACTTCCCATACAATATCTAGTCTATTCCCAAAACGCTCCTTCTCTATATAAAGATAAGATTTCAGGAGTACAAGCTCGTATTCCAGTGATACGACTCTATCAAGATTTTGAGGATTGAAGCTTGATCTTAAATATTTGCCGAACTCTTCAATAAGCTTCACCATTCTGGCGTGATCCACATGACTCAAGGATGCAATGGTATTCAAGGTGTTAAACAAAAAATGAGGTTTGATTTGCGCCTGTAACCATGCAGCCTCCATCCAAAGCTGTTCCCTTGCGGACTTTTTAACATCAGTCAAGGCACGGACCCTGGATTTCAATTCCATGGAATCCACAGGCTTCATAATATAATCGTTGGCCCCGGCAAGAAATCCCGTATATAAGTCCTCCTGCTGACTACGTGCCGTCAACAGCAACACAGGCAGCTCGGAAATACTAAAGTATTCCCTCACACGCCGAGTTAACTCATAACCCGACATTTGGGGCATCATGACATCGGCTATAATTAAATCCCAATCCCGATAATCCAACCTATGCAAGGCCTCCTGGGCACTGGTTACAGTGACAAGATCATAAGACTCCGATTCCGAGGCAAGAATGCCCTCCAACACCCTTAAATTAACCGGATCATCATCTACCGCGAGTATGGCAGACCGTGCAGAGCCTGCAGCAACCTGCATCACTGCTTCATTCTGCAAAGCTATAAAATCAGTACCTGCTTCTTCATCCATACACACCTGCTCGTTATCTCGTGATTGGACCGGGATAGGTGAGGGATCGAGCGGTAGCGTGAAAGAAAAGGTTGAGCCTTGACCAAGTTCAGAGCTTACACTCAGAGATCCCCCATGAAGCTCCACCAATTGCTTGCTGATGCTCAACCCTAGTCCAAGCCCATCCCCAATAACCGTCAAATGAGAATTTCCTTGTTCATATGGATGAAATATTCGCTTTTGCGTCTCCTCATCCATCCCAACGCCAGTGTCACGAACCTCAATACCGGCCATTTCGCCCTGGATGTGTGCGTGAACGGAAATTGATCCCTCGGCAGTATATTTGACCGCATTGTGAAGGAGATTGAACAGGATTTGGATTACCCGGTTTTCATCTGCTAATACATTCGGAAAATCAGCAGGGATGTTTACTACCATGTTTAACGGTTTACCATCTGTCATGAATTGAAGCATATCCAACACACCCGAGACTACAGCCTGAGGCTTCAAGCTTCTTTTTTCCAGAAGAATATCCTTTTCACGCAGACGTGTAACATCCAGCAAATCATTCAATAATAAGGACATACGGCGACCGACCGTAACGAGCAATTGTATGTTTCTCTTGTTGGGTTCGTCCAGGGCGCTATTCTGATTCTCCAGCACGGTCTGTGCTATATTGATCATCCCATGCAGAGGATTCCGCAGCTCATGAGAGGTGTTGGCCAAAAATTCATTTTTCACCTGATCAGCGCGCTGCAATCTCTCCGTCAGCCTTCTCAGCTCGGCGTTCGTATTAAAAAACCGTTTGAACCAATAGGACGCAAACGCCACAAAGGCCAGCACAATATCCCAAGGGTAATAAGGGAGGTCATTCGTTTTGAACATACCCCACAGTATGCTGGATGCGATGCTAAGGGATGCCAGCAACAGAAAAACAGCCTCTTTTTGCCCTCTGAATGTTCTAAGAAAAGCAACCGCGGGAACCGTAGCACATAGGGTAATGCCTGAGAATGCGATAAGAGCCAACAAAAATGCATAAAGGTTGGATGTAGATGCAAATAAAACCGTGACCGCAAAACAACAGTGGGCTATAAAAACAATCTGAATGATTCGGGATCGAGCCAACAGAGACTGCGCCAGCTTCAGTACACACATGCCTATCCCAATATAGGAAAGTATGGTTATCTTTACCGAAAGACTCAAACTGATAGGGAACCAGTCTATTAAAAGCTTGTCATCGTCTGTCAGGATGGATATTACCGTGCAGACTACAATTCCCGCGAAATACAGAAGCGCCTTCTTTTGTGGATTCATAAAAAATATAACGACTACATATAACCCGTGAAGCAGTAAAATAATACATACCATAATTTGCATCGAGATCGCGAAGTTGGTTCGGCTATTCACAGCCTCCGCGCTTCCGAAAATGATAGGCTTCACAATCCCTCCATTGGAAGGAAAATCAAAATTGGATACTTGGATGACAATCTCAATAGCCTGCCTGTTCGTATCAAACATAGCAGAGAACGGAACGGTTGATCCTGTATGCTGTTCGACCTTGTTAGAGACCTGACCACTATGACTGACTAAACGGCCGTTCACAAATATGTTGGATGCCGTACTAATCCTCCCGATCCGAAGTCCGTATAAAGTGTCCTCCGACCTGTCACTCAAAATAAGCAGCCGATAGGTTCCAACCCCATATGCCTTATGATCCACAGGAGATACCGACTCACTCCATAATCCCGGCACCTGAATGGTCTGACGCTGCTTCTTCATAGATAAGGACTTCAGTTCAGCAGGGGAAGATAATGTTCCCGGATAAAACTCCCACTCACCATTTAATGGCAGGGTCTTTATCTCCTGCAAATTCAACCCCCTCAGATCCAGAATTCCCGCCTTGGCCCGGGGATAATCCTGATTGTGGTAATAATCAAACCACAGCAAACGCAGACCGATAATTACGATCAGGAATGACAGCGTAATTAAAAAAAATCTCCGCTTATTCATTTACTGTAATCCAGCAGCATACGAACCCCGGTAAGCACAATTCCAATCAGAAAACCTGTAAGCGCACCGTTAATCCGTATCCATTGCAAATCCTGCCCCAGCTTGTCCTCCATTAAAGCAATCAGTGAAGCATCATCCATTCTATTTACATTTTCACGGACCAGATTGCCAATTTGGCTGTGGTTTGCTTCCACTACTCCGGTAACACCTGTCACGATCCACGAATTGATCTTGTCCAGCAGCTCCGTATTTCTCCATAAATCAGACAGCATTTGATCCAGTAAAGGTACAATGTATACCGTTACATAACTGGCATCTTCCATATAATCCAGCAGATGACGGCGCAACTCTTCGAGTTTCCCTGATACAGCTGCATCACCTTCCCAAGAATCAATAAAGGTGTTTTTCCAGTGATTCAGCCCCTCTTTGACCGTATCTTTGGTTGCCAGACGGATCAACTGTGTGTTGATGCCATCCAGGACGGCCTGACGGCGCGGATGTCCTTCATTTTGGAGCTCCGCTACGCGGTCCAGCAAGAAGTGACGGATCATCTCGCCCATACGCTCCTCATTCAAATAGCCAAGGAAGGCGTTCAGGGCAAACTGCATGAGCCCGCTGACCTGCAAGCCGCTAACGGCCTGCATCCCCAGGGTGCCAAGGGTAACCCCGGTGTCTGCCCGCAGCAGCCAGGACTCCGTCTGCTCCAGCGCATAATCCAATGCGAGTTGGTCATACTTCCGCGCTCCAGCTTGCCGGGCGAGTGCCTCTAGCAACGGCCCCATATCGAATTCAGTCGCCTGTCGCTTAATCCCGGCCGCGATCACCGGGGCCAGCTCCGCCAGCGGAAGCGAGCGGACAAGTCGCTTGGCAAGGACATCTATAAAAGTGACCGCTTCGGGCGTGCGTATTCCTTTTTCCACGCTTTTCAGCACTAGCTCGGCCAGCCGAATATCGGCAATTTTAGATGCAATACTTTCTTTGTGGAGTAAATTGTTTTCGACCGTGTTAACCAAGGCATCGGTCAGCTTTCCCCGATTTTTGGGGAGAAGCGCTGTATGTGGAATCGGAATGCCCAGCGGATGACGAAATAATGCGGTTACGGCAAACCAGTCTGCCAATCCTCCAACAAGTCCGGCCTCAAAAGATCCAGCCAAAAGACGGGCCCAGCCAAATTGTTGAAAAGGTAGCGTAGCAGCAAAGCCCGCTCCCATCATAACAAGTGACCAGGCTGCTGCGGTTTTCGTTTTTTTTGTTTTTCCCATCCTGAGATCCTCCAAACTAACTTTCGAATATATATCATTACATCTATAGTACCCATCATATCATTGCCTGTACAAATTCCAAAAGCTTACTACACTCTGTTTTCGACAAATTGTGTGAAATTGAGAAAGAATTTACGCTATAACACAAATTAAGTTCACATAGCCACACCTATCCATACATGTTCGTGAACAAAATAACACTTAGAGCCAAATCTATTTTCCGGCAAAGTGAGCCCTACGAATCATTTTGTCGGAATATAGTCCCATTTTTCCTATAATCGAAAGGATATACGACTCAAAAAGTGGAATTGCAAGATTAATACATTTATCATAAACTTTTACCCTGTCCCGTTTATATCAATATCTCCTGGATATATCTGGTTAAATATTGTGTAGGCTCTAATCGTTTCATGAACATACTTTAATGTGATAAAATAACCTTTGTAAATGGGAACTTCGGTTTTAAAAGGATATTCGTGAAACAAACTACAATTAGCTTACTAAAATTGTTCTTTTGTAAAGGAATTGGATATGACAACAAAACAAGAAAAGGCCCAGGCTCTCTGGAGCGAAGATCCAGTTGCAATTGTATGTACACCCTCTGCTTTCGCAAAAAAATCCCTCTTTTATATACAGGAAATAGGCTATTTCAAAACAGATGCTTATACAATGGAACGGGAAGAGCTCACCTCATTTTTGCTCCTTTTTACCCTGTCCGGGAGAGGGGAATTGCAATATAGGGACAAGGAATATATATTGAGACCTTATGATCTACTTTTTATTAATTGCAAAGAATATGTACAGTACAAAACTTCCTGTCAGGAGACATGGGAGTTTATTAGCATTAATCTGCACGGCAATCTGATTGACAATTTCTACGAACAATTTGATAAGCACAATAAACCTGTAATCTCATTAAAGGATCCAAGTATGGTATTGGACAAGCTGCGTACGTTATTACATGTACAGTCTGAAAGAAGCATATCCTCTGAACTGCTCTCATCCAGGCTAATCGTTGAATTGTTAACGGTTATTTTACAGCACCCCTACACCAATCCCAACGGGAATTCAGATGGGATCGAAGAGGTACGCAAGGCAAAGCAATATCTGGATCAATCCTATTGTGAACGGATCACGCTGGATTCACTGGCAGACATGTTCAGACTGAACAAGTTTAATCTGGCTAAAAACTTTAAAAAACAGACTGGCTTTTCTCCTATTGAATATCTTATTAATGTTCGTGTCACGGCTGCTCAGGGCTGGCTTAAAACCAGTGATGTATCTATTGTTGACATCGCACAATATGTGGGCATTCCCAACACAAGTCACTTTATCAATCTGTTCAAAGAGCACATTGGAGAAACACCTCATTCCTACCGTAAAAAATGGAGAAATCGTATAAAATAGGCCTTTTGTATAATCTGCAAGCTTGCCTTGTCGATAAATAGGGAAATTTGAGATTTAAACTTGCCTAATAGAGTACCTAACTGATAGAATAAAAATATAAGCTATTCAGGATAAATGGCAAACTTGTCGAAAGACAAGGACGCAAAGCTACAGGGCCTTCTGTATGATGGCAGCCAGCTACCGGTTGAAGTGGCTTTTTGTCGTGCTTTTTTACCCGAAAACTTTATACGAAATGGCAAACCTGTCGAAAGGCAGGGACGCAAAGCTATAGGGCCTTCTACTATGATGGCAGCCTGGCCACCGAAAGGAAGTTTTTTATGGGGAAAATGATATTTTCCGTACTTCTCCTATTTTTTATGTTGTCCATAACACTCTTAAATTCGACAACTTACGCTGCTAATAGTGATAGTGTTGCATGGCTGGATCAAAACAATGTAAATCACGGTACGGTCAGTGTGCGTTACCCTGTTAAACCTAACGTTAAAACCAAGATTTTAGTTACCAAAGATGCGCAAAAATACTCTTATAATCTGACGCCCGGAAAATCCGAGGAAGTATTTCCTCTCCAAATGGGTAATGGGAACTATAGCATTAGTATTTTGGAACAGCTTAGTGGTAACCAATATAAAGTGATAGGACAAGATACTATCGAGTTAAAGCTAAACGATAGCAAAGCGGTATATCTCAATTCCGTGCAAAATATTGACTGGAGCGATACCAATCAGGCGATTCAAAAAGCCCGTGAATTAACCCAAGGCGCAACAACGGATCGCGAAAAGCTTCAAAAAATCTATGACTACGTAATTAGTCATATCAAGTATGACTCCAATCAGGCCTTCGCCTTAACGACTGACTATCTGCCGGAAATTGATCGTACGTTAAGCTCACAAAAGGATATTTGCTATGGTTATGCTTCACTGATGGCTGCTATGTTACGAAGTGTAGATGTACCAACCAAGCTGGTTATGGGCAAATCTTCCTACGTGGACACTTACCATGCCTGGAATGAGGTCTACATCGACAATCAGTGGGTGGTCGTAGACACTACAGTAGATGCAGCCCTGTATAAGGGTAAACAAAAATTCGAAATGATCAAAGATCCCTCCAAATACATTAAAACAAAGCAGTATTAATATCAATATTTTTATTAATATTATTTTAAAAAATAAAAGATGAAGAAATAAAACCACGTTTCTTGTAGAGCCTTGATCCTATGATCAAGGCTCTTTTTCTATCCTTGTTGAGAAATTGTTGAGATGTGGCATGTATTCTAGTCCAGAAAGACATTGAGTCTAACTTTATCCTAATTTCGGGACTAAAGGAGGAGATATTCATCCCCGAATGTGAATTTTCATAAATTATGATCAAGCTCAATGCGGCTAACTTAGCATCATATGAATGAATGATGAATATATAAATACAACCCTCTCGACCTCGAAGGTATAAACCATTAGCCGCTAAATAAAAATAATTTAAGAATAGGAGATTTGTTTACCGTATGAGAAAAAAATGGAATGCAGCAATTGTTGCGTTATTGCTTTTTTTGCAATGCTTATTCAGTACAACACAAGCGTATGCACAAAATCCCGACTCTGCTCTGCCAGTGCCCACAGGAACCGATCCGGTTGAGAGTGTGACTAACGATGTATATCCAGAGCCTTCAGAGCCGATTAACGTCCCTCCTGCTATCCCGGCTCCAGCTATCGAAGCAACTGCCGGCTCAACTTCTGTAGTAAGGACAACTCAGGAAAGTATTTTAACCAAGCTAACTCTCACAGATTCCACTGGAAATGTTATTGATGCGGTGTATAATCCCGATAGTCGTATTGATATTGGCTCCGCTATCCATTTAAGCTATGAATGGGAGCTGCCGAACCATACGTATAAAGCTGGAGATACCTTTACCTTTCAATTACCTGAGCAATTTCAAATTTACACAGACATCACATCTCCTCTGACGAACACGGAAGGGGAAGTAGGTCATTTTACCGTAGATCGCCAAGGTAAAGTGATCATGACCTTTAATGATTACGTGGAAAGCCACTCTAATGTCAGCGGTAAGCTGGAGATCAAAACTGAGTTTAGCAAACAAATAGAAAAAGGCAGCACAGAAGTCATTATTGCGATTCCAATCCAAGGTGGCGAGCAAACGGCGATCGTAAATATTAAGCCTGTAGCTGGTCCTACTTTGGAGAAACAAGGAAAGTACGATAGCAAAAATGGGATTGATTGGACAATTGACGTAAATAAACAATTGGATCCTATAAAACACGCTGTAATAACCGACCCAACTCACCAAGGATTGGAACTAATCAGAGACTCCATCCGGGTATATCATTTGCAAATCAATGTGGACGGAACCACCGTGCTGCGGGACACTGTTAGTGCAGATAAGTATACAGTTGAAGCTGATCCGGCTGGTACGGGCTTTAGAATCCGCTTCAACGAAGAGCGTATTAACAGCGCATACCGAATTCAATACTCCACGAACATCACAAGCGAGGACACTCGTTTCTCCAATACGGCTACTTTTTCAGGAGACAATGTAAAGGATACCTCCGCATCAGCTACAGTTACCGTTAAACGCGGGGATTTTCTAAGCAAAAAAGTAGAGCAATACGATCCGGTCACACAAACGGTTTCATGGGCAATCAAATATAATTTTGCCAGCAAAAAAATTCCCGCAGCTAAAGCAGTATTAAGTGACCGTTTTAATAACAGCCAACAATTTATCATAAATTCACTTAAAGTATATAAAGGGGATACACAGGATGAACTCCCTGCATCGGAATACATGGTCACTCCTGTAACGGACGACCACGGTACTAATGGTTTCAATCTGCTTTTCAAAGCGGATATTGATGCGCCATATACCATCCGTTACCAGACTAAGGCCATAGATCGTGTACTTGAAAATGGCAAAATAACGAACAGGGTAACATCCGATGGAGTAACAAAAGAAGCGACCACAGAACTGAAAAGTGTAATTATCACCAAGGGATATAAAGAACCAAACTATAACACCAAAACGATTCCTTGGGTCATTTCCATTAATGCGGATAAGTATACAATGGACCAGGTCGTTATCGACGATGCCTTTCCGAACGGCGGTCTGGCATTATTGCCAAACACATTGAAAATCCAAAGCGCGGACGGAAAAACAACACTAACATCGCCAACAGACTACGAATTGATCCCTCTTACGCTGGATTATAAAAAAGGGTTCACGATACGTTTTCATAAAACGATTCAAGATACGTATACAATCAGCTATACAACTACATTTAACAACGAATGGAAAATCGACAAAACCAAACCGGACTTTTGGAACAAAGCCTCTATCACTTGGCTATACAACGGAACAACACAAACCGCGGAGGCCGAAGCTCGATTATGGCCGGACAATATGACCCAGCAAAATGGGGCTAAATCAGGTAGTTACAATGCCAGCTCCAAGCAAATTACATGGGACATTAAGGCCAACTATAACCGCAAAACTCTGAATCATGCTGAAATAAGGGATACATTATTACAGGGCCAAAAACTGGTGCCAGGTTCTGTTAAAGTGTACGATATGGCCCTCCTCGGGTGGTGGAATGGGGTACAAAAGGGAGCCAAAGTGCCTTCGAGCCAATATACTATTGTTTTACCTTCCGCCGATAACAACAACGAACTGAGCATCCGGTTTAACCAATCCATCAATTCTCCTTACTGGGTCACTTTCCAGACGACATTGGAAGGAGAGCTTATTGATAAAGAGATTAACAATAACGCACAGCTTATGGATGGAAAAAATGTAGATTCGGAATGGACAGCCAAAGTGACTGTGCCCCACGGCGGAGAATACGTCACGAAATCCGGGGCTCAGAATGGAAATAAAATCGATTGGAACATCCATATCAATGAAGGGCAATCCTATGTCTCCAACGCGAGAATCGTGGATACGCCCAGCAATAATCAAATTCTGATTGAGGATTCCTTTCATCTATATTTCACCAAGGCATCTGCCAACGGAGAAGCTGTCAAGGACACTGAATTAGTCAAGGATCAGGATTACAAGCTAAAAATAACAACGAATGTTCAAGGTCAGCAATCCTTTGAGCTTGCCTTTACGAAGCCTATATCATCGGGCTATATTTTGGAATATCAATCCTTTATTCAAGCCGAAGACAAGGCAAAAGTGAGCAATAAGGTTAATTTCGAGGGCGACCGTTTAACTACTGAAATCAGGGAAACAAGTAAAGAAATTATTGTGCGTACATCCTCTGGTTCAGGATCAGGAGGTGGAGTTACGGGAAGTCTGGAGATTACCAAGGTTGACGAGGACGATCATAATAAGGTACTGCCTGGGGCACGTTTTGCACTCTATGACAAAGATCAGAAAAGAGCCCCTCTTGTCCAAACTACCAATTCGGATGGGAAGATCGTATTCTCTTCATTGAGTTATGATGATTACATTCTGGAAGAACTTGCACCTCCCGAAGACTACAAAATAACAGCGCCAAAAACAGAAATCAAAATAGATGCAACAATCAAACAAAGCTCAGGTATTAAACAAATAGTGATCACCAACAAAAAGGAGACTCCTGTTGATCCGGGTACACCTACGAATCCAGGTACGCCTACAAATCCAGGTACACCTACAAACCCAGGTACACCTACAAACCCAGGTACACCTACAAATCCGGGCTCAGGCAAAAAACATGATAATGACCCTGAAATAACTGAACCTCCGGTGACACCTGCTACGCCCGTAACAACCGAGGAGCCGCAAATCATCGAAGATGAGGATGTTCCGTTGGGCGTTCCAACTATTGAGGAACCACCTGCAGAACCAGGAATGCAACCAGAGTCACCAGAAACCGATCCTCACCAGGAGCCTTCTCCACCTGTGAAGATCGAAGAAGATCCAGTACCTAAGGGCGTCATCCGCCTACCGGTAGAAAAGCCTAAAGATCCAAGCGATCCGAAACATACACCTAAGGTGAATACATTGCCACAGACAGGAGAAAACAGTCCTGCTCCCTTCTATTTGAGCGGTATGTTCTTAATTCTTCTGGGAGCCTATCTGGGCTATAGACGAACTCATAAAAATAAATAGCATTTTATAATCAAAAATCCCCCCTTCTCAGCTCATCACTAGCGAGAAGGGGAATTATTTTACATGATCCATCTATGGATTACTGTTATAGGGAGGCTTTTCAATTGCGTAAGCTGGCATACGTGAGCATCGTTTTAGGAATCATCATCATGTTATTTCCTACCGCTAATGAATGGATGGAAAATCAGAAGCAAAAAGAGCTATTACAAGAAGCTGAATCATTATCAAATACAGATCAATCGACACTGACTCCTGAAATGATTAAAGGCTATACACATTTGTCCAGTTGGCTGACAAATACGGCAGCAGCGGATGGATCACAATTGTCTGAAACCAAGCCCTCTTCATCGGCTCAAGAGCCAGCTCCAATCGCTACAATCCGCATTGATCGAATCAATCTGAAGCTTCCTGTACTGGAAGGTGCGACCCGAGAGCATATGAGATATGCGGCCGTACATATGTCGGAAACTGCGGCACTTGGCCAGGTGGGGAATGCTGCCATAGCCGCTCATCGCTCACGAACGACTGGACGCCTATTTAACCGACTAAATGAAGTGAAAATCGGAGATCAGATTCTGATTCACACTCGGAGTGAAAAATACTTGTACAAGGTCTACAACATCTCAATTGTCGCTCCTTCTAACGTCTCCGTTTTAAAAAGCAGCAAGGAACAAAAGCTCCTCACATTAATTACATGCGATCCTCTTGTAAACCCGACACATCGACTCATCGTTCATGCCAAACAACTGACCTAACCCCGCTAATGGATAGCGGAATAACCTATAAACTATATTGGTGGTGACCCCATTGAGTATATTTTTAACAGCCTTATTTTTAATAGGTCTAACTCTGGCGCTGTGGATATATACACTTATTTTTTTACGTTCCGTGATGATGGGAAGAAATTTGCTGCGGAAGCTTGCTTATCAGGACCCTGTAACGGGTCTGTTCAACCGGAATGCACTTGAACTATTTTGGAAACGAAGCAACAGCAAGGAGAGCATTGCTATTATGTATCTTGATCTGGATGGATTCAAAACCATTAATGACACATATGGACATCAAATAGGTGATAAGCTGCTCAGACGGGTAAGCGATCATTTACTCCAGGTGACGAACTCCAATCAGAAGGCTTTTCGGATCGGGGGAGATGAATTTCTGCTCATTATGAAGGATTATGACGCCGATCAGGTCAAAGTTCTGGCAGAATTACTTTTACAAAAAATCAGCGCACCTTACAACATCCAGGGAATCAAGCTTCAGGTTACAGGAAGTATTGGTATCAGCATGCATCCTTCTTCGAAGGAGCCTCTGTCTTCATTACTCAAAGAAGCTGATATCGCCATGTACCAAGCCAAACAAATGGGGAGAAACTGCTATGCTGTATACCAGAAGATCAAACAGGGATCAAACGTCAGATCATACAGTAATGCACGGGTTAAAAAACTTGCGGCAGGTATTCGAAAAAAAACAAAGGTTCAAAGTATACAACAAATGGCAACTTTCTAACACTAAAAAAATACCCGCAACATCAAATCAGGCGGGTAAGTCCTGTTCATCCAAGATTATACCCGCCGATAAAAATACTCCTATTCTACCTTACCCTTTGCAATCAGCTTGAAATCATCGAAGTGGAATCCCGGTGCAACAACACAGGTTACCAGTACAGGCTCATCTCCAAGCGGCCGCGCCGTTTGCCATACCGTACCTGGTACCAGCGCTTGCGGATGCTGTCCGGCTTCCACGTCGGCACCGACGATAATGACAGTTTCTTCACCGGGCTCTTCTCCGCTTCCACCCAGCTTCAACTCCACAGGACTCCCGCTATGATAAAGCCACAGCTCATCTGAATGCACAACATGCCACTCAGAGAACTCGCCCGGATGCAGCAAGAAATAAGTCGACGAAGCTGCAAACCGCGGACCGGAGTATATATCCGGCAGCACGGGTTTTGGAATTTGAAAATGAGCCTTCCACATCTCTTTGTACCAACCGCCTTCCGGATGGGGCTCCATGCCCAATGCCGTTACAAGCGGTGAAATAGCTTTCGTCATTGTACTAACCTTCCTTTACCCTAAATTCCTTCCTCCCTACTGTAAAACATAGCGTTGCTTTTGTCACGTTTCTCCCTTCGCATGTCGAACATCATTATTTTATGTCAAATTTAATAACATTAAATTGTGAATATTTGCTCGATTTCATCATATAAACTAGTGACGAAGTATACAAATAGATAATTTACGTAAACTTTTATGACATAAAATCTTGTTTTTTATTGTAAACTTATAGTATCATGAGAAGAAATTTTGAACATTTAATAGAGCTTGATCATGTCAGTACGTCTACCAAGCTAAGTATCCAAGCCTAAAAGGGGTGAGCTCTCTGATCCAGTTTCGCAATGTAAACAAACATTACGGTCACTTCCATGTACTCAAAAACATCAATCTTCAGATTAAGGAGGGCGAGGTGGTCGTGATCATCGGCCCCTCCGGCTCAGGGAAAAGCACCCTGCTTCGCTGCATCAATCGTCTGGAGACGATATCGGATGGGGAGCTGATCGTCAACGAAATACCTGTACATGACAAAAAGATTGATATCAACGCCTTTCGCCGCAATATCGGGATGGTGTTCCAGCATTTCAATCTGTATCCCCACAAAAAGGTGATTGAGAATATTGTACTTGCACCCATGAAGGTGCTGGGAATCTCCAGGGAAGAAGCTACCCAAACAGCTATCACCTATCTGAAACGTGTCGGCATCGAGGAAAAGGCACAGAGCTATCCCGCTCAATTGTCCGGTGGGCAGCAGCAGCGGGTTGCAATCGCCCGCGGGCTCGCAATGAATCCAAAAATTATGCTGTTCGACGAGCCTACTTCAGCTCTTGATCCCGAAACCATCGGGGAGGTACTGGATGTCATGCGCTCGCTCGCCCATCAGGGTATCACAATGGTCATCGTCACGCATGAAATGGGCTTTGCCCGCGAAGTGGCGGATCGCGTGATTTTTATGGACAAAGGACAGATTTTGGAAGACAGTCAGCCTGCCGAATTTTTTCAGAATCCGGGTGAAGAACGGGCTCGCCTGTTCCTGAGCCGTTTGATTCATCATTAAACAGACTACCAATGTGGCGTAAATCGAAAGGGGATCGTTCTAATGAGAAAAGGATTTCAATGGAGTGCTTTGGTACTGGTAGCCGTATCCTGTCTGCTCGTCTTGGCGGGATGTGGAGGCAAGCAAGAAGCGGCAACGTCAGGGACTGAGCCGGCAGCAGCCAACGGGCTGGAAGCGATCAAGCAGCGTGGCAAGCTGGTCGTGGGTGTAAAATACGATACCAAGCTGTTCGGTCTGAAAGACCCGGCCAGCGGGAAAGTAGAAGGCTTTGATATCGACATCGCCAAGGCTGTAGCCAAACATATTCTGGGCGATGAAACCAAGCTTGAATTAAAGGAAGTCACGTCCAAAACACGCATCACCTTGCTGCAAAACGGGGACATCGACGCTATTATCGCAACCATGACCATTTCGGATGAACGTAAAAAGCAGGTCGATTTCAGCGACGTCTATTTTAACGCTGGGCAATCTCTGCTCGTGAAAAAAGGAAGTCCCATCACCGGGCTGGAGTCTCTGACCCCTGATACCAAGGTACTCGCCGTTAAAGGCTCTACCTCCGCCAAAAATATCCGCGAAAAAGCACCTAATGCAACGATATTGGAGTTCGAAAACTATCAGGATGCTTTCAACGCCCTCAAGGCAGGCAAAGGGGATGCGTTGACTACCGACAATTCCATTCTGCTCGGTATGCAGCAGCAAGACCCGAATTATACGCTTGTAGGCGGGAACTTCACAGAGGAACCTTACGGCATTGCAGTGAAGAAGGGACAGCCTGAACTGCTGCAAGCCATTAATGATACGCTCAAGGAATTAAAAAGCAGCGGTGAATACGATAAGCTCCACGAGCAATGGCTTGGGGTTAAACCCGAATAATACTCTTGTGAAGGAGCCGCAGGTTGCGTGCTCCTTCCTTTCTTTCTACTGGACACCACACCAGAAGGAATTCCATCCATCCCCGGATACCCCATAGCTTTTGGATAAGGAGGTAAATGCGCAGATGCTTACTTTTGATATCAACGTACTTTTCGATCATGGCGACCGTTTCAGAGAAGGCTTGCTTCATACCGTCCAGGCCAGCGTGATTGCCTTGATTGGCAGCTTTGTTCTGGGAGCTGTCATCGCCATCCTTCGAATTGCGCCTTTTAAATGGCTTAACTGGATTGGCACCGTCTATGTAGAGGTTATTCGTAATATCCCGCTGCTCATCGTGGTGCTGTTTTTTTATCTCGGGCTTCCCACTTTGGGCATCCCTTTGGACGGATTTGTATCTGGAACACTTGGATTGACCGTATACACAGCCTCCTTTATTGCGGAAGCCATACGTGCCGGCATTCAAGCTGTTCCCAAGGGGCAATTTGAAGCGGCAAGGTCCTCCGGGCTGAGCTATAACCAGACGATGATCAGCATTATTTTACCGCAAGCCATCAAAGTCGTACTGCCTGCGATTGGCAACCAATTCATTAATCTGGTCAAAAACTCTTCCGTGCTGGCCATTGTAGCCGGACTGGACCTGATGTATTACTCTGATCTGATTAACTCGGACACCTTCTTACCCATCACAGTCTACGCCATCACGGCGTTATTGTACCTTACATTGACGGTTCCGCTCAGCTTTCTTGTACTGTACATGGAGCGACGTCTGTCCAAAACATCCTAAGGAGGGAAGCCTGCATGGATTTCAGCGGATTGTTTGTATGGCCTAATGTGCGCTTTATACTGGAGGGCTTCCTGCTAACACTGGAGGTCGCCATTTACTCTATCGTGTTCAGCTTTGCTCTCGGTATTGTATTCGGCATCCTGCGCTATACGCGCTTACCTGTCATTTCACAGGTTGCAGCCTTTATCATTGATCTCATTCGCAATCTTCCATTATTGCTCATTATTTTCTTCATCGGCATGGTATTGCCATCCATCGGTTTTTCCATTTCTCTCAAGTGGGCAGCCATTACGGGACTGTCGATCTTTGAGGGGGCCATGATCGCCGAGATTGTACGCAGCGGCCTCAATTCGGTTCATAAAGGACAGGTGGAAGCCGCACGTTCCTCCGGGCTGAGCTATTCCAGCACCTTATGGCATATCATCCTGCCCCAAGCGCTTCGCCGCATGGTTCCACCCATTGTCAGCCAGTTTATTTCCCTTATCAAGGATACCTCACTGGCTGTCATAATCAGTTTGCCGGAGCTGACGCATAACATCCAGATTGTCGGCGGTCAAAATCAATCCTTCGTCATTCCGGCTCTGCTGTTCGCCGCCTTCCTATACTTTGCTGTCAATTACAGTATGTCGCTGATTGCACGCAGGCTGGAGGTTCGGACACATTAAAGCCTATTGGCATTCATCAGGGCTGCCGCCAGTTGGAAAGCTGTATCAGCCCGGCCTTTATCTTTTCAATTAATCACTTCACTGCTTCTCCCAGGTAACGATCAGAGCGATAAATCAGCTCAACCTGACCCTGAGGAGCTCCCCGTACAATAGGTATAATACAAAAGTGTGAATGGTCCAGAACTGCTGCAAGGGACTCGGGCTGTGGGGTTATGGCAAGTATATGGATATACCAATTATGGTTATGCTATGAACATCATTGAAAAAACCAATGATTCAGCAGCAGCGCGACCTTTCTGGCACAGAATGTAATATTATAACCAACCGCAGGTTAAATTTTTGTTAAGAAAAAAACCGCTTAATCCCCAAGGGATCAAGCGGTTGGCTTGGATTAGCTAGAGCCTCGCGTGCTCTTCGCTGGTTATGAAGCCGCTCCATAGGAGCCGGGCTTGTACGTTCTTGGATCATACCATTTGTAGCCTGCTGCCGGAGCAGACCAAGGCTCAGGCTGCGGTTCTGTAGAAGCCGCAGGCTCCTCGAACGGCAGAAGCTTCGTCGGCTGGTCCAGTGTCAGACCTGCCACATCGGACAGCTTCGTGTAGTCCTGCTTCCATGCAAGCCATTGGACGGTTTGCACCAGGAAGGTCGCATCGTCCACTTCCTTGAAACCATCATACGTCTTCTTCGACTGTCCGTTTTCCTCACGCACATATTTCGGCGTGGCGTCCTCGACAGGCGAAGAATCCCCGATGAATGCCGCCTTGCCCTGCCCTACCTTGGAGATAGCGGCAAAAGGTCCTTCAGCACGGCCTCCGCCGTTATAGACACCCTGGTCTACAGCATTGCCCCATTTTTTCGTGCCTGTGGGGATATAAGCAATCCCTTTAGCCTTGGTGGGGTCAATAATAGCCAGCGTAGATCCGGCATGCATCGCAATTGAGCGTACACCCTTGGTTATACCAAAAGACTGATCTGCGGCTACAATGTCGGAAGCGTTCACGTCACCAAGCGCATTGTAACGGAAACGAACGCCAAAGTTCGTCGCCAGCCAGTCGGAGCTGGTTAATCCCTGCATTGCTGGTGATGCAGCTTCTTCTGCCGTCATGCCTTTAGCCGGGTTGGAATAGGCCCCGCGACGGTAGCCGTTCATAACCTCGGAAGAATCCCAACGGTTTTTGTTGCGGTCTGCGTTATAGTGATCAGAGATGAAGAATACGCTGCCTCCGTTCTTCACATATTGCAGCAAAGCAGCCTGCTCGGATGCCTTAAAGGCAACATTGGCTTCACCGATGATGAACACATCATATGGGCGAAGCTTGTCATACGTTATGGCCTGCTCTCCATAGGTAAAAGGAATGCTGCGATTCAATTGGTCCACCGTAAAGCCTGCCTTGCGCAGCCCGCCTGCAAAATCGGAGAAGGCGCCATCAATGACCCAATCCGCAGCTCCAGCTGTCTGTGCGTGCGTATTATCGAACAGCACCTTTTTGCCTTTTCCATCCGGCAATGTAGTACCCGGTTGACCCGGAGTGCCAGGATCAGGCTCGCCCGGTTCACCAGGGTTTCCCGGCTCGCTTCCGCTCACCAGTTCCACAGCGCTTGGGCTTTTCACTCCGCCAAAATTGTTGTAGGCGCCAAGCGTACCCGTCACGCGGATTTTGCTGCCGATCAGCTCAGGGTGGCCTGAAAGTCCAAATTGCCCTCTGTACGCTGATGTAAGCTGTACATCCAATAGATTAGACGTATTGCGTTCATTGGCTTGATCAGCAATCAATACGTTAAAATCATTCGCAAACGGGCTGGAAAAGTTAGCCGTTTTTGATCCGGTCGCGTGTCCAACGACGTAGCCCTCTACCGTCACCGTACCCCCGCTGCTTTGACGCTGGAGTGCTTCTCCCACCGTTAATGCTCCCTCGGCACTAACTTGACCGAATGAAACGAAAATTCCGATCAGCAGTGATACAATCGCTGCTAGATGCAGCATTCCTTTCAAGCGTGAACCTGTGAAGCGCAAGCCTTTTGCCATACGTTAATATCCCTCCTATTATCCATAAATGGTATTGTCCTCTATCAGATTAGCTATCAACCTTCTAATTCCTTCCTGTTTTCATCCATAATTATGTAAAATTTAATTTTTTCTACGGGGAATGCGTTAGTTTATGTGAAAATTATCCTCCGTGATTGACAGCGGACACGGCATATATTACTCTAAGAAATAGTTGTAGAACGGTATACGCGAATGAAGATGACGGGAGAGTCCGTCCAGGAAGCCTATAGCCTGGAGGCACCGAAGGAGCAAGACGCCAGCACCCGGCTGACGGATAATCTCTCAGGTCCATGTATCGTCATCTGACGCAACTCTGGAGAGAGCGCAAGCCACCCAAGGGGTAAGGCGGTAATGACACCGCACGAAACTCTCAGGTAACGAGGACAGAGATAAGGGAAACTTCCTTATCCTGTCCTTTTTTGTGCTCACATCGCGCGTCACCATTGGGAACCGTCATATACGCGCAAAGACGCGGCAATACCATATATTATGGTACAAAAACATACAGGGGGCCACACCATGCGTTTCAAAGATGTATTTTCCATTATCGGCCCGGCCATGACCGGACCTTCCAGCTCACATACCGCAGGCGCGGTGCGGCTCGCACGCGTTGCCCGGCACTGGCTCGGCGCACAGCCTGACCGTGCCCGCATGACACTGTACGGCTCTTTTGCCGATACGTACAAAGGACATGGCACAGATCTGGCGCTCATCGCAGGGCTGCTCAATTATGATACGGACGACAGCCGCATTCCCGATGCCGAGCAATGGGCAGAGCAAGCCGGAATGGCGGTGGAATTCGCCTTTAGCGGACTACCCGCTCCCCACCCTAACACAGTCCGCTTCGAGCTGTGGAAGGGCGGGGATCAGCGCACGCTGCTGGGCTCTTCCATCGGCGGTGGAAGCATCCATGTCCAACAGCTCAACGAATTCCGGGTCAATCTGACCGGAGAGCTGCCTACGCTGGTGCTTCTTCACTCGGATAAGCCCGGTACATTAGGCGCGGTGACTTCGGCGCTCGGCGCGGCTGATATTAACATTGCCTATATGCACGTGGATCGCAAAGGCCGGGATGGTGAAGCACTTACTGCCATCGAAATGGACAGTCCTGCTACGCCTGAATTAATCGCGAAGCTGCGGTCCTTACCACATATGTACGAGATTAAAATGATTCATTTGAAAAAAGGAGCTGAATCTGATGCGATTTACCCATTTGCATGAAATCAGTGCTTTATGTGCTGAGGAATCCACCACGATTGGCCGTCTGATGATTCAAGAGCAGGCACAGGAGACGAACACTCCTGAGGAAGAAATCTTCCGCCAAATGTCTGATTATTATCAAGTGATGAAGGAAGCCGTTCATCGCGGTCAGACGCAAGACACTGTATCCCGCAGCGGATTGACGGGCGGCGACGGCAAGCGTCTGGCCGAATATTTGCGGGCAGGCGAAACCTGCTCCGGCGATGCCTCAGCGCTCGCCATGGCGTATGCCCTGTCCGTATCGGAGGTTAATGCGTCTATGGGTCGCATTGTCGCCACGCCCACTGCTGGCTCATGCGGAGTCATCCCCGGTGTGTTTATCAGTGCACAGGAGCGATTCGGCTGGGATGATAAGCATATGGTGCACGGCCTGTTCGCCGCTGGAGCCATCGGCTACGTGATCGCCAACAACTCCTTCATTTCCGGCGCGGAGGGAGGCTGCCAGGCTGAGATTGGCTCAGCCATCGGAATGGCCGCCGGCGCTATGGTCGAGCTGCGCGGCGGCACGCCTGAACAGGCCCTTCACGCCGTAGGTCTCGCACTTAAGAACACGCTCGGCCTGATTTGCGACCCCGTCGCCGGACTCGTGGAGATTCCGTGCATCGTGCGCAACGGGCTGGGAGCTGTCACCGCGCTTGCCGCAGCGGACATGGCCTTGGCAGGGGTGCGCAGCGCCATCCCGTCTGACGAAGTCATTGACGTGATGCTTGAGGTCGGCAGCGCCATGCCTTCAAAGCACCGTGAGACCGCCAAAGGCGGCTTGGCCCAGACGCCAACCGGCAAGCGTTTGACCGAGTCGCTTACACGCAACGCATCGACCAAGAAGAACAAGTCGTAGTTTTCAAGGTAAAATGATTGCTCGACACTTCCATTTTACCAAAGCAAAGGGGCGTCCCACAGCCATTTTCATGGCTTTTGGGACACCCCTTTGTTCTTACTGAACGGTCACCTGTACCTTCGTCATTTTGCCTGCATATTTGACCGTGATCACGGCCTTCCCCTTGCCCTGTGCCTTAATATTGCCGTCTTTGACGGTGGCGACAATAATTCTGGACGAGGACCAGACAGCCGGTTTGGAGACATCCTTTTCCGACTCATCCTTGTACGTGGCTGTAGCTGTCACTTTAGCTAGCTGCCCAGCCTTCAAATTCAAGGCGACTTCGTCCGTTTGCAAATATTTAAGTGTATCTACATCCACAGGTACGCTGATCACCTTTCCGCCGAACTTCGCCTGAATGTTAGCTTTACCATAGCTGACCGCGGTAACCTGGCCTTTTTTAACTGTAGCTACTTTGTAATTGGATGTTTTCCATTCAGCTTGAGTTGTAACATCCTTTTCTTTGCCATCACTGGATTTAACAACAATCGCGATGGTTTTTTGATCACCGGATTTGAGTGATAACGAGACCGCATCTGCTTCAATCCTTTGTGCTACGTCCACTTCCACTGTAAACGTAATGGTTTGCTTACCATAGGAAGCTGTAACGGTTGCCTTGCCGCTGCCATTCGCTTTGATCAAGCCCTCGCTAACCTCGACCACCTTCACATTGCTGGTAGTCCAAGTGGCATCCTTGGTTACATCTGTTTTTGTACCGCCACTTTTGACGCCTGTTACCTTCAGCTGCTTCGTTTCCTGGGCACCGAGCGCAATTACACGTGAGTCGGTTTCCAACCGGTCTACCAAGCCCACTTGTACGTTGATCGTCAGTTTTTTGCCATTGTAGGTTGCTGTAATAACCGCTTTACCGGATGATTTCCCTGTAATCGTTCCTTTGGATACGGAAGCAATGTCTTCCGCACTTGAAGTCCATTCCGCATCTTGTGTCACATCTTCCTTACGCCCATCGGCATAAGTAGCGGTCAACGTTGCCGTATAGTCCTCATTAATATCAATTGTTGCTGTTTTGGAGGACAAAGCCAAATCACCAGGCACATTCACGGATACTGTCGCTGTGACTGTTTTACCGCCATAAGACGCCGTGATCGTGGCCTCACCCGTTTTATAGCCCGTTACTTCACCCTTGCTGACAAATGCAATATCCTCATTGCTGGACTTCCACTCTGCTTTGCTTGTAACATCCTCTTCCGCGCCTGTTACGTACGTAGCGGTCAGCTTGAGCTTTTTGGATTCCTTGGCATTCAGACTCAGCTTGTCCTCACTCAAATCCAGATATCTGGAAGTTTCGACGTCTGTCTTGATGGAAACGGTCTTATCACCATATTTGGCGCTCACTGTAGCTGAACCGGCTCCAATGGCCATAATCGTTCCTTTATTCACCGTCGCGATTTTCTCGTCGCTTGATGTCCAGGTAGCTTTATCTGTGATATCTGTTACCGTCCCGTCCGGGTAAACAGCAGAAACCTGAATTTTCTTGGATTCATCCAAACGGAGGAAAATATCGGATTCGCTGGCTTTCAGCTTATTCGTTTGGTCCACATCCACCGAAATGGTAGCGGTCATGGTACCATATTTACCTGTAATCGTCGCCTTGCCCGCGCTGTAGCCGGTAATAGCCCCTTTCAGCACATCTGCCACGGCTGCATTACTGGAGCTCCACTCGGCAGACTCTGTAACGTCCTGAACCGTTCCATCCGGAAACGTCGCTGTCAGCTTAACCTTCTCCGTATCCTTCAACAAAAGGGAAACCTCTGATGGACTGACATCCAAACGCTTAACCTGTTCCACCTGCACGGCAATCGTTACGGTCTGTTGACCATATACGGCCTTAATGTTGGCTGTGCCTGCTCCCTGAGCAGTAACCAATCCGTTAACTACGGTTGCTACCTTCTGATTATCCGAGGTCCAGGTAGCATCACCCGAAACCTGAGCTGTTGTATTATCACTGTAAGTCGCTGTCAGATCAATCTGCCCTGTGCCATTTGAACGCAGGCTCAGGCTTTGTGCACTGGATGTCAGTGCCTTAACCTTTTTCGTTACATGTACCTGCACCGACTGTATCTTATCTTTATAGGTCGCAACCACAGTCGCTTCCCCTTCGCCCTTGCCTGAAACTGTGCCGTTATATACTGTAGCAATAGCTGTATTATCACTTTTCCAATCCGTGCTTACGGTTACATTGGAAGTCGTCCCATCCGTATAAATAGCCGTAGCCGTCAATGCGGCCGTATCTCCCTGTTGCACAGTTACCTCGTTAGAGGAAAGGACAATCTTGGAAAGCACCAGATCAGCCGCGTGTGCAAACCCTGCATATGATGTAAAACTTGAGATCAGGATGACCAACGCCAGAAAACCAGACCACCTATTCTTCAAAATCTAATTCCCTCCCATTTCAAAACTTAAAATGAAGGATTCCGCAAAATCCTTATACCTACGTTTAATGTCGACATATGGAAAAGAATAGTTTAGGCTTTAAAGAAAATTTGGTCCTTATTAACTAGAATTGGCACTGACAAAGGTCAAACCGTTAAGTATCTTTTACAAACAGCTGTAGGCTGCTGCACGAACTCTCAAATGGTGGTATTCCTCCATATTGGGATGAAGCTGATGCATATAAACGACCGAGAACTGCTCGCTCGGATCTATAGAAACCCAAGTGCCCGCTGCTCCCGACCAGCCAAATTCTCCAATAGAGCTGTTTGCATGCCCGGCCGCTTTATCCATTAGTGTGCGTACGCCCAGTCCGTAACCATAACCTGTATGATATGAATTCGTAAAATCGGATAATTGGTCTGTATTCAGATGATTTGTGCGCATTAAATCAATCGTTTTTCTCCCCAATAGCCTCACACCGTCTACCATGCCGCCATTCGACAGCATTTGTGAAAATGTGAGGTACTCTTTGACTGTCGAATACAGACCTGCGCCTCCACTTTCATATATAGCGTCTGGCTGATGATATTCATCCAAAAAACCCTCTATTTTTTCAAGTTTCCCGGTGTCTGTCCGTTGATAAACGGAGGCCATGCGTGATGCAATATCTCCACGATAACGGTAGCCTGTATTGTTCATGCCAAGCGGATCAAATATTTCATCCTTTAGAAATTGCCCTAATGATTTACCTGAAATCACTTCAATAAGACCTGCAACAAGATCATGTCCATATCCGTATAGCCATCGTGTTCCCGGTTCAAAGGCAAGTGGAACCTCAGAAAGCGCTTTAATTTCTGTGCGCAAGTCATATTTCCCCTGCTTTTCCTTTAATGCTGTAATGACCTTCTGCATCGCTTTTCCTGTATCTGAAGACTCGGAAGCGTAAGGAAGGCCCGCACTCATATTAAATATATGCTTAATTAAAATGGGGTTTTCCGCCTTATCCACATAGGTGTATCCGTTGGGTGCGGTTTTGAATACATCCGCATCACGATATTCGGGTAAATATTCATATAAAGGCTCATTCAACAAAAATTGCCCACGTTCGTACAGCATAAGTGCAGCCGCACATACAACAACCTTTGTCATGGAAAACAAGCGATACACTGTATCCTCAGTGATTGGTTTTCGAGCCTTCAGATCAGCATATCCGTGATACCCTTCATACAACACTTGACCATTTTGTGCAATGGCACAGCCACACCCTGCCGGCCCATTCGCTACAAATTGTTGTAATAGCTGGTCTACCTTGTCAAAACGAGACATATTCATTCCTCCTGTTCTTCCTTCAAAAGAAACAAGCTTTCCCTCGCGCTCCAATCTCCTGTACCAACAAGCTCAACCTGTTTCCTTTTTACATTAACAGCTCTGCCACCGTTTCTCTCCAGCGATTTAGCACCGCTTCCGGCTCCTTGAGCCGGACCGTAACACCTGTCACAATATCTGCATATTGGGCCGAATCTTCTCGGGCTTTGAATACCTGTGCCGCAAATCGCTCACGTACATGCTTGGCTCCGGGCAGCATCGGCAGATGCTGCAATGACAGTCGTACATAATGCGCCTTTCCGCCGATGAATACCGCAAGCGTTGCCTTCCCGGTACGGATCATGTTGCCCGTCGTGGTCGTCCCCGGCCATAGTGCCAGCCGCAAATTCCCTTCGTCCAGCGCAACAATCTCACCTACACTAATCATTGCAATGTGCGGCCACTGATCCTCCGTGATCGTCAGCAGCATCATCGCTTCATGCTGCTTGTTCTCCAGTGTCTTGCCGTCCAGCAGCATGAACAGCTCCTTGCCGATCCTTGGTATCTGCATTAAGTATAACCCCCTTTACATTCGGCCCATATACTCAAAATACCACAATTTACATCCAGTTACGAACGATCCTGTCTCCGTTCTGCAATCAGGGGTACGTGGATCGCATTCGGAATATCCCGGGGATCGACTTTGAACGCTGATTTATACTTTGCCGGATCGGTAATGCTATCTGGTTCCGAGGTTCGCCATGTGAACATACATACAGGACACAACAAAACCTCCCAGGCACCTTCAACCGGTGATTTGGAAACAACTTCTGAACGATTGGACTCACAACGGGGACAAATATGCATCTGTCAGCACTCCTTTAATTTTTCTTTATTTTCAAACATATTCAACGAAGCATTTGGCTCAGCTTTTTCTCCCAATCTGCTACACCCAGCGGAGAATCAAGCGGCTGCGAGTAATGACCTCTAATATCCGGTGCTACAGGTGTCGTCGCATCCAGTATCATTTTGTGCGTCATACCTGCCGGATCGGAACCGGGGTCAAGCGGCAAAACAGACAAGCCTGGGACTATGACAGCATCATGCTTCGGATGCAGCTTGGTAGATAAAGCCCACATGACCTGTGGCAGATTGAACGGATCGACATCCTCATCCACCACAATGACCAGCTTGCAATATCCCAATCCATGCGGAGTCGTTAACGCACGCATCCCCACAGCCTTCGCAAAGCCTCCATACCGGGTCTTCGTAGAAATAATAGCGACCAGCCCATGCGTATACATGGCATTAACGGCTACGATTTCATTAGGAAATGCGTCCTTGAGCTGTTGGAACAACGGTACACTTGTATTTACACCAATCATATAGTCCGTTTCCGTCCAAGGCATTCCGATGTACAAATGCTCAAAGATGGGCTGCTTACGATGATATACACGATTAATCTGAATGACTGGCATCGCGCGACCACCGGAATAGTGGCCTGTGAATTCACCGAATGGACCTTCATACTCCCGTACGCCCGCTAACACTTCACCTTCCAGAATGACCTCGGCTCCCCAAGGCAGATCCAAGTCCGCATCCTTGGCTTTAACCACACGGTAAGGCTCACCCTGAATGGCACCTGCCATCTCATATTCGGATTGATCGTATAGCAGCGGTGTAGAAGCAGCCGTCGTAATAACAGGCTCACATCCCAGGGCAATCGCTACCTTCAAATTTTCCCCGCGTTCCTCAGCTTGACGGATATGGATCGCTATATCATGCTGAGGTACAGGCTGAATGCCCAAGCGGTTTTTACCTTTCACCTGCATCCGGTATAAACCGACATTTTGCTTGCCATACGTATCCGGGTCATCCAGATCGCGCGAGATCAGAATAGCTTTATCCAGATAAAATCCCCCGTCTCCCTGGTTCAAACGAAACAGCGGCAAAATATCAAATAAATTAATATCTTCTGTAATCTCCACTTCATGAAAAGGAGCCGTTTCTTCCCGCTGCACAGGTACCGGAAATTGTTCATAGCGTCTGGCAAATTCAAAAAACTGCTCTTTGAGCGGAGTGTTCTTTGGCATTCCCATCATAAGAGCATGATTGGGCCAAGAGCCCATCACATTCATTGCAATACGAGCATCCGTATAGCCATAAATATTGTTGAAGAATAAAGCCGGTGTCTTATCTCCAAGGTTGTTTAATGCTCTGTTTGCTGCTGCAATATCCGGCTCCGGCTTTACTTCATCGCTAATCGTGAGCAATTGTCCCTCTTTCTCCAGAGTATGCAAAAAATCACGAAAATCTTTATAGGCCATCATTCATTCTCCTTTGTTTTTCAATTTTGGTGTAGTGCGGATTCAGTCTGCTTCATTCCATCCCAGCGTTTGGCTGCGGTTGTAACGATGTCGAACTGATCCAATGCGCGAAATACAATATGATCCACCATTTCTTCAATCGTTGCAGGATGGTTATAAAAGGCAGGCATCGGCGGCAGGATCGTCACGCCCATGCGTGACAGTTCCAGCATATTTTCCAGGTGGATACTGCTTAATGGTGTTTCTCTTGTCATAAGCAGCAGCTTCCTTCGTTCCTTCAACATCACATCTGCTGCTCGGGTGAGCAGGTTGTCTGCCATTCCAATGCGAATGGAGGCGAGCGTCTTCATGCTGCAAGGAGCAACAATCATACCGTCTATTCGGAAGGAGCCGCTAGAAATACGTGCAGCCTGATCCTTGTACGAGTAAACCACATCTGCCATCGCCTCCACTTCCTTTACCGTGTAGCCTGTCTCATAGGGAATATTCGCACTAGCCCATGGAGATAACACAAGGTGGCTCTGGGCTCCAGCCTCTCGTAAATGCTTCAGCATACGGATACCGAAGATCGACCCCGTCGCTCCTGATATTCCTACAATGATTTTCTTCATGTGTCCCCTCCTACACTCCATGATCTCTGTTCTCTGGCAACGCTCTGCTTTTAGAAATTATATCCAATTCATCTCTGTAAAAAATTATACGCCTCTTATGTACACACGAAAAATATATATAATATATGTAATGCATACTTTAAAAGTATTCATGCTGAAGTTGTTCAGAAATGGGAGGTAGCCTAAATGGATATAAAGCATCTGCACTACTTTTGCGTCATTGTCGAAGAAGGACAAATCACAAAGGCTGCCCGAAGGCTTAACATGGCTCAGCCTCCATTAAGTCAGCAACTCAAAAATATGGAGGATGAGCTCGGTGTAAAGCTGATTTACCGTGAAGGAAAGAAATGGGAGGTAACTGAGGCCGGATACGCACTATACACCCGCGCCAAGCGATTATTGACCGAGATGGAAGACACCTGTAGAGAAATTGGTGAATTTGAATGCAATGTCACCGGTACTCTGTCCATAGGTACTTCATCGGTCTGTATGTCTCTGATTACCGGGCCTCTCAGTCGCTTTCATCAGGATTACCCGGGGGTGTACATCAAAATAGGGCATGGGGACACGCATCACCTGGAAGAACTGCTGCATCAAAATAAAGTTGATTTGGCCCTGCTCCTACTTCCGGTAGATGACAAGTCGTACCATACACTAGAATTAGAGGAGGCTCCTTTTGTCGTGGTACTTCCGTGTGAATGGGCTGATCGTCATCCGAGTGGTGAAATCACGTTACAGGAAGCCGCCAACTATGACCTCCTGTTGGCACGCCGAACGGAAGGGCTTGGGGTATACGAGACTGTGATTCGCAAATTTCAGGAGCAGCATCTTATCCCCCGTGTAGTACTGGATTGTCCTGAAATATCGACCATTCTCTCACTTGTATCAACAGGCATGGGCATTACAATCATTCCGGACACTGGCTTGGGACGAGAGTACGGCGACAGATTTCGTACACTAGCTATTAAGGAGCCCTTCCCTTTTACCCGACCAGCCGTCGTCTGGCGCAAAGATCGTTATTTGTCCAATGCAGCTCGCAAATTAGTTGAGTACCTACAAGCTGGAGCTGGGGACACAAAAAAAGACTGCTCCAGAGTAGAAACTCCACTCACAGAACAGTCATATATTACATAGACACTCACTATTCAGATCAGATTGTATATCCTGTCCTACTTGACTCCCTGGTGTCGATACTCTGTCGGAGTCATTCCACATTTGCGCCGGAATACTTGTGTAAAATGCCGCATATCCTGGTAGCCGATCCGCTCTGAAATATCAGCCAGCCGCAGATGGGGATCACCGAGCAGCCGTTTCGCCTCCTCCATCCGTAAACAAATGACATAATCCTTATAGCCTTGTCCCGTTTTTTGTTTGAACAACTGGCTGAAATAGACCGGGTTCAAAAAGACGACCGAAGCTACCTTTTCTAACGACAGCTCCTCCGTAAAATGAGCCTGAATGTATTGCAATGCCACATCCACCGTATGCATACCTTTACGAAGACATTCACCAGTGTCCGTCGCTGCGGCTGCAATCTCCTCTGTCGTCCGTCTTAGCCTTGCTACCTCTTCAGGTATGGCTGCAAAATTATGATGAACGCCTGAGCGCGTAATTTGCAGGGGCACCTTCACATAACGTTTCAAATGAGATTCGAGCAGCGTCTCCAGCCGTGCGGCCTCTGCTTCATCCTGTAGGCGTGCAATGCCCAGCAGGCTGTGACGTTCGAGACTGACGACAAAGCCGTTGCCTCCCGCCTCAATGAGCTCGGACAGTACATTTTCAATCATAAAATGTTCCAAATGCGTCTGCTTATGATCAGGTTCCATGCGAACCATAAAGAGATGAAACTCCGGATAATTTTCGATAAAGGGCTGTATATCCAGTTTTCCCGTGTCCAGTCCAAGTGCATAGCGTTGAAAAACAGCCTCACGCAAATAGACCATATTGCATTTGAGAAGCCTGCCCTCATTGGCCTGCTGCGAAGCGACAAGCGCTTCGGCAGCCAGCACATTAATACATTCCAGCAGCTTCCTTTTGCCAATTGGCTTTAACAGATAATCCTTGGCACCCAGCTTCACTGCTCTTTGCGCGTATTGGAAGTCGGAATGGGCCGAGATGACAACCCACTGTAGATGAGGATGCTTTCGCTTGGAAATGCGCATGAATTCCAGACCATCCATGCCTGGCATCAGGATATCGGTCAATACAATATCGACGGGATGCTCCGCCAGGATGCCTGCAGCTTCCTCAGTGGAAGCTGCGAGATGAATGACACAGGTTGGCAGAGCCTGGCTAATCGTACGCCGAACCCCCTGCCGAATCATACTTTCATCATCAGCTATCAGAATATTCATTATTTTTCCTCCTTCTGTGTCAAAGGCACACTTACAGTGACTGTCGTTCCAGCCTCAGGTGTATTGGAGATCCGCAGACCGTATTCCTCTCCAAACATGTGCCGTAGTTTTAAATATAAGTTTTGCAAGCGATGCCTCCCGCCTGCTCGTTGCCCGTCTGATTGCCGGGTTCTGCCAATGCTATCTGGACCACCTTCCATCGCTCGTATTCCATCCCTGCAACGTTGTCGATGATGTGCAGGCTTAATGCTCTGTCAAGCCCCTCCCCTCAAACGAGCTGCTTGCCACCTGTATCCGCAATCTGCGGCCCCAGCCCTTGCTTCGCTGCATTTTCAATCAACGGCTGCAAGGTTATCTTTGACAAACGGATATCCAGCCACCGCTCATCCATACTGATACCTACAGATACCCTGCCCTGCAGCCGGGCCTGAATAATGGTAAGACAATGACCAATCTGCTCCAGTTCTCACGAGGGCTTACATCGGCCCCCTCTTTCCAGCCAACATCCAATAAATCATATCCGACGTATCCTACAGAAAATGTGGATTAACCTGCATCTGTAGCCCATGGCAGCTCTGCATTTTTCTCACTGACTGATGTGATACGAAACAATTCGATCAGTTCTGCAATTTGTCTTACAATATGGTTAAAGGAAGTGGCTAACTGTGTGATTACTTCATATGACTCGCTGTTTACTGTATGACGGAAATTTCCCGTCTCCCCGCTTCATTTCCCGAATGACGCGTTTGAACGTAGGTGAAATTCCTCTGAAGACGATAGATGGAATTAACGCGGACACAATAATGAATATAGGTGCTAAATAAGCAAATACCTTTGATTTCGCACCATCTCCACGTTCAAATCCTCGCTGAAGGCCACAATAAGACCGACCAATCTGCAAACAATAATTTGGAAGCGATTACAACTCTCTTCTTACCCCAATCTGCAAATGACATCATCCTCCGGTACCTGCTGCTACTACCGATCGGCCTGTGTTCATCCAGATTATAGAGCTGTCGTTCATACGCAATACAGGTCTGGGTTTCCACCTGATCAATGACAGAATGAAGATTCACACCCAGCCATGCGATTTTGCCCACTGACTTTCGAATCTTCTTATACCATTCCGTGTGTGTAATAAGTAATCAATGACATTCATATGGTTGCCGTAGTTGTATACCTTGCCTGAGTCCGTGATAACATGAATGCCGATCAGGTCCTCCCGCGAATAATAGATAGCTCCCAACATATTCGTAATCATGCGTTCGTTGATGTAGTTAACAGCAGGCAAGCTACTCGAACAGCCCCGCTATCTGGGAAATATTTTTACGTGCCAGTTCACTGGCCTCACCATGGAACTGCACCGTAGTACAGCTGTAAAACAACAGGCTCACCGCCAGTACAATGCCGGACATGCTCAACAGGAAAAGAACAAACAAACGGTATTGAATGGATTGAAAACGGCGCAGCATTCCTCTGTGCGCTCTCTCGCCTTGGCCGACTATCCTTTAACTGCTCCCGCTACCATGCTCTTGGTAAACTTTTTGGACAAGACAAAACAAATAATAATGACTGGTAAAGCTCCCATGACCAAGAAAGCGCCAACATTATCGTAATTCACAGAACACGGGCTAACCAATGTATAGAGCTTTTCGAATGAGATAAAGGTAGAAGCCATAATGCATTCATTCCAGATATTAATGAAAGTTAATATACACACCGTCATGATGAGTGGAATCGAGATAGGTAAGATTACACTGCGGAAAATGCGATAAATGCTTTCTCCGTCAATGTGAGCGGATTCTTCAATTTCGTGGGGAACAGACCGCGTAAAGCCAGATAGGATGAAGACCGCAATCGGTGTCTGGAAAGCGATATGGGTAAAATCAGCGAGAAATACGTATTCAGAACATGGGCATTTTTAAACATCACCATCAACGGCAGCAGTGTAGCCTGCAACGGAATCATCATCCTGGTCAAAAACATGGTCAGTACAGCAGCTCCGAAGCGCTAGCGAAAACGTATAATCGCATAAGCAGTCATTGAGCTTAATACAATGACGAACCTCATCGTAGCCCCGGTCACCAGCATACTGTTTCCTAAATAACGCAGGTAGTTCCCTAATTGATAGGCTTCCTGATAGTTGTCCTACTGGGCACTTCAGGGAGTGCAAAGAAGCTTGCGCTCCATATTTCTTCATTCGTCTTCAACGAGTAGACTAGTAGCCAGAAGAGCGGATACAGCTGCGTAATCATTAATATGGCCAATAGGGAAAAAACCACCGTTTTCTTTCATGACGTTCAACAGCCCCTTCTCCTTTAGCTTACCTTATTTTCGATCCGTTTGGAAACAAAATTTATCACAATTGTAAATGAAAAGCAAATGATTTCGAGAATCGAAGCCAACGCACTGCCGTATCCGTCGCATGAGCCGGACTTCCACCCGTCATCACCCAGATCAAATTGAAGGATTGCAGAGAACCGATAAAAGCTAATACCATGATATTCTAATTATCGGCAAAATGAGTAAAAATGTGATATATCGGCCTAATTAATTATTTTATATGAAGGAAGGCTCGAGTCAGGATTAATGTTCTGGAAGGCATCGGTACACCCTTTGTTGAGGTGTCTCCTCCCTGGTTACCTGAACTCTCCGGACTTGCGCTCCGTCCATGAATACAGACTGTCAGTGTCAATGGCAAGGCGCTCCCATCACAATAGCAAGCGCTTACTTTTTTTGTTCGCCCATAATCTGTCTCATCCTCTTGTTGAAGCATTACTTAATTGTCTCCTCATTCGCGGGCACTCAATACACACTTTTTTTATCATGATGTGACCCATATAAAAGGCGTGAACAATGTGTGAACCTAAGGCGAAGAGGCTGTTTCCTAAGTCCTTATTTACGTGCTTTAAAATTTATTTATACATAACTTGCAATTTATCTTGAACACAGGCATAATATGTTTAAGCTCATTATCTTGATAATGATTATCATTATTAAATGATAAATACACATAGACTTCAAAGGAGGCAGGACCGTAGTGAAAGAAATTTTCAGCAAAACCTCCCTGCATATTGACGATTATTTGGATCTTCTTAATCTTGCCGTACAAGTCGGAGATAAAAAATGGCAAAAAGAAATTACACGTAAACTTCAAGCCTTAAGTGTTCTCCAGACAGAACAAGTTGAAATAGATTAAGTGTCTCTCGGATAGTGCCGTATTGTCGTTCTAGGGAAACCTGCAAGACACCACTTTACAAAGGACAACCAGGATGCTGTAAAGCTCTTAATCGGGAACACGATAAACTTGTGTATGAACGATAAATAAATCGGTCAAAATAAAAAAAGCACAACCCGTTAAGGGTGTGCTTTTTTATTGTGCTTGGCAACGTCCTACTCTCCCAGGACCCTGCGGTCCAAGTACCATCGGCGCTGGAGGGCTTAACGGTCGTGTTCGGGATGGGTACGTGTGGAACCCCTCCGCTATCGCCACCAAACATGAATTTGCTTCGCAAATTCTTCTGTATTGAAACTCGGTTCATCACAGTCGTGTGAATGAATTTCAATGCGTTTTTCGTATGCACTTGTACATACCTTCAAGGTATTACACCCTGAAAACTGGATCCGAAACTCCATTGCGTCCTATCTTTAGGATAAGCCCTCGACCGATTAGTATTGGTCAGCTCCATGCATTACTGCACTTCCACCCCCAACCTATCTACCTCGTCGTCTTCAAGGGGTCTTACTAATTGGGAAATCTCATCTTGAGGGGGGCTTCACGCTTAGATGCTTTCAGCGCTTATCCCTTCCGTACATAGCTACCCAGCTGTGCTTCTGGCGAAACAACTGGTACACCAGCGGTACGTCCATCCCGGTCCTCTCGTACTAAGGACAGCTCCTCTCAAATTTCCTACGCCCACGACAGATAGGGACCGAACTGTCTCACGACGTTCTGAACCCAGCTCGCGTACCGCTTTAATGGGCGAACAGCCCAACCCTTGGGACCTACTTCAGCCCCAGGATGCGATGAGCCGACATCGAGGTGCCAAACCTCCCCGTCGATGTGGACTCTTGGGGGAGATAAGCCTGTTATCCCCAGGGTAGCTTTTATCCGTTGAGCGATGGCCCTTCCATGCGGTACCACCGGATCACTAAGCCCGACTTTCGTCCCTGCTCGACTTGTAGGTCTCGCAGTCAAGCTCCCTTCTGCCTTTGCACTCTTCGAATGATTTCCAACCATTCTGAGGGAACCTTGGGGCGCCTCCGTTACTCTTTAGGAGGCGACCGCCCCAGTCAAACTGCCCACCTGACACTGTCCTCGTACCGGCTTACGGTACCAAGTTAGAACCTAGATACGATCAGGGTGGTATCCCAAGGATGCCTCCCCTCAAGCTGGCGCTCAAGGCTCAACGGCTCCCACCTATCCTGTACAGATCGTACCCAAATTCAATATCAAGCTGCAGTAAAGC